>CACYEN010000185.1 GCA_902773435.1 uncultured Lachnospiraceae bacterium | reverse complement strand
GGATACGCCTCCGTCGTCGATGAGCCGGTCCGCGTATTCCCTGTTTTTCTTCCACTTCAGGGCCAGGTCTTCGCCGGTCAGGGCAGGCGCTGCCTGTTCCATCCTGATCACGAGCGAAAGGAAATCCAGAAATCCTTTGATTGCCGCATCGTCCTGGTCCGGCGTCGGTGCCTTGGAGTAGCATACGGGGCGGATGTCATCGTACCAGCAGGGCTGGGTGGGGATATCCTTCAGGCTGCCGATCGCCGGGGCAAATTCCCTGAAGGACGCGATGCCGCTGTCATACAGCGCGTCGTGCCGCACGGAAAGATCGTAGATCTCCAGAAGGAAGTACCGGTTTTCACCGGAATAAACGAAGTCCGACGAAAACAGCGGCAGATTCTTTAAGTAGGGCATCACCACGAAGGAGCTCAGGTTATTCTCCGCGGATTCCTTGCAGGTCATGGTCAGAAGATTTCCGACGCCCTTGATATCATAGCTGCGGGCAATGTGGGTCCTGCCGCCGACCTTCGGGCTGGAGATCACGGGATCCGCCGGCCGCTCCTCCACCTCGTAGTATTTCCTGAGAAGCGCAAGGCCCTCGGAGATCCGCCGGTCAATGAGCTGATGGTTTTTTTCCATAATATCCATATCAGAATTTCCCCTGTTTCTTGTATTCCCTGATCGCACTCATCTTTTCATACAGCGCGGGGTTCTCCGCCCTGATCGTGTCGTCGTGCTTCAGGACGGCGGTCCAGAAGTTCTTCGGTACCTCGTACTGGTTGAAGTGACCGGAGTGCTGCTCTCCGACCAGCATCGCAAACAGATAGTCGATCTCGTCGTCGGAGAGGGTGCGTTTGATGTTGATCGCACCGTACATCTTCAGCTGCTCGGCGGGATCCTCACAGTTGAACTCGAAGGCGTCGTTCCACCAGCGGGAGTACTCCTCGAAGCCCTTTTCTCCGGCAAGTTCCTTCACGACAGCATTGCCCGCGTTGAAACCGCACATCATGGCGCCCTGGTTGATCACTTCGATATGAGCCGCGCTGTCGCCGATAGCGAGCACATTGCCCGCATAGGGCCTGGTGAGGGACAGGAAGTTTTTGCAGGCGCAGCCTTTCCGCTCCACGATCCTCGCGTTTTTCAGGTTTTCCGCCAGCGGGCTCTCTGTCCTGAGCTTCTCGAAGAAGGCCTTCGGCTTCTGGTCCCCGATCCCCATGATGGTAAATTCCAGGGCGTCGTCACTGTAGGTGCTTTCTCCCACCATGATCTCCATGAAGGGGTGGTAGACGTCCCCGTAGTACTGGATCCAGCTGTTGTGCGGGATTCCCGTGGTCCCCTCAAGCGTGTATTCGTAGGTCAGCGGGACGCCCATGCACTGATAGCCCTTGTTGAGTCCGAAGACCGCCGTGAGCTTCCTGTTGACGCCTTCCGCGATGATGAGCTTTCTGGCTTCCAGCTCATACTCTTTGTTCTCATCCTTCACAGTCAGCTTTACGTATTCTCCGGCATCGCATCCCTTCAGCGCCATCGTGCCGGGGCGGATCTCGACGCCGGCACCTTCGCACTGCTCAAGAAGACCTTTCAAAAGGGCGTTCTTGTCGAACTTCATCGCGGTGGGCCGGAGATCCTCATAGGAAAAGTCGACCTGATACCCTTTGGGAGAGATCATATAGTTATGCTGTATCGGGACCAGCTTCCCGGTATAGGGCACTTCGAAACCGTTTTTCGTGAAGATCAGCTTTCCGTCCCCGATCTTCAGCGTCTCGCCCTCGTATCCGTCATCCAGCACAAACTGGGCGGAGCAGGCTCTTCTCGCGACGGGAATGTCTCTCTTCATGTCGACGATCAGGACTTTGGCGCCGCCTTTTGCCGCCGTGTAACCCGCCATCAGACCGGCCGGGCCGGCGCCGATGATCAATAAATCCAGCATTGCCGCTCCTTCCTCACGCCTTTTTTTCTTCCGGCGCGATCGCTTCCGCGGGACATACCTTCTCGCAGCTGCCGCAGTCCACACAGGACGCGGGGTCTATCTCATAATAACCGGAAACTGCCTGGGAGATCGCTCCCTTCGGGCAGAAAGCCGCACAGGTTCCGCATCCTACACATTCATCAGAAATCTTACGAGCCATGATTTATTTTCCTCCTGTTGCTTATCGTTGTTATTTTCCGGCGGAGCGTCACTGCTCTGCCTGTCCCATCTTTACCATCTTCGCGTAGATTTCCGGGCGCTCCTCTTTGATCTTTGCGGAGCTCAGCCTGATGCAGTCCCAGATCAGCTTCGGAGTCAGGTACTGACTGTATGTGCCGTGCAGCTCATGTCCCTCGCAGAGGGAGAACAGGTAATCCAGCTCATCGTCCGTGTAGACAAAGGCCAGGGCGTATCCCTGGGAGACGATCATATGGTCCGGCTGGTTGAACTCAAAGGCTTCCTGCCACCATTTGGTGTACTCGTCAAACCCGTTTCTTCCTTCCATCTCCGCGATGACGGCCTTCGCCGCCATGTCGCCGCAGAGGAATCCTCCCTGGGTCTCCACTTCGATCATCGCGGCGCTGTCGCCGATGCAGATCACGTTGCCCTTGCAGGGATTCTTCATCGACAGGTAGGACTTCACGGAGCAGCCGCTCTTTTTGATGAGCTTTGCATTCTTAAAGTTCGGCGCCATGGGGCTCTTCATCGTAAAGTCTTCAAAAATCTTCTTCGGCATGAGCTCCGGACTGCCGGTGATCGTCACTTCGAAAATACCGTCGCCCTCCAGGCTCGGGCCGATGATGCAGGCCGTTTTGGAGTGGTAGCATTCGCCGTAGTAAAGGTTCCAGCTGTTGTTTTCGACGCCCGTGATGCCTTCCATGAGATATTTCTTTTTTGTCTTCTTCAGCGCCGCGGCAAGGACAATGAAAACGCCCGCGGCGGCAGCTGCAATGAGATATTCTGTCGGGAAGCCGGTCTTCTCAATGAGTATCTCCAGCTTCCGGTCTCCGGCGGTAAATGTGCGGTAATCACCAAAGGCTTCCACTGGCGTCTCTGTGCCATTCACCAGAACGATATACTTTTTATAATCCGGCTTGTGGACGCGGATCTTTCTTTCGGAAAGGCCGTCGTCGGGGACCGTGATCTTATAGTGGTTCTCACCGAGGCCGCTGTACTCGAGCCGGTCCTCCTCCCGGAAGAGGCCGTCCGCCATGAGGACCGGCTTGCTGGTGCCGGGATAGTTCTCAGGCGCATGCAGGACTGCCACTGCAAGGCGGTAGGCGCCGGTCACGACGGTATCTTCTGCCAGCGCAGTGTCCCCCTCCTTATCCCACAGGAGCAGGAAGCCCTCCCGTTTTTCCGCCTCTGGGAAAGAGAGTTCCTTCAAAAGAGTCCCGGTCTTTACTTCCCTGCTGCCGAGGAGATGGCCTTCCACCAGGAACTTCACCAGGACCGTCTCCAGCGGCTCAGGGGATCTTTCCGCCCTGGAGGCGTAGTCGATGTTGTCGATGCCGCCGGTGTTCTTGTCGCCGGTCACCCTGCAGCGGGCGGAGTTTCCGTCCAGATATCCGTCGCCGTAACCCGCGATGCCGCCCACAAAGTCGCCGTTCTCCGAAGAGACGTCCCCGATGTTCCGGTTGTTTAAGAGGCGCCCAAGGTCCATCTTTCCCGCAATGCCGCCGACATAGTTGCCCCGCGCTTCCACCCGGCCCGCGTTTTCCGAATCCAGGATCACCGCGGTGACGCCGAAGGTATAGTCCAGGGAGCGGTCATTCCGGCGGAGCACATCCTCGTCAGGATCCAGGTCATATTCGATGCCGACGGTCCCCGTGATGCCGCCGGTCGTCAGGTCCCCGTTTACATCCGCTTCGTTCCGGCAGCCGCGGATCCTTGCGGGAGAATCCGCGAGATCGGAATGATCCTCGAAGATGCCCTCGTCTATGAGGCTGTTCAGACGGTCCCGCTCGTTCTTCATGAGGTCTGTCATGCTGTTGAAGCGGCGGTTGATCTCGTTCAGATTCCCGATGACCTGCATGCTTTCGTCTCTTGCGAAGGCATTCAGGCTGTCGATCTGGGCGGAGATCTGGTCCAGGCCGGCGTATATCTCATTTCCCGCCGCGCGCACTGCGTCGTTCTTCCTGAGATCGATATCGACGCCCTGGGCCATGTCATGAATGGAGCCGCCGAGCGCGGAGCTGAAATCCGACAGGGAGGAAGACGCGCGGTCCAGCTCACCCATGGAATCGAGTAGTCTCGGAAACTCAGGGATTTAAGAGCGGATTTGTGCATAATCCAATGCATAGCAGGAAATTGGCCATAGAAAGTGAGTAAAACTCTGAACCG
>CACYEN010000184.1 GCA_902773435.1 uncultured Lachnospiraceae bacterium | reverse complement strand
CTCGAGAAGATAGAGCAGGTCGTGAAGCTCGTCCGCTCCAAGGGCGTCGGCGTCTACTTCTGCACGCAGAATCCCAGGGATATCCCGGACGGGGTGCTCTCGCAGCTCGGCAACAAGATCCAGCACGGCCTGCATGCCTACACGCCGGCGGACCAGAAGGCGGTGAGGGCCGCGGCGGAATCGTTCCGCGTCAATCCGTCCTTCAACACCTACGAGACGATCCTCTCGCTCGGAACCGGAGAAGCCGTCGCGTCCTTCCTCAATGAAGAGGGCGTCCCGACGGTCTGCGAGAAGGTGAACATCCTTCCGCCTAAGAGCCGCTTCGGCGCGATCTCCGAGGAGGAGAGGGACTCCGCCGTCAAGGGCAGCCTGTCCTACAGCAAGTACGCGAACGCGGTCGATCCGGAATCCGCGTATGAGATCCTGGAGAGGCTCGGCATCGCTGAGGCCGAGGCGAGGGAAGCGGCGTTGGCGGAAGCCCAGGCCGAAAAGGAGCAGGCTGCCGCGGACAAGCAGGCGGCGAGAGAGGCGGAGCAGGACGAGAAGCAGAAGAAGCGCGCCGCGAAGTCGGTCGCGTCGACGGTCCTCGGAACCGTGGGCCGCGAGGCGGGGAAAGCGGTCGGAAAGAAGTTCGGCTCCTTCGGAAAGACGATCGGCGGCAATCTCGGGGCCAGCCTCGGGCGCGGCATCCTGAGTACGCTGTTCAAGATCTGACAGGATCGGCGGCCGGCTCCGGCCGCCCGGAGGTATCATATGAGATATTCGGAAGACGAGACCCGTCAGTATCACATCCAGGTCGCAGAGGGAGAGGTCGGGAGATATGTGATTCTCCCGGGGGACCCGAAGCGGTGTGAAAAGATCGCGGCGCACTTTGACAATCCGGAACTGATCGCGGACAGCCGCGAGTACGTCACCTACACCGGAACGCTCGACGGCGTGAAGGTGAGCGTCACGTCGACCGGGATCGGCGGCCCCTCAAGCGCGATAGCGCTCGAGGAGCTGGTCAAGTGCGGGGCGGATACATTTCTCAGGGTGGGAACCTGCGGCGGCATGCAGCTCGACGTGAAGAGCGGAGACATCGTGATCGCGAGCGGCGCGATCCGGATGGAGGGCACGAGCAGGGAGTACGCTCCGATCGAGTACCCCGCGGTTGCGGACTTTGAGGTCCTGACCGCGATGGTCGAGGGCGCCCGCGCGATCGGCGCGTCTTATCACGTCGGCGTGACGCAGTGCAAGGACTCCTTCTACGGGCAGCACGATCCGGGCTCCATGCCGGTCGGCTATGAGCTGAAGGACAAGTGGGACGCCTGGATCCGGATGGGGGCGAAGTGCTCGGAGATGGAATCAGCCGCGCTCTTCATCGTCGGTGCCGCGAGGGCGGTGAGGGTCGGGTCGCTCTTCCTCGTCATGGCAAATCAGGAGAGGGAGGCGAAGGGCCTTCCGAATCCTGTCATTCACGATATGGATCTCCCCATCAGGACCGCGGTGGAAGCGATCCGGGTCCTGATCAGGAGGGATGCGCAGAAAGGATAACAGATCATGGCTGAAATCTTTACGCCCACCCCCCACAACAGGGCGAAGAAGGGGGATTTCGCGGAGACCGTGCTGATGCCGGGGGATCCGCTCCGCGCGAAATTCATCGCGGACAACTACCTTGAAGACGCGAAGCTCGTGACCGACGTGAGGAATATGTTCGGCTACACGGGCACCTATCACGGGAAGCGCATATCGGTCATGGGCGGCGGCATGGGCATGCCGTCGATCGGGATCTACGCGCACGAGCT
This sequence comes from uncultured Lachnospiraceae bacterium, assembly GCA_902773435.1. Classification (GTDB taxonomy): domain Bacteria; phylum Bacillota; class Clostridia; order Lachnospirales; family Lachnospiraceae; genus Chordicoccus. The sequence goes on along the minus strand of CACYEN010000184.1, from coordinate 9,176 downwards.
CTACTGCTTCTACGACGTGCAGAACATTATCCGGATCGGGTCCGCGGGATCCGTGAGTGATAAATGCAGGATCATGGATATCGTGCTCGCCCAGGGCGCCTGCACGAACTCCTCCTGGGCGGACCAGTACCATCTCGGCGGGACGTTTGCCCCGATCGCGGACTGGGACCTGCTCTACAGGGCGGTGAAAGTCGCCGAGGAGCAGGGGACCCGTGTCGTCGTGGGAAATGTCCTCTCCTCGGACCAGTTCTACAGCGCCGACCCAAACAGCAGCGAGGGCTGGATCAAGATGGGCGTTCTCTGCCTCGAGATGGAGTCGGCCGGTCTCTACATGGAGGCCGCAAGGTGCGGGAAGAAGGCGCTCGCGATCCTCACGATCTCAGACGAAGTTTTAACCGGAAAGGAGCTGAGTTCCGATGACCGGCAGGTCGGCTTCCGGAAGATGATGGAACTCGCGCTGGAGATATGAGACATTTCAGAAGAATCTTTGTCATAGTCTGCGATTCCATGGGAATTGGCGGGGCTCCCGACGCCGCGGATTTCGGCGACGACGGGGCGGATACACTCGGCCACATCGACGCGTCGGTCAGCCCGTTCCACATCCCGAATCTCGAGAAGATGGGCCTGGGCAACCTGAAGCCGATGCGCCAGGTCGCTCCCGTCGGGACTCCGACGGCTTACTACTGCGGGCTCAGGGAGGCCAGCCGAAGCAAGGACACGATGACCGGCCACTGGGAGATGATGGGGCTTCTGACGACAAAGCCGTTAGTGACGTTCACGGACACGGGCTTTCCGCCCGAACTCATCCGCGAGCTCGAGGAGCGCTGCGGGAAGAAGGTGATCGGCAACAAGGCGGCGAGCGGCACGGCCATCATCGACGAGCTGGGCGAACAGGAGATCAACGAGGGCAAGATGATCGTCTACACGTCCGCCGATTCGGTTCTTCAGATCTGCGGGAACGAGGAGACCTTCGACCTTCAGAACCTGTACCGCTGCTGCGAGATCGCCCGCGAACTGACGATGAGAGACGAGTGGAAGGTGGGGCGCGTCATCGCGAGGCCCTACGTCGGAAAGAAGAAGGGCGAGTTCAGGCGGACGAGCAACCGCCACGACTACGCCCTGAAGCCGTCCGGACGGACGGCGCTCAACGCCCTGAAAGACGCGGGGTACGACGTGATCTCGATCGGAAAGATCAACGACATCTTCGTCGGCGAGGGGATCACGGAGGCCCACCACTCCGACAGCTCGGTCCACGGCATGGAGCAGACGATCGAGGAGGCGAAGAAGGACGGCTGGGAAGGCCTCTGCTTCGTCAATCTCGTGGACTTTGACGCGCTCTGGGGACATCGGAGGGATCCGGAGGGCTACGCGAGAGAGATCGAGAGGTTTGACGAGAAGCTGGGAATCTTACTCGACGCGCTCAGGGAAGACGATCTCGTCATGATAACGGCTGACCACGGCACTGATCCGACCTGGAAGGGGACCGATCACACGAGGGAGAAAGTTCCCCTCCTCATCTACTCCGCATCGCTCAAGGAGAGCGGGGCGCTTCCCGACCAGGCTTCGTTCGGCGCGGTCGGCGCGACGTGCGCCGAGAACTTCGGGATCGCGATGCCGGAGGGAACGATCGGCGAGTCGCTGCTCGGACTTCTTCGGTGAGACGGGGTATCCGTGATTTCGCAGGAGGAGAAGAGACGGCATGAGATGGCTGATCGCGTCTGACATACACGGGTCCGCGAAGTACTGCGGCATGCTCCTTGAGAGGTTCAAAGAGGAGCGGGCCGACCGGATGATTCTCCTCGGGGACCTGCTCTACCACGGCCCGCGGAATGACCTGCCCGACGACTACCGCCCCAGGGAAGTGATCCGGCTGCTGAACGGATACCGGGACAGGATCCTTGCGGTCAGGGGAAACTGCGAGGCGGAGGTCGACCAGATGGTGCTGGAGTTCCCGGTGATGGCGGACTACGCGCTGCTGCCGGCGGGAAACCGCCTGATCTACATCACGCACGGCCATCTCGCGGGCGAGGACAGCCCGCCTCCGCTCCGGAGGGGCGATATCCTGCTCGCGGGACACACCCATGTTCCCGGCTGTGTGAAACATGAGACATTTATCTACATGAATCCCGGGTCGGTTTCGATGCCGAAGGAGGGGAGCCCCCGGGGTTACATGATTTTCAGTGAGGGGACATTTGTCTGGAAGGAGCTTTCCGGGGGGAAAGCGTATATGGAGTATAAGATCACGGGGGATGAGTGAGACCGGAGCGTTCCGGCCTCACCGCGCATTTCCCCGTCGGGGGATGATTGCCGACAGATGAAGTATTGCAGATACTGCGGAGAAAAACTTAGGGACGAGTCAAAGTTCTGTTATCACTGCGGCCAGCCTTGCGCCCCGCCTCCGGAGGGGAAGGGGGCGGACCGCGCGCCCGAGGCGAAAAGAGAGGAGAAGATTCCTGATTTCCTCGCCGGGCCGACGGAGGCTCCGGACCCGTTCCGGGACAGGGAGGACTTCCGCGAAGCGGACGGACTGACAGGCGCAGGGGAAGAAACCGGCGGCGGGTTCGAAGACGAAGACGCTTTCGATGAGCCGGACGAATTCTACGACCAGGACGACGGGGACTACGACTTTGGTGCCGATCATTTCTTCGACCGCGGCGACGAGGATGAAGACCTGTCAGAACCCATTCGGGAGGAAGCTGTGGCGCCGCCCCGGAAGCGGGTCCTCGCGGTCGAGGACGACGAAGAGGAGTCGGATTCCTACGACGAGGACGAGGGCGGGGAATATGCCGGGGAGACGCGGAGCCGCTCCCCCGTCGGATGGATTGTCGCCATACTGGTTGTCATCGCGATGATGATCTACGTCTACTGGTCACCCGCGAGGAGGGCGTTCATGTACGCCTGCGCCGGGGCGGTTGACGACGCCAGAGCGGCCGGCGCGGAGGCGGAGCAGTACGTGACCGAGCGGGGCCTCCTCCGGCTGCTGTCCCCGTTCGGCATCAACCACGTCTTCGACTCCTACAACGGAGGCGGGATCACCTATGAGGACGCCGAGGCGAGGATCGGGACGCTCGGGGAGATCGGGGCCGCCGGGAAGACGGCGGAGCGGAGGCTGAACCAGCTCTCGACGCTCTACGACTCCAAGGTCGCGTTCATCTCGGCGGAGAAGGCCCGGGAGCAGGGTGAGCTCAGGCAGGCGATCCTTCTCTACGGCAAGGTCGTGAGGGAGGACAAGAACTACCCTGAAGCCGTCCGGCTCGGGGGAGAGACCGAGACCGCCTATGTCAGCGAGGTCCTGAAAGCGGCTCAAAGCCCGTCCGGCGACGAGGAGATGCAGGCCGCGATCGCGTCCCTCACGGAGGCGCTGCAGGCTCTCCCGGACAACCAGGAGCTGAAGGACCGCCTGACGTCGCTGAGACAGTTCTACGCGTCGAGCCTGAAGGCGGAAGCGGTTCCGACGGCGGAGTCCTACATCGAACAGGGCTTCTACAAGGAGGCGATCGATCTCCTGGACGCGGCGCTCGCCTATAACCAGAAGGACGACGACCTGCTCTCGCTGAAGAACACGGCGATCCAGAATTATGAGGATTTCGTGACGAACCAGGTGAGTATCTATCTGGGGAACAAGGATCTCAAGGGCGCGGTCGCCCTGCTCAAGAAGGCGATGGCCGACATGCCCGACAGCAGGACCGTCGCGCAGCTCTATGAGACGGTGAGAGAGACGTGAGAATAAACCGGGCGGGACGGTTCGCCCGGCAAGATGAACGGTGAGTGAGCGAATCACGGGCCGATAACCCGGGGCGGCAGACAGGCCGCCCGGAGAGATGATTAGATTAAGATAAGATAAGAGAGGCAGGTCCCTTAAGCTCCTCCCGGACGGGATGGCATAAGGGACCTGCCTCTCTGTAAAGCTGACAGTTCGTCACTGGTTCAGGTTGTGCTTCTTCTCATAGGCGATGATCGCCTCGAGATTCTTCTGTTCGACGTCGGAGAGCACGATCGAGTCGGAATCCTCCGTCGTCCCCTCGTACCACTGCTTCGCGCCGAAGTACTCATTGAGGTCTTCGGACTGGAAGATCAGGCCGTGGCGGGCGTAGATCTCATTTCTCGCGATCCGGATATCCTTCTCCGAGAGCTTCGCGAGCTGCTTTGAGGTGACCTTCTTTACCGCGCTGTCGGGGAGGATGTAGTCCCTCGCGGACCCGGCTCCGGCGTCTTCGTCGATCTCCGGGCCGTCGCCCGCCTGCGCGTCTTCCGTATCCTCTTCGACGTAATCATAATCTTCCCCGAAGATCTCGAAATTCTCTTCCCCTGCCTCGAAATCCTCTTCCGCGAGCTCGAAATCCTCCTCGCCCGGGACGTCCTCGGGAACCGGCTCGTCGAGGATCAGCTCTTCCCCGACGATTCCGCCGGTCAGCTCCTCGTAGTCGTAGCCCTCGCTGATCGTGCCGTTCTGGATCTGCTCAAAGGTACCTGTGTTCAAAACTGATCCCTGGGTATTGCCCTTTTCTTCCTCATAATTTAAAATTGTCTGCAGGTTTTCCTGCTCGATCCCTGAGAGCGCGATGGAGTCCGCGTCGCTCGACGTGCCGTGGTACCAGGCCTGGTTCGAGAAGTAGATGTTGAGGTCCTCGGACTTGAAGATGAGGCCGTGGCGGGCGTAGATCTCGTTCCTCGCGATCCTCAGGTCGGCGTCGCTGAGATCCTCGAGATCATGATCGGAGATGATGGCGCTGTCGCTCTCGGGCAGTATGTAGTAGTTCGTCTTCGTCGTCTCGCCGTAGATCTCATCCGCCTGCTCATAAGTCTGAATCGTCGTCTCTTCCTCGCGCCACACCTGCACGGGTTCCGGCTCCGCGGTCGGCTCCGGGATTCTCGTGGGCTCAGGCGTCGGGGCTGCTGTCGGGACGGGTGTCGGCTTCTGGGTCGGAACTTTCGTCGGTTCCGGCGTGGGAGTCACGACCGGGGTCGGCTTCGGTGTCTCAACCCTGGGGGTGACGACCGGCGTCGCCGTCGGCGCCGTGACGGCTCCGGAGGACTGTCCGGAAGCCTCTGGCTTCGCGCTCTCCGGCTTCTTTGTCACGACTGCCTCGTCACCCGGGTCCTGCTTCGAGGCGTTCGCGGCGGCCGCCGCGAACGAATCCGTCGTCTTCTTCTCGAGGTTTTTCGGGGAGAGGACGAACACCCAGATACATTCGAGCGCGGCGAGGGCGATGACAAGGCCGAAGATCAGGCCTGCGGTGCGCTTCCCGCGGGAGGAGCGGCGGCGGGGCCCGTCGTCGGGCCGGTTGCGGATCACGTTCGTCTCATAGGTGAGATCGGCGCCGCACTTCGGGCATCTTCTTGATTCCGGGGGTATCTTCTTTCCGCAGTGGGTACAATACATGGCAATCCTCCTTCCGCCGGAGCGCGGGCCGCGTCCGGTGCGGAATTACTTATCTTAATATAAATGTAACAATTCGTAACAATATTATCACACATGTCCGCCCAAGTAAATACGCGGGCAGCCGGATATCTCCGGTTCTCTTTCCGCGGACGGGCAAACCGCGTGATACAGATAGAGACAGGTTCCGACGAGGGGAGGTCACATATGTCTTCTGAACCGGTTCGAAGAGCCGCCCGCGGGGGCAGCCGGGGGAACAGCCTGATCCCGGCGCTGCTCCTCCTGCTGGCGGCAGTCGTATGGGGGTTCGCATTCGTCTTTCAGAGCGTCGGCTCGGATTTCGTCGGGCCGTTCACGTTCCTCGCCGTGAGGTGCTGGATCGCCATCGCCTTTCTCATACCGGTCAGCCTGTTCCTCTACAGAAAGACGACCGGAGAGGGCAGCGCGGTCCGGGAAGTGATCTCGGGACAACGGGCCTACCTCGCGGGCGGCGTTCTCTGCGGCCTGGCGCTCTTCTCCGCGTCCGCCGCCCAGCAGGCGGGAATCGCCTCGACGACGACCGCGAAGGCCGGTTTTATCACGGCCCTCTACGTGATCTTCGTGCCGGTCATCTCCACCCTTCTCGGAAAGGTGCCCGGACTTCGGATCTGGGCGTCCGTTCTCATCGGCACCGCGGGACTCTACCTTCTCTGCATGGCGGGGGCGGGGGGCGGGCTCGTCAGGGGGGACATTTTCATGATCGCCTGCGCGCTCCTCTTCAGCGTGCAGATCCTGCTCGTCAATCATTTCGTGAAAGTGACCGACCCGATCCTGCTCTCCCTCTTCCAGACCATGGCGGAAGGGATCTTCGCGACGTTCGCGATGCTGGCCTTCGAGAAGCCGGCTCCCGGCGCCCTCCGCGCCGCGCTGCCCGCGCTCCTCTACACCGGAGTCCTGTCGAGCGGGGTCGGCTACACGCTGCAGATTATGGGACAGGGAGGCCTGGACCCGACGATCGCGTCGCTGATCATGTGCCTCGAGAGCGTGTTCAGCGCGGTCGGGGGCTGGCTTATTCTCGGAGAGACGCTCACCGCGAGGGAGCTGGTCGGGTGCGGACTTATGTTCTTTGCGATTGTATTTTCACAGATTCCCGTGAAGGCGCCGGGCGCGCGCGGCACGGAGGGGGAGAAGGAGAAAAATGGCTGACGATTTTACCGGAAGGACACAGAAGAGCGGACAGATCATGATCATCGGCTGCGGGACGGGAAACCGGCGCTTCCTGACGAAGCAGGCCGTGGCGGCGCTGAACCTCGCCGATCTCTGCGTCGGGTCGGAGGAGATGCTCCGGAGGATGGAGGACATCCTGAAGGGCCGGGCGACCGAGCCCGTCCGGAACATCCCTGCGATCCGCCGACTGGCCGAGTGCGGCGCCTACGCGAGAATCGCCGTCCTCGTCGAGGGCGACCCGGGAACGGACCGCTATGAGAACGACTACTCGGAGCTGCTGGACCTGAGACCGGCGATCATCCCCGGGGTTTCCGCCGCCTCCTACATGGCGTCGAGGACGGGGATCCCGCTCCGGGACGCGGTGACCGTCGACCTCCGGCGCAAGCGCTCGTCCCTGCTGCCCCATATCGAGAAGAATGCCCGGGTGCTCGCCTACGGAAGCGAGAAGATGAAGTCCTACTTCAGGGAGATCCTGGCGGCGGGTTATAAGAACATCGCCGTCTACGCCCTCAGCTGCCCGGGAGGGGAGGGGGAGAGCGTCTTCAGGGGAACGATCGAAGAGGCGGCTGCCAGGGATTTTCCCGCGGACAGCATGTTCCTGTTCATGCGGCCCGGCAGGCTGCCGGGGCGCGTCGAAGAGATCCCGTTCGGCCCGGAGGACTCGGTCTTCCCGGCGGAAGTCCGGGCTGCCGCCCTTACGCGCCTGTCCCCCGGGAGAGCCGACGTCATCTACTGCATCGGGAGCGGCTACGGGGATGTCGCCTGCGAGGCGGCTCTCGCGGTCCCTTCGGGCATCGTCTATGCCGTCGAGGAGAACCGGGGAAGGCTGGAGGAGGCGGTGAAGAACGCGGCGCGCCACGGAATCCGCAACATGGTCCTCATCAGGGGCTCGTCTCCGGAAGCGCTCTCTCACCTGCCCGCGCCGGACGGAGCGGTGCTGCTGTGCGAGGGGAAGCGTTTCACGGACACGATCCAGATCCTCGTCTCGAGAAATCCCTTCGTGAGAATCGCGGTTCTGACGCGGGATATGGCGTTCGCCGTGAAGGCGTCCGACGCGCTGGAGACGGCCGGTTTTGATACGGACGTGACGGAGATCCGGGTCTCAAGGCGCAGAAAAACCGGAGGCAGACAGTGCCTCCGGGCTGAAAATCCTGTATTTATCGTAAGCGGAACGTCGAGAGGAGGGGTGGATCACGGATAAGCCGGTCCGGATCCGGAAAACGCGCCTCCCACGGCCCTTCGCTTAAGCTCCGTACTGCTCGATGACGCCCAGGCACATGCGGTTCATAACGACGTACTCGATCTCCGCGTCGGCATACCCGACCGCCTTCATGTTCTCGATGGAATCGAAGCCGTATGTGCCGAGGAGGACGGCAAGCGACTTCTCATACGCCTCGCTCTCCTTCGAGAGGCCCTCCTTAGCGAGAATCGCACGCTGCACGAGGTCGCCCTTGACGTTCGTGAGGACCATCGACCGGAAGGTGTCCTCGGAGATGCCGAAAGCCTCCAGAACCTTGCTGAAATCCTCCTCGCCGCCCATGTACCCGGCGTAGATCTCCCTCAGAATCCTGTCCCACTCATCGCACAGCGACTGCGGATACTGAATCAGCTCCGACTCGTCCGTGATCTGGGAGAGGATCACACTGGGGGTGTTGAGGTAGACCCGGTTGATACTGACATCGAATTCCGCGGCTTTGCCGGCAAGCTCCTCGGCGAAGTAGTCGGAGGGGAACGTCACGGAGACCGTAACCCTGTCGCCCTCGCGGCAGCCGACCAGCTGTTCCTCAAACCCTTCGATAAAGGTGCCGGATCCGATCTCGAGATTCGCGCCCTGGGCCGAACCGCCGTCGAACACCTCGCCGTCGATCGTGCCGGTGTAGTCGATATTCGCGGTCATGCCGTTCTCGATCGGCGTATCGCTCCCGGCCGAGATCTCGCGGTTCTTGTAGTCAGCGAGGCTGATGAATTCATCGATATTATCCACAGTCAGTTCCTGCTCCGAGACGGGAGCTTCGTCCGCCGTGAAGATCATCTCCTCCGGGTTCGACGCGGTGTCCGCGGCGGCCTCCTCCGCGGTCTCAGCCACGGACTCAGCAAAAGCGGGACACGAGAACCCCGCGGCGAGTGTGAGGGAACAGGCCAGGGCGGCTGTGAGAATCAGGTTTTTCTTCATGTCAGTACCTTTCCGCAAAAGCGTTAATCTTGAGAGCCGTCTGAAAATGAGGCTCTTTTCTTGTATCCTTCCTATTCATACTACCTTTCCGGGACCGCATACACAAGTGAAGAAATCGTGAACTTCGGGGCGGCTGTGAATTATATGTATAATTGGGGACGAATCTGTTGACACGTCAGATATTTTGAGCAAAAATGAAAATAAGACGGAACGCTTCGAAACGATACTACTGAGCTGATATATAGAGGAGGAATCGTATGGAATGGTCACGTCAGAGGCTTAAAGAGATGGCCCGGATCGCGCTTCGCGGATCCTACTGGCGAAACGTGTTTGTCTCATTTATTCTCATACTTTCAGTCGGCATATCCTCAGCACTGCCGCCGAGGGGAATTGAGTTCAGGGTCGCGCAGAACGGGG
>CACYEN010000183.1 GCA_902773435.1 uncultured Lachnospiraceae bacterium | reverse complement strand
GTGACTGATCAGAAACAGATATGAAAAAGGGTTTTCAGGAATGACAAGAATACTGCTTACCGGCTGCAATGGCCGGATGGGGAAGGTGATAACGGATCTTGCGAAAGAAGATCCGGAAGTTCAGGTAATTGCCGGAGTCGATGTCGCCGGAGAGGGATGCGGCGCCTATCCGGTGTATCCGGGGTTCGATGAGGTGAAGGAAGAGGCGGACGTGATCGTTGACTTCAGTTCCCCGAAGGTGTTTGACACGATGATCGACTATGCCGTGGCGCATGAGATCCCCGTCGTGGTCTGCACCACGGGACTGTCTGAAGCGCAGATCGGGCGGCTCAAGGAAGAGTCGGCGAAGATCGCGCTCCTTCGGTCCGCGAATATGTCCCTGGGCGTCAATCTTCTGCTGAAGCTCGTGCGTGAGGCGGCCGCAAAGCTTGCCCCGGAGGGCTTCGACATCGAGATCGTGGAGCGCCACCACAACCAGAAGAAGGACGCGCCCAGCGGTACGGCGCTTGCGCTGGCAGACAGCATCAATGAGGGGCTGGAAGACAGCTATGACTATACCTTCGACCGCTCGCAGCGCCTGGAGAAGCGCAGGCCGAAGGAGATCGGCATCAGCGCGGTCCGGGGCGGAAATATCCCCGGGACGCACGAAGTGATCTTTGCGGGGACTGACGAGCTGGTCGAGTTCCACCATGTCGCCTACTCGAGAAGCATTTTCGGGAAAGGCGCCCTAGCTGCAGCAAGGTATCTGGCAGGAAAAGATGCCGGACTCTACAGTATGGCGGATGTGATTGAGGGATAGGGAAGGACGGAAGGATCTTTCGCCCTCACAGCTTTATGAATTCAGGAGACAGAGCAGGATATGCTGAAGGTTACAAAGTTTGGCGGCAGTTCACTGGCCAGCGCAGAGCAGATGAAGAAGGTCGGAGAGATCATCAGGTCGGATCCGGACCGGAGATACATTGTCCCGTCGGCGCCCGGCAAGCGCTACTCGGATGACACGAAAGTCACGGACATGCTGTACAGCTGCTATGACAAGGCCTCCGAGGGACAGGACATCAGCGAGGATATCCGCAGGATCGCCGACCGGTACCAGGAGATCATTGACGGTCTGGGACTGAAGCTGTCGCTGGACGAAGAGTTTGCGGTGATCGAGGATTATTTCCGCAGGAGAGCAGGGCGCGATTACGCGGCAAGCCGCGGGGAATATCTGAATGGAATCGTCCTGGCGAACTATCTGGGCTGCAGGTTCATCGACGCGAAGGAAGTGATTCTGTTCGACGCGCATGGGAATTTCGACGCGACGCTCACGAACGATGTCTGCCGCGAGAGGCTCAGGAACGTCGTGAAGGCCGTCATCCCGGGATTCTACGGGGCGATGCCGGACGGAAGCATCAAGACGTTTTCCAGAGGCGGTTCCGATATCACGGGATCGATCATATCCCGGGCCGTCCGCGCGAATGTGTATGAAAACTGGACGGATGTGTCCGGATGCCTTGCGTGCGACCCCCATATCATCGAGAACCCGGAGGTGATCGAGACGGTTACCTACAGGGAGCTGCGCGAGCTCTCCTACATGGGCGCGTCCGTCCTGCACGAGGACGCGATCTTCCCGGTCCGCGCGGAGGGCATCCCGATCAATATCCGCAACACCAACCGGCCGAACGACAACGGCACTCTGATCGTGGAGTCAACCGTGCGCAGCCCGCGGCATGTCATCACGGGCATCGCGGGGCGGACGGGCTTCTGCTCGGTCACGATCGACAAGGCCATGATGAACTCCGAGATCGGATTTGGCCGGCGCGTTCTCCAGGTTTTCGAAGAAAATGAAATCTCTTTTGAGCACACTCCATCCGGAATCGACACCTTCTCCGTTCTGGTGCATCAGGAGGAATTTGCCAACAAAGAGCAGGATGTTATCGCCGGACTTCACAGGGCGGTCAATCCGGACAATCTGTATCTGGAGTCGGACCTGGCGCTCGTTGCCATCGTGGGCCGGGGCATGAAAAATGCCCGCGGTACCGCCGGAAGGCTGTGTACAGCGCTGGCGGGCGCAGGCATCAATATCAAGATGATCGACCAGGGCTCGAGCGAGCTGAATATCATCGTCGGCGTTCAGAACGAGGACTTCAGGCGCGCGATCCGGGCAATTTACAGAGAATTCATCGAGAACGACGCAAAGTAAATATTTATCAATTCCGCCATCGGCTTCAAACTTCGTCGCGCCCCTCCCATGATTAAAGTCACGGGAGGGGCGCGACGAAGTTTTGTAAAATCAGATGATATGAGTCTCAGGTCGTCGGATCCATGATCTGCGCCAGAGTGGCGGCGATGACATTCGTTGTGTCCGCGATCAGGGAAGCGTCTACGACAGGGACCGAAGGATCTTCAAGAGGAACGGAGTCATCCGCAGCCCCTGTCATATAGGCCTGCTCGGGCTGGACCGTGATGTCTGCCCCGGCCGTGTTCCCCTGTGAATAGGTTTCCGCGGCTGCCAGCTGCTCAATCGCCGCCAGGGTAGTATCCGCGAGACCGAGCGCCTTCGTCTCCTCATAGCTGTCGCCGTCGAGCTCCGGCATATACTGACTGACCGAGACCGCAGGGTAAGATCCTCCGCCGAAGGTCGTCAGGGTCGGGGTGCTGTCCTTCAGATAGCTCCATGCGCTGGGCATCGGAACCGGCTCGCTCTCCGTCTCCTCCTCGTCCAGAAACATGGCGTCTTCCCCGGCAGCATCCTCCGGCGATGCCCCATCGAATTCCATATATTCACTCGAATCGATGGAGATGGCGTTTTCCGCTCCGTAATTCGCATCCGCCTGCGCGGCAGCAATCTGCTGCGCTGTTTTTTCATCGATATATCCGTCCGAAGACTGCCCGACCGGAACCCAGGTTCCGTAATCGTCTTTCGGGAGATCCTGGTTCTCAGTCCGGGAGAGAAGGGCGTCATTCGTCAGTCCAAGCTGCTGCACAATGTCGCCGAGAGAATTGCTCTCGCCGGTCAGGGTTTTGAGCACGTAGGGCGTGTCGGAGTCATACCCGACCCGCTCGACGCTCAGCATCCCGGAAATGCGCGAGAGATTTTCATCGTTCAGTGCGGCAATGAAATTCTGGGCGCCGTACCCGCCGTCCTCCTGTCCGGACAGGAAGAGGAAGCATACGTCGGTATCGGTTACGACCTCGGCGATAATCCGTGCCGTTTCGATCAGAGCCGCGGCTCCGGACTTGTCATTTGCGAAAGGATCGTTCTCGGCGGGAGAACGCTT
>CACYEN010000182.1 GCA_902773435.1 uncultured Lachnospiraceae bacterium | reverse complement strand
GACAACCGGAAGGGTTCCCTCCTCTATACAGGCTCCCGGGAGGAGATCGAGGCGGAGGTCCGGAAACTGGTGGATGAGGGCGGCAAGACCGGCTACATCCTCGGCGCGGACTGCAGCATGGACGGTTCTCTCTCCGACGAGCGGATCCGCTGGGCAGCCGAGGCGTCAAGAAAGATATAGTCCGGCTGTCCTCCTCCGAAACGCCGGGACGTCCGGGCATCGCGGAAGATCTGACTGCAGCCAATACGCCGGGAAATAAATAATAATTGAAAGGAGTTCCGTTATCATGAAAAAAGGGATATCGCTCATTCTCAGTCTGTGTCTGCTTTTGTCCTCCGTGACGGCCTGCGCGAACGCCTCCTCCGGGGAAGAAGCGGAAGAGACGGCGGAGAACGGATCGGTCTCCGAAATCACCGCGCCGGACGCCTCAATCGCTGAGGAAGCGCTGTCCGACTACGATCTCAAGCAGCTGATCCCGGACAACCTTCCGGAACGCTCCTTCGACGGGCAGGCCTTCCGCGTTCTCACCAAAGAGGACGACTACAATGGCGAGATCGTCAAGCGGGAGGAGATCCTCGTGGACGAGCTGACCGGGGATGTCTGCAACGACTCCGTGTTCAACCGCAACCTGCTCATCGAGAGCCGGTTCAATGCCGTCATTGAGTGCGAGACCCACTCCAGCCCGCAGGACTATATCAGCACCGTCGTGCAGGCTGGGAGCGATGAATTCGATCTGGTGGGGATGTACAACCATCAGGCAAAGCCGCCGATCATCAAGGGAACGCTTCTCAACTGGCGGGAAATCCCCTATGTGGATCTGACGCAGCCGTGGCACAACCAGCTTGCGAACGACAGCTGCACCGTCTACGGCAAGCTCTTCGCCGCCTGCTCCGATCTATCCGTCTCGTCCATGACCTATACCTACGCCTTCTTCTTCAACCTCGCGCTACTCGAGGATTACGGACTTCACTCCTCCGACCTGTACGGAAAGGTGAAGGAGGGGACGTGGACGTTCGACACGTTCACCTCGCTGATCGAGAATATGTATCAGGACAAAAACGGCGACGGCAAAAAGGACAGGGGCGACACCTACGGCTTCGGCTACTGTGTTGTCAATCCGGCAGACGCATGGACAGCAGCCTTCGACATTCCGCTCACGGAACACACGGAGGATGGCGGGATCACGACGAATTTCCTGACGGACAAATCGGTGTCCGCGCTGGAAAAGCTGCTCGAGCTGCACTACAACAATCCGGGCTACTTCAAATACACGGAGCAGTACGCGGAGGAGGAAAACTTCTGCAACAAAAAGCTGGTGTTCGCTCCTCTCCGCATCTATGCGGCCTATACCGACCTGCGCGAAATGGAGGACGCCTATTCCCTGCTTCCGTGGCCGAAATGGGATGAGGCGCAGGAGTCCTACCGGACGAACGCTGATGATAAATTCACGGTGTACGGCGTCCCGATGACGGCGTACGGGAACGAGGAATTCGTCGGCATCCTGTACGAGGCCCTCTCTGCTGAGAGCTACAAAAAGGTCTACCCCGCTTATTTCGACACCGCGCTGAAAGGGAAGTATTCCAGCGAGCCGGAAACCGCCGAGATGGTGGACATCGTGATGGCGGGACGCGCCTTTGACATCGCGTTTGAGCTGGACAACATCTTCGGCGGGCTGGCATGGATCTACCGCGACAGCATCAACGCCAATTCTTCGGATATCGCCTCCAGCTACGCCTCTATCCGGAAGATCGTGGAAAAACTCGGCCCGAAGGTCATCGATCAGATGTACGGGGACTGATTCCACACACCGACCAAATACGGAGGACAATCACCATGAAAAACAAGAACACGCCCCTCATGGATCTGCTGGACAAATTCACCGCGCCCGACGTGCCGGAATGCGGTCCCGGCGAGATCCCTTGCTCCGTTCCGAGATTCGATCCCGATGCGGAACCGACGCCGGAGAACTGGCCCGGAGACGGCCTTGCGCAGCACACCATGCTCTACGTCGGCGAGGGCTGCAACCGGATGTTCCTTGTCCACGAGGGCAGGGTGATCTGGACCTACGACACCGGCGAGGGCTGGGAATACGACGACGTCTGGATGCTGAAAAACGGCGATATCCTCTTCTCCCGCCAGTCGTGGGCCGGCAT
>CACYEN010000181.1 GCA_902773435.1 uncultured Lachnospiraceae bacterium | reverse complement strand
AGATCCACTTTCGTCACCCTCTCGATCTCATCGCCGAAAAACTCAACCCTGAGCGCGTACTCGTTGACGTCCGCGGGGATGATCTCAACCGTGTCGCCCTTCACCCGGAACGTCCCTCTGTGGAAGTCGATCTCGTTCCGCTCGTACTGCATGTCGATCAGCTGACGGATGAGCACGTCCCGCTCCTTCTCCATCCCCGGCCTCACCGAAGTCATCATGTTCATGAAATCATCCGGGGCGCCGATGCCGTAGATGCAGCTGACGGAGGACACGATGATCACGTCCCTCCGCTCGCTCAGCGAGGAGAGCGCGGAGAGCCTCAGCTTGTCGATCTCATCGTTGATCGAGGAGTCCTTGGCGATGTAGGTGTCCGACTGCGGGACATAGGCCTCCGGCTGGTAATAGTCGTAGTAGGAGACGAAGTACTCGACGGCATTTTCGGGAAAGAATTCCCTGAACTCACTGTAGAGCTGAGCCGCCAGCGTCTTGTTGTGGGCGATCACGAGCGTGGGCTTGTTCAGCTGCTCGATGACGTTCGCCATGGTAAACGTCTTCCCCGACCCGGTGACGCCGAGCAGCGTCTCGGACTGGTTTCCCTCCCGGAAACCCCTGACGAGCGTCTCAATCGCCTCCGGCTGGTCGCCGGTCGGGCTGTATTCCGAATGCAGAACAAAATGGTCCATACCGTCCTCTTTCAGACATCAAAACCGGCCGGATATGCTTCCCTTACCGTAAGAGCGCCCTGCGCCGGCAGAACTCGAGAAATCTCTCTGTTGAAACCCTCTCAAAATCTTCGGGCACGGCGCCGTGCCCGAGGAGACCCACAGGCTTGAGGCTTCCGTGGTAATCGCTTCCGAAGGAAGCCGCCAGCCCTTCCCTGTCCGCGATGTCGAGGAGCATGCAGCTCTGTTCCGGCGTATTTTTCGGGCTCCGGCACTCGAGTCCGCCAAGTCCCATCTCCATGAGCCGGCTGATCCGCGCCCCAAGTTCATTCGAATCGAAGTGCTGCCCGCCGTCGCCGAACCAGGGGTGGGCGAGAACCGGCATTCCGCCGTCCTCGAGGATGTTCCTGATCGCCTCGCCCGGAGAGATGTATCCCTGCTCCTCGTGATAGGGATTGAGATAGGTCGTGATCGCTTCGCTCAGGTCAGGCGAAAGTCCCTTACTGACGAGCAGGGCTCCCAAATGCGGTTTTCCGGGATTTCTGAGGGCGCGGAGCTCATCTTCCTCCTGCTCCGTGATTTCGACCCCGGATGTCTCCCGGAGGTATTTCAGCCTTCCCTCGAGCTTTTTCATGCGGAATCCGTGCACGCGCTCCGCCAGCGCGGTCACCGCTCCGCCCTCCGGTTCATACCCGTACCCGAGGATGTGGTACCGCCCGAGTTCGTCCCTGCAGGAAAACTCGATTCCACGGACAAAGGCCGGCCTCCTGTCCGGGCTGACCTGCCGAAGCAGCGGCACAATCTCTTCGCATCCGGCCGTCTCGTCGTGGTCTGTGATGGAGAAGAGCCGGACACCCGTGGAGACCACGAGGTCAAGAATCTCCGGCGGGGTATCAGTCCCGTCGGAGAATGATGAATGAATATGCATATCCATGAGGGGCGGCCCTGTAAGAGCCTCCCCCGTTCCGGCTTCACCGCGAGCCGCCGCATTCGTGTCCGTCACTCCGTACGGATTCTTCATAGTCCCGTGCCTCCGTCAGACTCTCAGGTGCTTCCTTATCATCAGCGATGATCCGATAATTCCGATTCCAACGCCGATCAGGAGACCGGACGGGATGAGGAAGCTGAACACCGTCCCCGGCGTGAGCAGCACCTTGTCCATGGTGCTCATGAATCCGAAGCGCAGAAGCAGGCGCTCCGTCAGGACGTAATACGTGAGATACAGGATAACCAGCGGAATGACGGCGCCGATCACGCCGAGCAGGATTCCCTCTACGACGAACGGGGCGCGGATGAAGGCGTCGGTCGCGCCGATCAGCTTCATGATTCCGATTTCGTCCCGCCTGACGGAGATCCCGACGCTGATCGTGTTGCAGATCAGGACCACCGTGATGATAAGCAGCACCGCGATAATCGCGATCGAGGCATAGAGGAACAGCCGGTTGAAGCTCCTCAGGTTCTGCGCCGCCTGTGAGCTCTGGTTGACTTTCCGGACGCCGCTGATCTTCCGGATCTTCCCGACGACGGCATCCTGGTTCTCGATCCGGTCGACGAGCACCGTGTAGCTCGCTGAATTGGCAAGGGGGTTGTCCTTGAACCCTTCGGCGAGTTTGGTGTCCCCCTCCAGGTACTCCTCCTTGTACTGTTCCCACGCGTCGTCGGCCGACAGATACGTGACCTCGGTCACGTGGTCCAGCTTCCTGATCTTCTCACCGATCGACTCAATCTTCTTCTCGCTGATCCCCTCGTCGAAGAAGACCGTCACGCCGACCTTCTGTTCGAGATCCTCCCTGACGGCGTTGACATTCATAATTATAAAGAAAAATGCCCCGAACACGAAGATACTCATCGTCATCGTCGCGATCGACGCGAGCGAGAACATCCTGTTTCGTGAAATATTGCGGAATCCCTGTTTTATCAGATATCCGATTGAACGAAGTTTCAAACCTGTTCCTCCCTGTATCCCCCGGTCTCGATGTCACGGGCGATCGCGCCGTGGCTCATCGTGATCACCCTCTTCCTGAACTGGTCAACGAGCTCCCGGTTGTGCGTGACGACGAGGACAGTGGTCCCGTGACGGTTGATCTCCTCGAGCAGCTTCATGATCTCATAGGAGTTGCCCGGGTCGAGATTGCCGGTCGGCTCGTCCGCGAGAAGGATCCTGGGGTGGTTGACGATCGCGCGGGCGATCGCGACGCGCTGCTGCTCACCGCCCGAGAGCTGCCTCGGCAGGCTCTTGTACTTGCCCGCGAGACCGACCTCTTTCAGCGTTTCCGGCACCCGCTCCCTGATCTTTTTCCCCGGGGCTTCGACGGCGTGCATGGCGAGGGCGACATTTTCATAGACACTCAGCTCGTCGAGCAGGCGGAAGTCCTGGAAGACCGTGCCGATGCGCCTGCGGTACCTCGGGATCCTGCTCCTCTTCATGGTGTTGAGGACGCGGTCGTTCACCGTGATAATGCCTTTCGTGGGCTCAATTTCCTTGAGCAGAAGGCGGATCAGCGTGGATTTGCCGGATCCGCTGTCGCCGACCACGAAGACGAATTCCCCTTTATCGACGTGAAGGGAGATCTGGTCTATGGCCGATACCCCTTTCTCATACTGCATGGTGACACGGTCAAGGTCGATCATGCGGTCTCCTTTCAAATATCATAATTGATCTCGAAATCATTATCATAAAAAGTTGAACAGACATGCCCGGAAGCGGGCGTATCTGTTCAACTGATATAACATATCCCGGCCAAATTATCAATACTGAAGCGGTTCACGAGCTCCTTATGGGAAGCCCCTACGGCCGCGCCGGCCTGACTCTCAGTACTCCAGCGTCTCCATGTACTTCATGTACTTGACGACCATGAGGGCGATCTTGAACGTGATCGCGTCGTCGAACACCCTCAGATCCAGACCGGTGCTCTTCTGCAGCTTGTCGAGACGGTAGACGAGCGTATTCCTGTGGATATAGAGCTGTCTCGACGTCTCGGAAACGTTGAGGGAGTTCTCAAAGAACTTGTTGATCGTCGCCAGCGTCTCGTCGTCGAAATCGTCCGGGGACTTCTCCGTGAAGATCTCCCTGATAAACATCTTGCAGAGCGGGATCGGAAGCTGGTAGATCAGGCGGCCGATGCCGAGCTGGCTGTAGGCGATGATGTTCTGGTTCTCGAAGAAGATCTTTCCGACGTCGAGCGCCATCCTCGCCTCCTTGTAGGAGCGGGACACTTCCTTGATCTCAGAGACCGCGCTGCCGTACGCGACGTGCAGGTTGTCGAACTCGTTCTCGGCGAGGGTCTCGGCCATCAGCTCCGCCGTGCGGAACATCTCCTCCTGGCCGTCCTCCGGGGCCAGCTCCTTGATCACGATGATATTCTTCTCATCGACGGCGGTGATGAAGTCATTTTTCGACTGTGAGAAAATGTTCTTGACCGCCTCCAGCGTACTGTAATCCCTGCTCTGTTCGGATTCGATGATATAGACGACCCTGCGCGCGTCGGCCGCGATGTGAAGGCGCTTCGCGCGGTTGTAGACGTCCACGAGAAGGAGGTTGTCGAGGAGAAGGTTCTTGATGAAGTTGTCCCTGTCGAAATGCTCCTTGTAGGCGACGAGCAGGTTCTGGATCTGGAAAGCCGCCATCTTGCCGATCATGGCGGTGTCCTCGCCGCCGGACGCCAGAATCACATACTCAAGCTGATAATCGTCGAACACCTTGAAGTACATGGTGCCCCGGATCTCCTGGGAGTCCGCCTGGGATTCAGCGAAACTGACAATATCACTTTTCGTCACCAGAACATCTTCGCAGGTTGACGCTATGACGTTGCCGTCCAGGCTGACAATCGTGAGGTCGCACTTTGAAATCGTCTTGATCCCGTTTATGGTATCCTGAAGGACGAGATTCGATATCATTGAGAATCCCCTTTCTTATCTCAAGCAATTCAAAAGTAATTCAAAAGCAAATCAGACGCAAATCAAACGATATTTGTCAATTTTTCATTAAGAATACAACTTATTATACAGCACATTTTACAAATGTGAAAGAAAAATATCCCCAATCCGTCAGATCTCGAACATCAGGTCAGCGTACGTCGGAATCGGCCAGAGGTCTTTGTCCACGAGCATCTCCGCGAGGTCGACCGGCTTCCTGAGCCCGTTCATGGCGGGAATGACGCTGTCCCGGTAGGCGACGGCCTGCGCCCTGCCCGAAGGCATGCGCTCCGCGTCGGAGGTTGCCGTCTTCAGGGCCTCGAAGGCGCTCTCCGCCTCTAAGAGCAGTTCCGTGAGCTTCCCGAGCCTTCTCACCTGCACGCCGGCGTCCGCGCCGAGTGCCTTCACTTCGTTCGCGGAGGAGGCGATTCTTCCCACGCAGGTGATCATGGCCGGAATCAGCTGCTTCCCCGCCATCTCGAGCATGGTTCTCGCCTCTATATTGATGTCCTTGGAGTAGGTGTCGTATTTGACCTCCGTCCTGCTCAGCAGCTCCTTCTCGGAGAAGACGCCGAAACTGTCGAACATCCTCACGGCCTTCTCCGTCGTGAGAGCCGGGATCGCGTCGACGAAGGACCCGATGTTGGGAAGTCCTCTCCGCCTCGCCTCCGTGACCCAGGACTCGGAGTACCCGTTTCCGTTGAAGACGATCTTCCTGTGTTCCGCCGCGTACCGCTTGATCAGGTCGTGGACCGCGGCGTCGAAGCCCCCTTCCCCGGCTTTCTCAAGGATCTCGCAGGCATCGCGGAAGGCTTCCGCTACGATCGTGTTGAGGACCACGTTCGGTGCGGCGACGGAGTCGCGTGAGCCGACCATTCTGAACTCAAACTTGTTTCCGGTAAAAGCGAACGGCGACGTTCGGTTCCTGTCCGTCGCGTCCTTGCTGATATTGTTGAGATAGGACACGCCTGTCTCAAGAACGCCCTCCTCCACGGCCGCCGCGGCATAGCCGGTCGTCGCGAGCTGGTTGATGACGTCCTCGAGCTGCTCGCCGAGAAATACGGAGATGATCGCGGGCGGGGCTTCGTTGCCGCCGAGGCGCAGGTCATTTCCCACGTCGGAGGCCGACTCCCGGAGCAGGTCCGCGTGCTCGTCGACCGCCTTCAGGATGCAGGTCAGGATGAGCAGGAACTGGATATTCTCGTGCGGGGTCGTCCCGGGCTCCAGGAGGTTGATCCCGTCGTCGGTCATGAGTGACCAGTTGTTGTGCTTGCCCGACCCGTTGACGCCGTCGAACGGCTTCTCATGGAGCAGGCACCGGAGACCGTGTCTCGTGGCAACGCGCTTCAGCGTCTGCATGATGATCTGGTTGTGGTCGACGGCGACGTTGACCTTCTCATAGATCGGGGCGAGCTCGTGCTGCGCCGGAGCCGCCTCGTTGTGCTGGGTCTTCGCCGGAACGCCGAGTCTCCAGAGTTCCTGGTTGACATCGCGCATGTAGGAGGCGATCCTCGGCCTCAGTGTCCCGAAGTAGTGGTCGTCCAGCTCCTGCCCTTTCGGGGCCCTGGCTCCGAACAGCGTCCGCCCGGTGAAGACGAGGTCCATTCTCTTCAGGTACTTCTCCCTGTCGATGATGAAGTACTCCTGCTCCGGCCCCACATAGGGGGTCACCTTCGAGGAAGTCCTGTTGCCGAACAGGCGGATCAGGCGCACGGCCTCCCTGTTGACGGCCTCCATGGAGCGGAGAAGCGGGGTCTTCTGATCCAGCGCCTCCCCCATGTAGGAGCAGAACGCGGTCGGTATGCAGAGGGTCGCCCCGCCCTCGTCGTGGCGGACAAATGCCGGCGACGCGCTGTCCCAGATCGTATAGCCGCGCGCCTCGAAAGTCGCGCGCAGTCCTCCCGACGGAAATGACGACGCGTCCGGTTCGCCCTTGATCAGCTCCCTGCCCGAGAGCTTCATCAGGACCTTGCCGCTCGGAAGCGGCGCCGTGATGAACGAGTCGTGCTTCTCAGCCGTGACGCCCGTCAGGGGCTGGAACCAGTGGGTGTAGTGGGTCGCGCCCTTCTCAATCGCCCACTCCTTCATCTCATGGGCGACCATGTCAGCCGTCTCAGGCGTGAGCTCGGTTCCGTCCTCGATGTTCTTCCTCAGGGCCTCATAGACTTTCCCCGGAAGCCGCTCCCTCATCACCGCGTCGTTGAAGACGTCCTCTCCGAACGTCTCCTGGAGCCTCTCATTCCTCTCAGTCACCATACTCTTCCCCCGGTTTCAGAAATGCCTCGCTGTTCTCGAGCAGCATGACAACCGACCTCCGCCGGTTCTCAATCTTCACGTTCTTCGTGAGACCGCCGAACTCCCCGTCCAGCGTCCACGAGACCTCCTGGTCGGACTCAAATTCGATGCTTCCCGTCTTAAAGTAGTCGATCAGCACCGTGTCGTAATTTCCCGTCAGGAGACATCCGACGATCTCCCGCATCTCCAGGATGTTTTTCGGATTCCGGACCAGCGTCACCTCGAACACACCGTCGTCGAGCAGAACCTCGTTGCCCGTGATGCGCATGCCTCCGACAGACGTGGAGTTCGAGACCATGCCGAAGATGTAGT
>CACYEN010000180.1 GCA_902773435.1 uncultured Lachnospiraceae bacterium | reverse complement strand
GCCATGGGCGTGGAGGCCGTGCTGCTCACGCCCGGCTCCTGCGACCCGCTCTACCGCCGGGCGGCCAGGGTCAGCATGGGAACCGTCTTCCTGCTGCCCTGGGCCTTCCTGCCGGGGGAGGAGGAAGGCGGAGAGGCAGAGGAGGCCTCGGGGAAATTCTGCTACACGGACCTCCTCCGGGAATTCGGGTTTACGGTCTGCGCGTTCGCCCTGACGGACGACGCGCTGAGCGTCGACGCCCCCCGCCTGAAGAGAGCGGAGAAGCTTGCCGTCGTACTCGGCTCCGAGTGCACGGGGCTCTCCCGGCGCGTGATCCGGGGAAGTGATTTCGCCGTGAAGATACCGATGGCCGGCGGTGTGGATTCGCTCAATGTGGCGGCCGCGAGCGCGGTCGCGTTCTGGGAGCTGTGCAGAAGGTGACGGGATGAGGGAGTTCATTTTAAAGGACCAGAAAAAACTGAGGACCGGCTTCACGACCGGAACCTGCGCGGCAGCGGCGGCCTATGCGGCGGCCGCGCGTCTTTTGCTCGGGGCGGATACCGGGAGCGCGCCGGTCCGGCTGCCGGGCGGGGAACTGGTCAGCCTCCCGGTTTTCCCGGGAGAAAATGATCGGGACGGGACCTCCGCCTCCTGTTACGCCGTCAAGGACGGAGGGGACGACCCGGACGTCACGACCGGGTCGAAAATCTCGGTCTCCGTGGAGGAACTAAGAGACCGGCGCCCGGAAGCGCGCTGGTTCCGCGGCGGGAGCTCCGGCAGCCTCTTCCTCGCGGGGGGCGAGGGCGTCGGGACGGTCGTGACCGCGGGACTCGAGCAGGAACCGGGGCAGGCCGCCATCAACAGGGTTCCGAGGCAGATGATCTTCGACGCCGTGGAGGCGGTCCGCGTGGAAGCGGAGTACGGAGGGCCGCTTCTCATCACGGTCAGCGTCCCGGATGGCCGGGCGCTCGCCGCGAAGACGTTCAATCCCTCGCTCGGGATCGAGGGGGGGATCTCCATCCTCGGGACGAGCGGCATCGTGGAACCGATGAGCAGGAGGGCTGTCCTCGACACGATCGGGCTTCAGCTTGAGCGGCTCCGGAAGCTCGGGGAGAGCTCGGTCCTCGTCACCCCGGGCCGGTACGGCAGGCGGTACGCGGAGGAACTTCTCGGCCTCGGGACGGACCGGGCCGCCGAGTGCTCAAACTATATAGGGGAGACGCTGGATCTGGCCGTCGGACTGGAATTTGACGGCTTCCTCCTGGTCGGGAACTTCGGGAAGCTCGTCAAGATGGCGGCGGGAATCATGGACACACACTCCAGGGTCGCCGACGGGAGGCGCGAGATCATCGCCGCGCGCGCGGCGGTGAGGGGGGCGGACAGGGACACGGTCCTCCGCGTCATGAACTGCTTCACGACGGACGAGATGCTCCTCTGCCTTGAGGACGGCCTGAGGGACCGGGTCGTCGAAGATATCGCCGCCGAGATCGCCCGGCACGCGGAGCGAAGGACGGGGGGAAAGATGCGCTTCGGGGCTGTGATGGTCTCCGAGCGGTTCGGGCTTCTCGCGAAGGCGGGAAGGGCTGAGGAACTCATCAGGGAGTTCCGGAAGCGGTGACATTTTCCGGTCCGGCCACCGGGAGACCCCGGGGCCGGGCGGCACGTAAAGCCGCGGCTCACCGGGATTTCCGGGGATTCGCGCCGCTTGCGCCAAGAAACGCGCGGATATCGCCGAGACGCGTGAGCGCGGTCCGTCTCCCGGTCTGGTAGACCCGCTCCAGCTCATCCGGGTCGTGCTCGGTCCTGCCGATTCCGAGTGCCTCTTCCGGGCGGATCACGAGGATCCGGCCGTCGTCCTCGTCCCGGTCGATCTCGTCCATCTGCCTGTTGTAGACCCCGGACCTCTCCGCCATCGCCTCCGCGACGGCGGGGTAATTTCTCAGGGCGAGCCGAAGGAGCGGGAGGGCGGCGGTCTTCTTTTTGCGGTAGCCCCTCGGCTGGGTCAGCACGAGGACGTTCCGGTCGTAGCCCTTTGATACCATGAACCGGTAGGGGACGGAGTCCGCGATCCCGCCGTCGAGGAGCCGGTACCCGTCGATCTCAACGGGCTTCGAGACGACCGGCATCGAGGCGGATGCGCGCATCCAGGTGATGTCGGCGTACTCCCCGTCGGTGCAGCGGTGATAGACGGCCTTTCCCGTCTCCACGTCGGTCGCGCCGACATAGAATTCAAGGGGATTTTCCAGAAATGTCTTCCTGTCGAACACATCGAGGACGTCGGGGAGCTCGCGGTAGCAGAAATCCGCGTTGTAGAGGTCGCCGGTCCGGAGGAGGGACCGGATGCTGGAGTACCTGGGATCCCTGCAGAACCTCTTGTTGTAGCGGATGGCCCTGCCGATCTGCCTCGACTTGAGGTTGCAGCCGAACACGGCCCCCGCCGAGATGCCGGCGGCGCCGTCCAGCGCAACGTCATTTTCCATCAGTACGTCGATCACGCCGCAGGTGAACATGCCGCGCATCGCCCCGCCTTCCATGATGAGCCCCCGTTTCATCGCTCCCGATCTCCTTATCTCGCCTCATGCGGGACCTGCTGCCGGTCCCCATGGATCATCCGCAATTCCGCCTTCCGCCGGGGCCTAAGCCCCGGAACCACAATTATAGCGAATATCCGTCTTCCCGGCAACTTCTTAAGCGGCGCTCCGGTTGAAAACGGGGCGCTTCAATGAGATAATTAACACGGAGAAGGCAGAAGGAGAGGAGATGCAGGCATGGTCTATTTTGTGGGAGCGGGCCCGGGGGCCCCGGATCTCATCACCGTGAGGGGGATGAGACTGCTCAGGATGGCGGACACCGTCATCTACGCGGGATCGCTCGTCAACCCGGAGCTGCTCGCCTACGCGAAGGACGGGGCGGCGGTGTTCAACAGCGCGGAGATGACGCTCGGCGAGGTGCTCGATGCTGTCCGCGCGGAGGAGGAGCGGGGCGGAGTGACGGTCCGCCTGCACACCGGCGACACCGCCCTCTACAGCACGGTCAGGGAGCAGATCGACGAACTCGACGCGCTCGGAATCCGCTGGGAGATCTGCCCGGGGGTCAGCGCGTTCTCGGGCGCCGCCGCCGCGCTCGGGGAGGAGCTCACGCTGCCCGGCGTCACCCAGTCGGTCGTCATCACCCGCGCGGAGGGGAGGACGAAAGTCCCGGAGAGAGAGAGCATCGCCTCGCTCGCGGCCCACGGTTCCACGATGGTGTTCTTCCTGTCCGCCTCGCAGGCCGACGTCGTAGAGAGGGAGCTGATCACCGGGGGATACCCGCCCGACACGCCGGCGGCGGTGGTCTTCAGGGCGACCTGGCCGGAGCAGAGAATTCTCCGCGTGCCGCTCGGCGGGCTCGGGGAGGCCGTCAGGGAGGCGGGAATCCGGAAGACCGCGCTCATCATTGTGAGCGGGGCCCTGTCGGGTGGATCCGGCTATGAAAAATCAAGGCTTTACAGCGAGGATTTCGGGACCGGGTTCCGGAGCGCGGGAAAAGACCCCGCCGGGGACGGCCCCGTGATATACTGAAAACCATGAAGATCACGATGATTTCCTGCTCTGAAAAAGGATACGACCTGATGAAAATGACTGCTTCCGCGCTGGAGGAGGCGATGCCCTCCGTCTCCGTGGAACCGTTCGTCAGGTGCGGCGGACTCCCGGACATCTCGTTTCCCGGGAGCCTTCGCGACGTCGTCGGCCGCGCCTTCGCGCCCCCGGGCGGGGAGGGAGGGTCCGACGCGCTCGTCTTCTTTGCCGCGGCCGGGATCGCGGTCAGGCTGATCAGCCCGTTTGTCAGCGACAAATTCCGGGATCCGGCGGTGATTGTCGTCGACGAGGCCGGCCGGTACTGCATTTCCCTCCTCGGCGGACACGCGGGCGGCGCGAACCGGCTCGCCGGGACGATCGCCGGGCTCATCGGCGCGGAACCCGTGATCACCACAGCCACGGACAGGGAGGGACTGTTCTCCGTCGACGGATGGGCGGCGGAGAAGGGCCTTGCCGTCACGGACCGGGAGAAGGCGAAGGGGGTCTCCGTGAAGCTCCTCGCGGGGGAGGAGATCGCCGCCTTCGTGGACCCGGAGTGTCCGCTTGCGGAGACGTATGCCCGGGAGCTTTTGACCATGCGCGGCGTGTCCCTGACCGCCAAGAGGCGGGAGGCGGACGTCGTCGTGTCCGCGCGGGCGGACAGGGGGCCCGGCACCGGAGCGCTCCTTCTCACGCCGAGGGACGTCGTGATCGGGGTCGGGATGAAGAGAGGCCTGCCGGAGGAGAGCGTGCGGGACGCGGTCTTCACGGTCCTCGCGGACCTGGGCCTCACGGAGTACTCGGTCTCGGCCGTCGCCAGCATCGACCTGAAGAGGGGGGAACCCGGTCTTACGGGTTTCGCGGAGAGGCTCGGGGTGCCGCTCGTCACATTTTCGGCGGATGAGCTGATGAAAGTGCCCGGGGACTTCGCCCGCTCCGGATTCGTCGAGAGAGTCACGGGGGCCGACAACGTGTGCGAGCGCAGCGCCTGTCTCGCGGCGGGGCCGGGTGCGGAGCTGATCATGAGAAAGAGCGCCCTTAAGGGCGTGACCGTCGCGGCCGCGCGGAAGCGGACGGAAACCCGTGTTTTAGAGGGAGGATGAGGATGACGGAGAGACTGCTGAGCCTGCTGATCGGATATATACCGGGGTGCTTTCTGACCGCGGAGGTCGTATCCCGCGCCGTCGCGGGAAGAGGGACGGCGGAACTCGGGGGCACCGGGAACCCGGGAATGGCCAACATCATGTCCCTGCTCGGGTTCAGGGCGGGGATCGCGGTGCTCGCCGGGGACCTCGGGAAGTGCGCCCTGGCGGCAGCGGTCTCATGGCTGCTCTTCCGCGGCAGGATTTACATGCTCTGGGCGGGGCTCGGATGCACGCTCGGCCATGACTTCCCCTTCTGGAGAAAATTCCGGGGAGGGAAAGGCGTCGCGACGTCGTCGATCGCGATTGCCATCTACGCGTTTCTTCCGGGACTTCTGGCGAATATCGCGGGAATGCTCGTCGTCTTCGCGACGAAATATCTCTGTATCGGCGGCCCGGTGATCCCGCTCGTCTTCGCCGCGATCATGTTCTTCAGGGGCGACGCGGAGGCCGGGGCGCTTTCGCTCGTGTTCTTCGCGCTCGCCCTCTGTGCCCACGCCTCCTCGATCCGGGGGATCCGGAGCGGAGACACGGAGAAGACGGACGTCATCGGCAAACTTAAGGGGAAATTCGGCCGGAAGGCCTGACGATATCTGACGGCTTGAAGGCATGTGAGGCGCAGGCGGGGGAACTATGAAGAGACTGACAGTGATCGGAATCGGACCGGGAGACCCGGAGATGATGACATATGAGGCGAGGAGGGCGCTCGGCTCCGCGTCCGTGATCGCCGGGTACGGACTTTATGTCAACCAGGTGAAGCCGCTCTTCCCGGACCGGACCTACATCGTGACCGGAATGAGGGAGGAGGCGGCCCGCTGTGAGCGCGCCCTTGAGAGCGCGGCTGAGGGCAGGGAGACCGCCCTCGTGTGCGGCGGGGACGCCGGTGTCTACGGCATGGCGGGACTTGTGCTTGAGATGTCCCCGCGCTGGCCTGAGGTTGACATAAGAATCATCCCGGGCGTGACCGCGGCGCTCTCCGGCGCGGCCCTCCTCGGGGCCCCGCTCGGGCACGACTTCTGCCTGATCAGCCTGAGCGACCTGCTCACGCCGTGGGAGCTCATCGAGAGGAGACTGCTGGCGGCCGCGCTCGGGGATTACGCGGTCTGTCTCTACAACCCCGCGAGCCGGACGAGAACCGGTAATCTCGCGAGGGCGTGCGACATACTCATGAACCCGGGGAACGGGATCAGGGGGCGCTCGGGGACGACACCCTGCGGGTACGCGAGGCAGATCGGGCGCGAGGGCGCCTCATCGGGGATCCTGACGCTCGCCGAACTCAGGGAATTCCGGGCGGACATGCTGACGACGGTTTTTATCGGCAGTTCGGAGACGAAAGTCGTCGGGGGCAGGCTCGTGACCCCGAGGGGATATGCCGAGGTGAAGAGTCCGGCTGCGGGGGAGGATCAGGGGGAAAATCCCGGGATCGCCCTCTTCGCGGGGACCACGGAGGGGCGGCAGATCGCGGAGGCGGCCGCGGGGACGGGCGTCACCTGCCACGTTTTCACCGCGACCGAATACGGCGCCTCCCTGCTCCCTCAAGCGAAGAACATCCTCGCGAGGGCGGGGCGGATGGACGAGGCGGAGATGCGGGAGTGCCTTGAGCGGATAAAACCGGCCCTCTGCATCGACGCCACCCACCCCCACGCCTCCGCCGTGTCGGACAACCTGAGGAGAGCCTGCGGGGAGTCCGGCGTCCCCTATATGAGGGTGGCAAGGCAGCCCTCCCCGGGGGACGCGGGAAGCCGCCGTGTGGTCGGTTCCGCTTCGGAGGCGGCGGTATTTCTCGGCGGGGCGGAGGGAAGGATCCTCCTCACGACGGGAAGCAGGGATCTCCCGGCCTATGAGGGAATCCCGGGTTTCCGTGAGCGGTGCTTCGTGAGAGTCCTGCCGCTCCCGGAGGTTATCGGGAAGTGCGCGGAAGCGGGCCTGCCCGCGGGCAGGGTGATCGCCATGCAGGGCCCGTTCAGCGAAGAGTTCAACTATCAGATGATGAAGGACCTCGGAATCCGCTGGCTTGTGACCAAGGATTCCGGGGAGGAGGGCGGCTTCCCCGCGAAGATGGCGGCTGCTGCCCGCCTCGGCATCGGAACCGTCGTGATCGGGAGGCCCCCGGAGGACGGGGACGCCGTCTCCGTCGAAGAGGCGAAAGCCGCGGTGAGGCGGCTCGCCGGGGTCCCGGAGGACGGGAAATCTGGCAGCCCGGCGGAAGAACAGACACCGTGGCGCGCGGACGGATCCGGTCTCAGGGTCGCCCTCGTCGGCATGGGGCCGGGTAGACCGGGCCTCCTGACCCTTGAGAGCCGGAATTACCTCGCGGAAGCGGACCTCCTGATCGGGTCGGCCCGCATGCTCGCCGCGGCGGAGAACAGGCGGGCGCGGAGGGAGACGGCCGTGAATCCTGAGGAGATCCTGCGCGTTCTCGGGGAGAACCGGGACTGCGCGAGGGCTGCCGTCCTCTACTCCGGCGATATCACGAGGTACTCCGGGGCGGGGAAGCTCGCGGAGCTTCTCTCGGACCGTCTGCCCCGGGCGGAGGTCCTCAGGATGCCGGGTATCTCCTCCGTCCAGTATTTCCTCGCGGAGATGGGGCTTGCGGAGGAACAGGTGGAGGTCGTGAGCCTTCACGGGAGGGACTGTGACATCCTCCCGCTGATCCGGAGGAACCGCTATGTCTGCGCGCTCGCGGGCACGGGAGAGGAGGCTCGGAGCGTCTCCCGCGCGCTCGGGGAGTACGGCATCCCCGGCGTGAAGATCACGGCTGCGGAGAGGCTCACGTACGGGGATGAGCGCATTTACGCATATGAGGACGGAAATGACACCGCCCCGCTGTCCCTCCTGCTCTTTGAGAACCCGGCGCCCGAAGCCGGGGTGCCCTGTCTCATTCCGGAGGACCGGCAGTTTGAGCGGCTCGAAGCCGGGGGACCGGGAAATACGGGAATCCCGATGACGAAGCGGGAAGTCCGGTCCGTCCTCCTCGACCTCCTCGGGATCAGGGACGAGCCTGGACGCGTTTTCTTCGATATCGGCTCGGGGACGGGGTCGGTCTCAGTGACCGCCGCGCTCCGGATGCCGCGCGGCGCGGTGTACGCGGTCGAGAGAAATCCGGAGGCAGGCGCGCTCACGATGAGAAATGCCCGGAAATTCGGCTGTTCCAATATCCGCGTGATAAGCGGGGAGGCTCCGGATGCGATCGCCGGCCTTCCCGCCCCGGACGCCGTGTTCATCGGCGGGAGTGGGGGCAGGCTGAAGGAGATTGTCGGCGCCGTCCTCGCGATGAATCCCTCCGCGCTCATCGCCGCGGACGCGGTCACGGAGGAGACGGCGGCGGAGATCACGGCGCTTCGCGGGCAGCTGCCGGGGGATGCGGTGCTCGAGGTCCGGGAGATCCAGGTCGTGAGGCACGAGACGGCCGGCAGATATCACATGAGAAGGGCGGGAAATCCCGTGCTGATAGGCCTGATCCGGAAGCGCGCGTGAAGGCGGGCCGGGATCCGTGGCTGAAAAATGGAGGGCGCGGAAACCTGCGCCGGAAAAAACCGGAGAGATTAATACCCGGAGAGAAAAAACCGACAGGAGAGGTTGACATAAAATACATGAATATTCCGAGAGTGCTCTTCGCCGCCCCGGCCAGCGGGTGCGGAAAAACGACAGTAGTCTGCGGCGTGATCGCGGCCCTTGTGGACCGGGGTCTCCGCGTAAAGCCGTTCAAATGCGGGCCGGACTTCATCGACCCGCTCTACCATCGGGCGGTATCCGGAGCGGACGCCGGGAACCTGGACTCATTTTTCACGGACGGGGAGACCGTCCGATACCTTCTCGCGAAGGAGTCGGAGGGCGCGGACATCGCGGTGCTCGAAGGCGCGATGGGTTACTACGACGGCCTTGGCGGGAATACCGGGAAGGGCAGCGCGAGCGAGATCGCGGAGATCACCGGGACGCCGGTCATCCTGGTCGCGGACGCGAAGGGCGCCGGGATGTCGCTCGCGGCCGAGCTCTCCGGCGTGCTGTCCTGGCCGGGCGGCGGGAGGATCAGGGGAGTGATCCTGAACCGGATTTCCCCCTCCTTCTACCCGAAGCTGAAGAGCGTGATCGAGGAGACCTGCGGAATCCCGGTCCTCGGGGGCCTTCCCGCCGATGCGGACCTCAGTGTCCCGTCGCGCCACCTGGGTCTCGCGGACCCGGGTGAGATGGAGGACGCGGGGAGATGGGCGGAGAGAGCCGCGGCTCTCCTCGAGGAGACCGTTGATTTCGACGCCATCGTCCGGATCGCCGGCGAGGCTCCGGACCTCGGGACGGACACGGAGGCCTACGAGGAGAAGCGTCTCGGGGCATTCATCCGGGAGGCCGGCGGGAGACCCGTCAGGATAGCGGCCGCGAGGGATCAGGCCTTCTCGTTCCGCTATGCCGAGAACGAGCTGCTCTTTCAGCTGCTCGGCGCCGAGATCGTGCCGTTCTCGCCGATGAGGGACGGGGGACTCCCGAAAGATGTCGACGCCCTGGTCCTGGGCGGCGGCTACCCGGAGCTCTTTCTCGCCGAACTCTCCGGAAATGAGTCCATGAAGGAGGAGATCCGAAGCCGGGTGAGGGAGGGAATGCCCTGCCTGGCCGAGTGCGGGGGCTTCCTCTATCTCAGGGAGTCGCTCGAGGACGGGGAGGGCACAGGCTTTTCCATGGCGGGGGTCCTGCCCGGAAGAGGGTTTCCGGCGGGCAGGCTCTGCCGGTTCGGGTATTTTGAGGCGGAGACTTTCCGCGGAAGCGTGCTCGGCGCCGCCGGGACGCGGCTCCGCGGACACGAGTTCCACCACTGGGACACCGATGAGAACGGGGACGGCCTCGTTCTGCGCAAGCCGCTCGCGGACAGAACCGAGCGGGCGGGCATCCTCGGGAGGACGCTGTGCGCGGGATTTCCGCATTTCTATTTCTTCAGCTGTCCCGGGGCGGCGCGCGCCTTCGTGAGGGCCGCGGAGTCATACAGGGCGGGCAGGGAGGCGCGCCTGCGCTGGAGCAGGATCGCCCACCCGCTCGGCGGGCTCGGCTCCTTCGAGAAGCTGACGGCAAAACTGGCGGAGATCTATGGGGACGCGTCGCTTCCGATACCGGAGAAGCGCTGCGCGGTCGTGTTCTGCGGGGACCACGGCGTCGTCAGGGAGGGCGTGGCCCAGGCCGGGAGCGGGGTGACCGCGGTCCTGGCGGACCGCTTCGCCCGCGGCACCGCGGTTGTGAGCCTCATCGCCGGGAGGGCCGGGGCGGAGGTCTTCGTCGAGGACATCGGCATGGACTGCGGCCGCTTTCCGACTGAGGAGCTCGTCTCCGGCGCCGTCGTCGACCGAAAGGTCGCGCGCGGCACCCGGAATCTCCGCAGGGAGGCCGCGATGAGCCGGGAGGAGTGCAGGGCAGCGGTCGACGCGGGGCGGGAGACCGCCACGGAACTTGCCCGGCGCGGCTTCAGGCTGTTCGCCGGCGGCGAGATGGGAATCGGCAACACGACGGCGGCGTCGGCACTCGCCGCGTCCCTGCTCGGACTCGAGGCGGTCCAGGTCACGGGGAGAGGCGCGGGACTTGACGACGGAGGATACCAGAAGAAGCTGGGCGTCGTCAGGGAGGCGGTCTCGAGGGTCCGGGGGCGGCAGCTCCGGGACGCGGAGGACATCCTGGCCGAGGTCGGGGGATTCGAGATCGCGGCGCTCGCGGGGTTCTTTATCGGGGCCGCGGAGAACCGCGTCCCGGTGATTGTCGACGGCGTGCTCGCCGCGGCGGCGGCGCTCGCG
Source organism: uncultured Lachnospiraceae bacterium (assembly GCA_902773435.1). Classification (GTDB taxonomy): domain Bacteria; phylum Bacillota; class Clostridia; order Lachnospirales; family Lachnospiraceae; genus Chordicoccus. The sequence continues at coordinate 11,556 of CACYEN010000180.1, read as the reverse complement.
GCGGTCAGGATCGACCCGCGCGTGAGCGGCGTCCTCATCGCCTCCCACATGTCGCGTGAGCCGGCGATGAGATACCTGATGACCGCGCTTGAGCTCGAGCCCGTCATACACGCGGGGATGAACCAGGGCGAGGGGAGCGGCGCGGTGATGCTGATGCCGCTCATCGACATGGCCTGTTCCGTGTACAGGGGGATGGAGACGTTCGACGAGATGGGCATAGAGGCCTACAGGAAGTTTACATAATTCGAAAGCCGGGGTTGTGCTCGGGCACGGCCGGGCGGAGGAAGAGAGATGCTGGTGCTTGTGACAGGGGGGTCCGGGAGCGGCAAGTCCGCGTTTGCGGAGCACGCCGCCCTGAATCTCAGAGAGAGGAGACACCCCGGGGGAGACCTGGTCTACCTCGCCACGATGGATGCGGGGGACGGGAGCGCGGAGACCCTGGAGAGGGTCCGGCGGCACCGCGAATCCCGCGCGGGAATGGGATTCCGGACCGTGGAGAAGCCCTGCGGCGCCTGCGCGTTTCTGGATTCTGTCAGCGAAGGGGAGGAATTCCGCGACGCGGTCATTCTCCTCGAGGATATCCCGAATCTGCTCGCCGCGGAACTGTTCGGGCGCGGCAGCGGGGAAGAGCCGGCAGGAGACGGCCGGGCCGGACAGGACTCTTCCGGGGAGCCGGCGGGAGATGGCCGGGCTGGGAGAAACCAGGAGGAGGAAGCGGAACTCGCCGCCCGGATCGCGGACGCGGTCATTCGCGCCTCGGCGGGCGGGGACGCCTCCCGCAGAGGAAGTAAGGGAGAACGCGGAACCGACATCGTCGCGGTGACCGGGGAAGTGGCGTCGGACGGCCTCTTCGGATCGGGGGACGGGCCGACAGACAGATATGTCCGGATCCTCGGCCTGATCGGAAGGAGGCTCGCTGAGGAGGCGGCCTGTGTCGCCGAATCCGTGTGCGGCATCCCGGTGTTTCTGAAAGGGGACCCGCGGGACCTTAGGAGGATGGAAGAGCGATGAGGAGAATACTTAAATCCGCGGCCGCGGCATTTTCGACATATTCCGCGATCCCCACGCCGCGCGTCGAATTCGGGGAGGGGGACGCCGCGTGGAGCGTCTGCTTCTTTCCGCTCGTCGGGGCGGCCGTCGGGCTTGCGGACATCATCCTCGCCGCGGCGCTTCAGAGGCTGGACGTCGGGAGGATCTTTTTTGCCGCCGTGTTTACGGCGGTCCCGTTCGCGGTGACGGGCGGCATCCACATGGACGGTTTCATCGACGCGAGCGACGCGCTCCACAGCTGGCGCGGCCGGGAGGACAAGCTCAGGATCCTCTCCGATCCGCACGTCGGCGCGTTCGGGGTGATCTGCGCCGTCGTCTACACGGTCCTCCTCTTCGGCTGCTTCACGGAGCTCCGCGTGAAAATGATGCCCGTCCTCTTCGTGTCCTACATCCTGTCGAGGGCGCTGAGCGGGCTGTCGGTGGTCACATTTCCCAAGGCGAAGAAGGACGGCATGCTGAGGAGCGCCGCGGACGGGGCCGCAAGAGGGGCGAAGTATGTCCTGGCCGCCGAGGCGGCCGCATCGGCGCTCGCCATGGTCCTGATGAGCCCGGTGACCGGGGGCGCAGCCTGCGCCGCCGCGGGGATTGCCTTTCTGGCCTACAGACGCGTATCCGTGAGGCAGTTCGGCGGCACAACCGGGGATCTTGCGGGCTGGTTTCTCGAGATCTGCGAACTTTCGATGCTTGCGGCGATGGTGCTCGCGGCAGCGGCGCTGCGCTGAGAATTCATCTGCATCTTCAGGAGGACGGAGACGATGGCCATTTTGATTACAGGCGGAGCGGGTGCGGGGAAGACGTCGTGGGCGGAGGCACATTTTCCGGACCGCGAAATCATCCGCGGCTACCACAGGGAGGTCCGCGGGTTCCTGCTTGAGGGGGAGGACCCTCTGGCAGCCGCAGAGAGGCTCCTCGAGGAGAAGGCAGGCGCGGTCGTCGTGATGGATGAACTCGGGTGCGGCATCGTGCCGATGGACCCCTTCGAGCGGAAGTACCGGGAGGTGAACGGCAGGGTCGCCTGCCTGATCGCGGAGCGGGCGGAGCAGGTGATCCGGGTGGTCTGCGGCATCGGAACGAGGATCAAATGACGGCCGCGGGACCGGGGGCCGGGATGAGGATCCTGCTGATCCGCCACGGCATGACGGCAGGCAATCTCGAGCGCCGCTACGTCGGGTCGACGGACGAGGGGCTTCTTCCGCAGGCGGCCGAAACACTCAGGCGGATGAGCGACGGGTTCATCCGGGAAGCCGGGAGGGACGGCGTATTTATCAGTCCCGCCCGCCGCTGCAGGGAGACCGCGGAGATCCTCTACCCGGGCCGGGAGTACATCGTCGTCCCGGATTTCCGGGAATGCGACTTCGGGGAATTCGAGTACAGGAATTTCGGGGAGCTGGACGGAAATCCCGCCTATCAGCGCTACATCGACTCGGACGGAACCTGCGGGTTCCCGGGCGGGGAGACCCTCGCCGCCTTCGAGGAGAGGTGCGTGCGGGCGTTCGGGGCAGTGACCGGGTACGCGGATATACCGGGGACCGTCCGCGTCGCCGTCGTCGCGCACGGCGGGACGATCATGGCCCTGCTCGACCGGTACTCGAAGCCGCACAGGGACTTTTTTTCATGGCAGGTTGAAAATGGCGGCTTCTTCGACGTGTACTGGGACGGGGAGAGCCTGACACTGTCCGGCGGCACTGGCGCGGATCCGCGCGGGACCGGCCGGGGAGCGGGCGGAGCGGCGCCGGATCGCGGAGGGGACGAATGAACGGGTTTCTGCTACACAGGCTGCTGATCCTTGCGGCGGGCGCGGCGATCGATCTCGCCGCCGGGGATCCGCAGGGATTTCCGCATCCGGTGCGGGCGATCGGAAAGCTGATCACCGCGACGGAGCGGTTTCTGAGAAGGATCATGGACATTCCGGAGGCAGCGGACGCGGGGCGCGGGAGGAAGCGGCTCGCCGGAGCGGTTCTCACGGTCTTCGTCGCCGCCGTCTCGACAGCGGTCCCCTTCGCGGTCATCCGGGCAGCGCGCCTCATTCACCCGTATCTCGCCGCGGCGGCGGAGATCGCGGCCGTCTGGCAGATCCTCGCGATGAGGTCCCTCCGCGACGCGGCGATGGACGTGTACCGGCCCCTCGCGGCGGGCAATACGGAGGCGGCACGGCGCGCTGTGTCGATGATCGTCGGGCGCGACACCGACCGGCTGGACAGTGGGGGAATCGCGAGGGCGGCGGTCGAGACTGTCGCCGAGAATTTTACTGACGGGGTCGTGTCCCCCCTCATTTTCATGATCATCTTCGGCGTGCCCGGCGGCTTCTTCTGCAAGGCGGTCAACACGATGGACTCGATGATCGGGTACAGGAACGACAGGTATCGCGACTTCGGGACGGCTGCGGCGAAACTTGACGACACGGTCAATTATATCCCCGCCCGCGCGGCGGCGCTCTTCATGATCCTCGCCGCGTTTCTTCTCCCGGGATGCGACGGGAGAGGGGCGGCAAGGATCTTCCGCCGCGACCGGTACAGGCATCCGAGCCCGAATTCCGCCCAGACCGAGTCGGCCTGCGCCGGCGCGCTCGGCATCCGGCTGGCGGGCGACATGTGGTACTTCGGCGAACTTCACAGGAAACCATGGATCGGGGACGCGGGAAGACCCGCGGAACCGGAGGATATCAGGCGGGCGGTCAGGCTGATGGCTGCCGCCTCGGCGCTCGCGTTCGCCGCCGGCCTGGCCGTTCTCGCCGCGGCGGCAGCGCTGATCCGGTGAGGGCGGCATCCCTTAAGAACCGTGAGAAACAGGAAGGAGGCAGAAGCGATGAGAACGCTGATCGAACTCTATGACGAAAGGCCGATCGAAAATGTGCTCGGCACCGAGGTCTTCCACCCCGAGGAGACGATCCTGCTCTGTCCTCCCGAGGTCGAGTCCGCGAGGGGCCTGCAGGAATCGCTCCGGCATTACTTCGCCCACCGGGGCTGTACGGTCAGGATCACGGTCGTGCAGGTCAGCCTTCTCAACGCCGCGAAAGTGGAGAAGACGCTGAAGTCGGTCATCGGGACGCACCCTGACTGCGCGATCGACATCTCCGGCGGGACAGACGCCTCGCTCTTCGCCGCCGGGGCGGTGAGCGCGATGACGGACGTGGCCGTCTATACCTACAGCCGCCGGAAAAATGCCTTCTTCGAGATCCGAAACGCCCCGTTCGCGAGGAACCTTCCCTGCGAAGTCCGCCTGGACGCGGAGTCCTGTTTCCTCATGGCCGGCGGGAGGCTTCTCCCCGGGAGGCTGGACAACCGGGAGCTCAGGAGGAGGCTTCCGATGATCGACCGCCTGTTCTCCGTCTTCCGAAAGTACAGAAAGGAGTGGAACCGGCAGATCAGCTACCTGCAGCAGATCTCGTCGGCGGAGCCGGGAAAGCTCCGCGCCGGGGGTAAGCGGACGATGAAGGCGGACCACGGCATGGTCACGGTCGATCCCGGGCTTCTCCGGGATCTCGAGGCGAAGAAGCTGATCCTGGATCTTGAGATCGGAGAGGACGAGGTGCGGTTCCGGTTCCCCGATGAGCTCATCCGGTTCTGGCTTCGGGATATAGGGGCCGTGCTTGAGCTCCAGGTGTACAGGGCCTGCCTCACGGCGGGCTGTTTCGACGACGTCGTGCTCTCCGCGATCGTCAACTGGGAGGGCGGGACGAACCAGCGCGACGCGGTCACGAACGAGATCGACGTGATGGCGGTGAGGGGAATCCAGCCCGTCTTCATCAGCTGCAAGACCAGCGAGATCCGGACGGAGGCCCTGAATGAACTCGCCATCCTGAGGGACCGGTTCGGCGGGAAGGGGTCGAGGGCGATTATCGTCACGTCCGCGAACGCGACGAGGAGCCGTTCGCTCATGAGAATGCGCGCCTCCGAGCTCGGGATCGAGGTCGCGGAGTGGGGCGATCTCCCGACGGAGCGCCTCGCCGCCCTCCTCAGGGGGGACAGGGAAGAGGCGAAGCTGCCTCATGGCGGGAGCTGACGGGGGGATGGGCGCCGCGTGGGAAATATGCGGCAAATGTGACAAAGAGAGCGTCTCCCCGGGGCTGATTTTCAAATTGCATGATTCTTCCTTTGTGGTATACTTTATGCATTATGAAAAAATTCAACCTGTTCAGCAAGAAAAATGAGCGCATCGCCATCATCACCGCATGCATCCTGGTCCTCCTTCTCGTCATCATATTCCTGATCCTCTGGGGGAGAAAGCCGAAGCCCGGACCGGAGTCCGTGCCGGCTCCGCCCGCGTCGTCCGCCGAGGAGGTCTCCGTGGCGGAGCCGCCCGCGGAGGAATCGGTCTCCGAGCCGCCCGCGGACGAGATCACGGTTGAGTCCGTGGCGGTCGATCCCTCCTGGCAGTACGCGGACTACTCCGCGATCAGCACGGGAACAGCCTCGCTCTATCACGCGAAGCCGAGCACGGCGAAGCGGATCACGGTCTGCGTCAACGCGGGACATGGGACGGCCGGGGGATCTTCGGTCAAGACGCTCTGCCACCCGGATGGGACCCCGAAGGTAACCGGCGGGACGACCGACGCCGGCGAGACGTACGCGCTCGCCGTGTCAACCGGGACCGAGCTCCTCGACGGGACTTCGGAGGCGGACGCCAATCTCGAGCTCGCGCTCATGGTGAAGGACCGGCTCCTCGGGGAGGGGTACGACGTCCTCATGATCCGCGAGGGCGCGGACGTCCAGCTGGACAATATCTCGAGGACACTGCTCGCGAATCACTTTGCCGACTGCCACATCGCGATTCACTACGACAGCACGGATTTCGACAAGGGCGTCTTCTTCATGAGCGTGCCGTCGTCTTCGTCCTACAGGAGCATGGAGCCGGTCGCCTCCCACTACGAGGAACACAACGCGCTGGGCCGGGCGGTTGTCGCGGGAATCGCCGAACAGGGAATGAAGCTCTTCGAGGGAGGGGAGATGGAGATGGACCTCACACAGACGTCCTATTCCACGGTTCCTTCGATCGACCTGGAGGTCGGGGACTGCGCCTCCGACCACTCCGAGGCCACCCTTCAGCGTCTCACGGAGGGGATCGTACAGGGGCTGGACTCGTATTTCCCGGAGGATTACGCAGCAAGGCTCGAGCACGCTGACAAAATCGCCCTGATGCACTGAGTACGGTAAGAAGCATACACGGGCAGTATCAACCTGAAACGGAGTAAGGAATCATCATGATCAAAGTTGTAAAATTCGGAGGCAGCTCACTGGCCGACGCGGGACAGTTCCGCAAGGTCGCAGACATCATCAGGGCGGATCAGACAAGAAAGTACGTCATACCGAGCGCGCCGGGCAAGCGCTTTGCCGGCGACACGAAGGTGACGGACATGCTGATCGGGCTCTATGAGACCGCTGTCTCCGGCGGAGATATCGAGCCGGGACTCAGGTCAGTCAGAAAGAGGTTCGAAGACATCATCGGGGGACTCGGGATGGATTTCAGCCTCGAGGACGAGTTCGGGGAGATCCGGAAGAGGCTCCTCGAGGAGCCGGCGAGGGATTACGCCGCCTCGAGGGGGGAGTATCTCAACGGGAAGATCATGGCCGCCTATCTGGGGTACGATTTTATCGATCCGTTTGAGCTCATTTTCTTCAACGAGGAAGGAAATCTCAACAACTACAAGACGGACAAGGTCATGAACCAGCGGCTCGAGGGCGTGGGGCACGCCGTCATTCCCGGCTTCTACGGCCAGGGTAAGGACGGGAAGGTGAAGACGTTCTCGAGGGGCGGCTCCGATATCACGGGCTCCATCGTCGCCAGCGCGGTGAAAGCGGACATCTACGAGAACTGGACGGACGTCTCCGGATTCCTCGTCACGGATCCCAGAATTGTCCCGAACCCCGAGGCGATTCACACGATCACCTACAGGGAGCTGCGCGAGCTCAGCTATATGGGCGCGTCCGTGCTCCACGAGGACGCGATCTTTCCCGTCCGCTCCAGGGGTATCCCGATCAATATCAGGAACACGAACAAGCCCGGCGACGAGGGGACGTGGATCGTGGAGAGCACGGCCCGCAAGCCGAAGTACACGATCACCGGCGTCGCGGGGAAGAAGGGCTTCTGCGCGATCCTCATCACCAAGGCGATGATGAACTCCGAGATCGGGTTCGGCAGGAAGGTGCTCCAGGCGTTCGAGGAGAGCGAGATCAGCTTCGAGCACATGCCCTCAGGAATCGACACGATGACGATCGTCGTCCACGAGGACGAGTTCCTCGACAAGGAACAGCGGGTCGTGTCGGCGATCCACAGGCTGGCGAAGCCCGATTCGGTCGAGATCGAGTCCGGGCTCGCGCTGATCGCGGTCGTCGGAAGGGGGATGAAGTCCACGCGGGGAACCGCCGCGAGAATCTTCTCGGCCCTCGCGCACGCCCACATCAACATCAGGATGATCGACCAGGGATCCTCCGAGCTCAATATTATCGTCGGCGTCGCCAACGAGGATTTTGAGACCGCGATCAAGGCGATCTACGACATCTTCGTCATCACCCAGCTCTGAGACGCCTCCGGGACTTGCCGCCCGGACGCCGGAGAGAAAGAAACGGTATGCCTATGAGCCCTCACGGCGGGGATATCTACCGAAACGGCGCGGATCTCGATTTTTCGGTCTCGGTGAACCCGCTCGGGATGCCGCGGAGCGCAGCCGAAGCGGCCCGGGAAGCGGTCCGCCTGTGCGGAAACTATCCGGATCCGCGCGCTGAACGATTGACGGAAGCAGCCGCCGGCCACGAATGTGTGCCGGCGTCTTTTGTTCTGCCCGGAAACGGGGCAGCGGAACTGATCTTCGCCCTCCTCTTCACGCTCCGCCCGCGGACGACGCTCGTCATCGAGCCGGGCTTTTCGGAGTACCGGCGCGCCGCTGAGGCGGCGGGGAGCGAGGTCCTGACCGCGAATCTCCGCGAGGAGGACGGGTTTGTCTTCCCCGTGGAGGCATTTTCTGAAAAATGGCCCTCGGCCGAACTCATCTTCCTCTGCAACCCCCACAACCCGACGGGGCTCTTCGTGCCGCGGATCCGGGAGCTCATAAGGGGCGTGTACGGGCAGGCACGGGAGATGTGCGCGGGCGATGAGGGACGGCTGCGGGGATGGGATCCCGCGGGGCCTTGGATCTGCGTGGACGAGTGCTTCCTGGACTTCGCGGACGACTTTGAGGAGCGGTCCGTGAGGGCGCTTCTCCGGGAGTACCCGAAGCTGATCGTCCTCAGGGCGCTGACCAAGTTCTACGGGATGCCGGGACTTCGGGCCGGCTACCTGCTGTCGTCGAACCCGGAACTTCTCGGCTCCGTGAAGGGCGTCCTCCAGCCGTGGAACCTCTCGATCCCGGCGCAGGCCGCGGGCGCGGCGGCGTTCGCCGACCGGGACTACGCGGAGCGGACGAGGAAGCTCATCCGGGAGGAGAGGGAGTACCTCACGGACCGGATGCTCGAGGGGCTGGCGGACCCCGTGATGGGAGCCGGAGCCAACTTCATCTTATTCCGGGCCAGGGGGGACCTCCAGGACAGGCTGCTGGAGAGGCGGATCCTGATCCGGTCATTTGCGGACAGGTTTCCGAAGGGACCCGACGGGAGCGCCTATTTCAGGATCGGGGTCAGGACCCGGGAGGAGAACGTCCGCCTGATCGGGACGTGGCGGAATCTTAGCTGAGGAACTCCCGCAAACCTGTCTTTTCCGGCGGAAACGGTGCCGGAACGAAGCGGAAACAGTGCGGGGACGGGGCAGGACGAGAGCGGAGACGGGGCAGGACGAGAGCGGAGACGGGACAGGACGAGAGCGGAGACGGGACAGAGACAAAAAGAGGCGGAGAGGCGTAGAAGAAACGGAGGACAGCCGTGGCGAAAGCGCTGATGATACAGGGAACCATGTCGAACGCGGGCAAGAGCCTGATCGCGGCCGGCCTGTGCCGGATCTTCAGGCAGGACGGATACAGCGTGGCCCCGTTCAAATCACAGAATATGGCGCTCAACTCCTGCGTCACAAGGGAGGGGCTCGAGATGGGCCGGGCCCAGGCCGTCCAGGCCGAGGCTGCCGGCATCGCGCCGGACGTCCGCATGAACCCGATCCTGCTGAAGCCGACGACGGACATGGGGTCGCAGGTCATCGTCATGGGCAGGCCGGCCGGGAACATGGGGGCGGCCGAGTATTTCCGGAAAAAGCGGGAGTACATCCCGGTGATCCGGGAGGCCTACTCCTCGCTGGCCGCCGAGCACGACATCATCGTCATCGAGGGCGCCGGGAGCCCGGCGGAGATCAATCTCAGGGCCGACGATATCGTGAACATGGGAATGGCGGAGATCGCGGACGCCCCGGTGCTGCTCGTGGGGGATATCGACAGGGGCGGTGTGTTCGCCCAGCTCTACGGGACCGTTGCCCTGCTTACGGAGGAGGAGAGAGCCCGCGTCCGCGGCCTCATCATCAACAAGTTCAGGGGGGACCGGGCCCTTCTCGACCCGGGAGTCCGGATGATCGAGGAGCTGACGGGGAAGAAAGTCGTCGGCGTCGTGCCCTACGCGGACGTCCGGATCGAGGATGAGGATTCCCTCGCCGACGGGCTCAGGGACCGGACGGGGGCGGGAACCCGTCCGCGGGCGGACGTCATCGACGCCGCCGTGGTGAGGCTTCCGAGAATCTCAAACTTTACCGACTTCCAGGTCCTTGAGACGGAGGAGTCCGTGTCCCTCCGCTATGTGAGGAGCGCGGAGGAACTCGGGAATCCGGACCTGGTCATTCTTCCGGGAACGAAGAGCACGATCTCAGATCTGCTCTGGCTGCGGTCGTCCGGACTCGAGGCGGGAATTCTGCGCCTCGCGGAGCGGGGAGTGCCGGTATTCGGCATCTGCGGAGGCTACCAGATGCTCGGGACTTCCGTCGCCGACCCCGGCGGGGTCGAGAGCCCGGGCCTTCCGGGCGGGCTCCCCGGCGGCGAGGTCCGAGGACTGGACCTGCTGCCCGTGAGGACCGTTTTTTCGGGTAATAAAATCACTTCCCGCGCGGAGGGAACCGTCCTTGACGTCGGGATTCCCGGTCTTTCGGGGACGAAGGTCAGCGGCTACCTGATCCACATGGGGAGGGAATTCCGCGGGGACGGGGTACCGGCATTTTCGACTCTCCGCGCCGCGGAGGGTGAGGCGCCCTCTCCGGACGGGGCCGCGAGAGGCCGCGTCTTCGGGACCTATCTCCACGGAATATTCGACGGGTCGGAATTCCGGGAGGCCTTTCTCGGCTGGCTCGCCTCGGAGAAGGGGATCGGGCGGGAGAACCGCGCGGCCTCCTACAGGGAGTTTAAGGAGGCCCAGTACGACGCCCTGGCGGAGGTCCTGAGGGAGAGCCTCGACATGGACGAGATCCGCCGCATCATCGGGACAGGAGGTGCTACGCGTGATTGAGATCTACGAAGGAGAGGGAAAGGGCAAGACGACGGCGGCGTGCGGCCTCGCGGTGCGCGCGGCGGGACGGGGAATCCCCGTGGTCTTCGCCCAGTTTCTGAAGGACGGGACGTCCGGGGAACTGAATATCCTGCGGGAAATTCCGGGCGTGCGCGTCATGGTGCCGGACGGGTTCCACGGGTTTGTATCCCGGATGAGTGAAGAGGATAGGGCCGCCTGCGGGGAAGCCTGCCGGAGGCTCCTCCGCGAGATCGGGGGGATCACGGCGAGGTGCGCCGATTCCGGAAGCGGGGAGACCTGCCCGGTCTCCGCCGGATCCGGGGCTCCCGGAACGGAGAGACGGGACGGGGAGAGCTGCGGCGGGGTGAACCCCGGGGACGTGAGATGCCTCGTCGTCCTCGACGAGATTCTCCACGCGTTCAGATACGGGTTTGCGGACGAGGAGGCGTTTCTCGCGCTCGCGGACCGGTCGGGCGGGGGCGTTGAGTTTGTCCTGACCGGCAGGGAGCCCTCGGACAGAATACTGGAGAGGGCGGACTATATCACAGAGTTTGTGTGCAGGCGGCACCCATATGACAGGGGCGTCCGCGCGAGAAGGGGTATCGAGTACTGAGAGAAACCGGGCCCGGGACCGGGGAAACCGGGGGGCCGCGTGCCGGGATTCGTTTGACGGAAGAGGGAACCAGGATGAGAGAACTGCCGGAAATCAGGGCCGAATATCTTTCTCCCCGAGAAATTGAGGAGCGGAGCATGGAGATCATCTCGGAGGAACTTCGGCGGAGGGGGCTTCAGCCCGCCCCGGAGAACGCCGACGTGGTCCGTAGGGTGATCCACGCCACCGCCGACTTCGACTTCGCGGAAACCCTGACCTTCACCGACGGGGCAGTCGGGCTGCTCCGGGAAGCGCTTAAGCGGGGCGCGGATATCGTGACAGACACGGAGATGGCGAAGGCGGGAATCAGCCGGAAGAGCCTTCTCGGTTTCGGAGGCACCGCGCACTGTTTCATGCGGGACGAGAGCGTCGCGAAAGAAGCGGCAGAGCGGGGCGTCACCCGCGCATGGGTGAGCATGGAGAGGGCGGCCGCGCTCGGAGGGGAGCCGG
>CACYEN010000179.1 GCA_902773435.1 uncultured Lachnospiraceae bacterium | reverse complement strand
GTGGTCGAGCGGATCACGTACCAGAATGCCCAGAACGGCTACTCTGTCATCAAGTGCCGCGCCAAGGGCTTTTCTGACCTCGTCACCGTCGTCGGCACGATGCCGGACGTGCACGTGGGAAGCGTTCTCTCCCTCGGCGGATTCTGGAAGGTGGACTCGAAGTACGGCAGACAGTTTGAGGTCAGGGAGTTCGAGGAGACACTGCCGGCGACGGCTTACGGTATTGAAAAATATCTCGGCAGCGGCCTCATCAAAGGCATCGGCCCCAAGTACGCGCGGAAGATCGTGGGGGAATTCGGCGAGGACACGCTCGACATCATCGAGGAGAATCCCGATGAGCTGCTGAAGATCCCTGGGATCGGCCGGGTTCGTGTGGAGCGGATAAAGAAGAGCTGGATCCAGCAAAAAGAGATCAAGAATATCATGCTCTTTCTGCAGGGGCACGACGTCAGCACGGCGCACGCGACGAAGATCTACAAAACCTACGGAAATAACAGCATCGGAATCGTCAAGGAGAACCCCTACCGCCTGGCGGATGATATCTGGGGGATCGGCTTTAAGACTGCGGATACGATCGCGGAGAAGATGGGCTTCGGCCACGAGAAATTTGTGCGGCTTCGGAGCGGCATTCTCTACACCCTGAACAGGCTGTCGGAGGAGGGGCACTGCTTCGCGACACGGGACATGCTGTTGAAGACCGGCTCAGAGCTGCTTTCTGTCGACGAGAGCCTGCTCTCGATGACGCTGGACGAGATGATCCGCGAGAAGGACGTGATTACGGATGCGATCGCAGCGTCAGACGCGATCACGACACAGGACGCGATCGCAGCGCCGGACCCGGATATGGCACCGGACCAGGTTTCGGAGAGGGCGATATATCTGCCGCCGTTTTTCTACTCGGAGATCGGAACAGCGAGGCGCCTCGCCTCAATCTATGCGAGCAGGGCGGGCTTCCGCATCGCTCCGGAGGGCCTCGCGGAAAGGGTCAGCCGGAGGACCGGCATGCACTATGACGACGTGCAGATCCGGGCAATCGAGACGGCAGTCCGAAGCAAGATTCTGATCCTGACCGGCGGTCCCGGCACCGGCAAGACGACGACTACGCTCGGCATCATCACCGCATTTCGGGAGGCACGCGCGCGGATTCTTCTGGCGGCGCCGACCGGGCGCGCGGCCAAGCGGCTGTCCGAGACGACCGGTATGGAGGCGAAGACGATTCATCGTCTCCTGGAGGTGAAGCCGCCCGAAGGATACCAGAAAAATGAAGAACACCCCCTCGAGGGCGACGTCCTGATCGTGGATGAGTGTTCGATGATCGACATCATGCTGATGTACAACCTCCTGAAGGCGGCGCCGGATCAGATGACGCTGATTTTCGTCGGCGACGTCGATCAGCTGCCGAGCGTCGGCGCTGGAAATGTCCTCCGCGACATGATCGACAGCGGCTGCTTTCCGACGGTGAGGCTGACGCGCATTTTCAGGCAGGCGGAGGCAAGCCGGATCATTACAAACGCCCACAGGATTAACGAGGGGAAGATGCCGGACATCTCCAACGGGAAGACGACGGATTTCTTCTTCATCGATATTGAAAAGGCGGCGGAGAAGGCCCGGCAGGAAGCCCGGGCATCCGCCGTCCCCGCGGGACCGGAGCAGGGATGGATCACGGATCCGGAGGCTGAGCCGCCGATCGCTGAGCTGACGGCGGAGCGGATTGTCAGCCTGGTGAGGAACAACCTCCCGCGCTACTATCACGTCCCGTCCCGCGAGATCCAGGTGCTGACGCCGATGCAGCGCGGCGTGGCCGGGGCGGCAAATCTCAACCAGGCGCTGCAGGCCGCAATCAATCCGGGGCCGGATTTTTCGCAGACGGACTATGTGCTTCGGCGCGGGGGCGTCCTCTATCGCCGGGGCGACAAGGTCATGCAGATCCGGAACAACTACGACAAGGAAGTTTTCAACGGGGACATCGGCTTTATCGAGAGCATTGACCTGGAGGAGCGGACGCTTCTCGTCAATTTCGACGGCCGCTCCGTCGAGTACGACGCCACGGAGCTCGATGAGCTGGTGCTGGCGTATGCGACGACGATCCACAAGGCACAGGGATCCGAGTATCCG
>CACYEN010000178.1 GCA_902773435.1 uncultured Lachnospiraceae bacterium | reverse complement strand
CCCCCGTATTCAGTGTGTAAAATGGTATCATTTCCGGGTTTACTGACATTCTTATTCCTCCATCCGCTGTCGGCCAGCCGGTCAGACGATTCCCTTCTGAAGCATCACATTCGCGTAGACAGCTGTCTCGCTCGTCGCGATGATGCAGCAGGCTTTCGCCTTCGTCTCCTCGTAGAACCTGAAGCGCCCGATCGTCCCGACCGCGTCCGCGCCGCGGTCCTCGTACTTCGCGACGATCTCTCTGTACTTATCCCAGATGGGCGTCTCGATCCTGCCGACGTCCTGCGGCATCAGCTCCATCAGGTTGACGGGATGCTCGACGTACGGGTCAAGCGGAAACACCTGGAGAATCCCGTCAAGGATCTCGGGCACGCCGTGTCCGTCCATGCGGATCACTACAGTGTTCTCCCCCTTCATTCCCGGGACCGGGAAATTGCCGTCCGCGATGACGAGGACGTCGCTGTGTCCCATCTCACAGAGAACCTTCAGCAGTTCCGGTGATAGAATCTTCGGAATTCCCTTTAACATCTCTCACTCCTCCTCCAGATCACTTATATGCCCCATGCGTCAGTCCGGATAGACGACCGCGACCTTGCCGCACCTGCCTCCCGCCATCAGCGCGTAGGCTTCCGACGCCTTCTCGAGCGGGAACGTATCCGTCACAAGATCTCCGGGATGGATGCCCCAGCGCACCAGGCGCTCGACCAGGTCCATCATCTTCCATGTCGACGTCACCCAGGAGCCGTAGATCAGCTTCTGCGAGTGCATCATATCGGGGCTGGGATTCAGGGTCATCGTGTTGCCCTCTCCGATCAGGACGATTCTGCCCCAGTCGCGGCAGGCCCGCACCGCGGTCTGCCTTCCGGGGTCGCTGGCCGAGCAGTCGACAGCTCTCTCCACTCCGCCGTTCGTCAGCGCCCTGATCTCGTCAACCGTTGTCTCCGAGGGCTTGAACACGTAGTCCGCGAGTCCGAGCTTCTTCGCGAGATCAATTCTGAAGTCATTCATCTCCACTCCGATGGTCTTCCGGGCCCCCATCGCCTTCGCCAGCATCAGGGCCGCCAGGCCGACAGGGCCGAGGCCGACGACGAGGACGTCGTGGTTTCCGTTCACGCCGATCTTCTCCAGTCCTTCATAGACCGTGCCGAACCCGCAGGCGATGCAGGCGCCGTCGAGATAGGTCAGCTCGTCCGGAAGCAGCACCAGGTCCTTCTCATCGCAGAGCATATACTCGCCCATGCCGCCATCCCGCTGCCAGCCGTATGCCGCCCTCAGGGGGCTCGTACAGGAGATCATGTAGCCCATCCTGCAGTTGTAGCAGATTCCGCAGCCGGAAATGTGGTAGACAATAACCCTGTCGCCTTTCCTGAACTGTTTAAGACCCGGGCCTTCCTCGACGATGATGCCGCTCGGCTCGTGCCCGGCGATCATGCCGTCCATGTATCCCTCCGCGCCTTTGCCTGTGTGCTCATGGTAGATCGCCCTGATATCGGATCCGCAGATCGTGCTCGCTTTCGTCTTTACCAGCACCTGCCCGTAGCCGGGTTTCGGCACTTCGAACTGCCGGAGCTCCACCGTGCTGTTTCCCGGGAGCACCGCTCCTGTCATCATCTTCGGAATAATCATCTTAGGCGCATTTCCCTGCATCTTAAGCTTCCTCCCTGTCCAATTCTGCTTTTCCCTCTCCGTCACCGCCGTACATGTTTCTCCGGCGGGCAGTACGGCTTTCCTGTGTTTACGAAAAAAGTATATAGTGAGGGATCTTCCGTGTCAATCGTTTTACAAATCATTTTGCATTATAATTTGCATTTTGTGATTTCTTCTGTTATGATGGTTCCCGGGGTGTGCTGCACGGCCGCCGGCGCAGCCTTCACGAAACGACAGTCAGGCACTTCTGGAGGAGGGCATCCATGAGTAAAACCGGATCGGAAGTGGAAAGCAGATCAGAAAACATACAGGCAGTGCTCCGGTATATCCTGAACCACGACGGCGCGACCAAACAGGAACTCTTTGTTCATCTCGGACTCAGCCTGCCGACGATAAAGCAGTGCCTGTCGCGGCTTCTCTCCGCCGGGGTCATCGAACCGGCCGGGAAAATCTCCAACACCGGGGGGCGGAGCGCCGTCACATTCGGGATCGCACCCGGATACCGCTATGCCATCGGCGTATTTCTCTCGACAAACCACATCACGATCGTCTCCACCGACCTGAAGGGCGATGTGACCGGAACCGAGCGGGTAAGGCGGAAAATGGACCTGCAGGATCCGGCGTACCTGAAAAAACTCGGCGAACTGGTCGGGGAGATGAAAGTCCGGACCGGGCAGGAACCCGACCGGTGCCTCGGTGTCGGCATCACGCTCCCGAGCCTGATCTCGGATGACGGGGAACGGATTCTCCACGGATTCATCCACGACTTTACGGGCATCAGCCGGAGCACCTTCGCGCAGTACATCGCCGGTCCCGTGAGCCTGTTTCACGACTCCTACGCCGCCGGCTTCTCGGAGATATGGCGGACTCCCGAGCTGAAAAACGCGATCTATCTCAACCTCAACAACACGATCGGCAGCTGCGTGATCAGCGGAGGTTCGGTCTACAGCGGCGACAACGGGCGGTCAGGGGAATTCGGGCACCTGATCATGCATCCCCGCGGGGGCAGGAAATGCTACTGCGGCAGGTCCGGCTGTCTGAACACCGTCTGCAATACAGGTATCCTTGACTCCTACACCAACGGGAGTCTTCCGGATTTCTTCCGGCTGGTGGACGAGGGCGACAAAGGCGCCGCGAAACTCTGGGATTCCTATCTCGAGGAGCTCGCGCCGGCCATCCACAACCTGAGGATGATGCACGACTGCAGCATTATCATCGGGGGTTACATCGGGGCGTATGCCGGGAGGCATATCTGCGACATCTGCAGAAAGGTGGACGAATACAGCGTTTTCACGGAGAATTCCTCCGAGTACATCTATCCGTGCCGGTACCAGATCGAAGCAACGGCGGCCGGCGCGGCAATCCTTCTGATCGACCGGTATTTCCGGGGGCTCTGACCGCCCCCGTCATCGCTTATTCCCTGTTGCATTTTGGATAGAAGAGCCGGATAATTAATTATTATCCGGCTTAATTGTCGAAAAGGGCAGCGGCTGCGGACACGGTCGTCCCCAAGTGATGATGGGGCCGGAAAAAACGCCCTCGCACCGCGGGGGGCAGAATACAATCCTGGAGGAACAGCTATGGAGACAAAGAACTACTCATTCTGGAAAAGCTACGGATTTCTGATCTGCATGATGATCGGCATCACCGCGGGTACGATCGTCGGCCTGCTCTGGCCCGGCGCGACCGTGCTCGAACCGCTCGGGACCCTGTTCATCAACGCGATGTTCTGTGTGGTTGTCCCGATGGTCTTCGCGTCCATCGCGTCCGCGATTGCCAACATGCCCTCGTTCAGGCGGGCCGGCAAGGTCATGACCACGACGATCGTCACCTTTCTGATCACCGCGGCCATCGCCGCGGTTCTCATGTACATCGTGGTCAGCATCGTGAACATAGTCCCGGCCAATTTCTCGGTCAAGGAGATGGTCACCGAGACCGAGGAGATCTCGGTCGCCTCGACAGGCGAGCTGATCGTCAACTTCTTCACGAAGCCCGATTTCTCCGAGCTTCTGTCGAGACGCGCGATGCTTCCCCTGATCGTCGCGGCCATCATCTTCGGATTCGCCGTCCAGATGGAGGGAGGCTCCAAAACCATGACGGCGAAGTTCCTGGAGGACTTCAACCGCTGCATCATGAAGACGATCAAGATCATCACGTTCTACGCGCCGATCGGGTTCTTCGGATTCTTCGCGTCTCTCGCCGCCACCTACGGCCCCGAGCTCATCGGAAGCTACGGGAAGACGCTGATCGTCTACTATGTGATGTGCTTCGCCTACATGTTCATCTTCTTCCCGATCTACGCAAGGATCGGCGGGGGCAGGGGCGCCGTCCGCGTGATGTTCGCCCATCTGTTCCAGCCGGCCGCGGTCGCGTTCGGCACCTGCTCCTCGGTCGCGACGATCCCGACAAATATCGAGACGGCCCGCGAGACCGGCATTTCCGACGACGTCTCGCAGATCGTGCTGCCCATGGGAGCCACCATGCACATGGACGGCTCCGCGATGAGCGCGGTCGTCAAGGTCGCCTTCCTGTTCGGGATCTCGGGCATGGTCTTCACGCCGGTCAAGGCGATCCCCGCCATCCTGGTCGCGGTCTTCTCATCCGTCGCGATGTCCGGTATCCCGGGCGGCGGCGGTGTCGGCGAGCTGGTGCTCTGCTCGATCTACTTCAACAACTCCCCCGAGCAGCTGGCGGTCGCCTACACGCTGGCCCTGGCGATCGGGAACCTGGTGGATCCGCCGGCCACCATGGTCAACGCGGCGGGAGACTATGTGGTTTCCTTTATTGTTTCCAGGTATGTGGACGGAAAGGACTGGCTGCAGAAGAAGCTGCGGCGGTGAAGAGACAGTCAGAACAGAAGGGCATGAAAAAGCCGGGCCGAAGCCCGGCTTTTTCTCATTCCCCGGTTATTTTTTTATGGCCCTGCCGATCGCGATCAGGATGCAGGCGCCCACCACGGAGACGATGATGTTTCCGATTGTGCCGGATCCATGGATGCCGACAAGCCCGAGCAGAACGCCGCCGACGATGCCGCCGAAGATGCCGAGCAGGATATTGCCGATAATCGAGAAATTACTCCCCATAATCTTCCCTGCCAGCCATCCGGAGAGTCCTCCGGCAATAATCCAGATAATTACACCCATCTCAATACCTCCTGCTGCTGTTATTTAAAAACCTGTTTATCAGACATACTCCCTTGAGGAGCTCTGTCCGCAACGCCCATTATACCATGATCGGCATCCCTTCGCATCTCTCTATATAAAATTACTTAAACGTTTTCCCGCACTGGGTCCGGAACAGGCCCCCGGCCCGTGCCCCCGCTCCGCCGCTGTGCCGGCCGGTCCGGGATAATCTCTCCCCGCGATTGATTTTGGTGCGTACGGGATATATAGTTTAGACAGAGGGGATCTGCCATCCCTGGAAACCCATCCGCGCACGGAGAAAGGAGACGGAAATGATCATGAAACGTCTGAAACCGGTATTTTTCGCGTCGACAGCCCTCCCCGTTATCGCCCTCGCCGCCGCGGTCCTGCTCTGCTTCTGTGCCGCTCCCTCTTACGCCGCCCCGAGGCGGAGAAGCGATTCGAAATCCTCACGGGACGCAGGAGTCCCCGGAGGAGCCGGGGAGGCGGCGGCAGGCGCGGAGACCGGAGCGAACAGTTCCGGGATCTCCCAGATGCCGGAGATCAACGGCTCTCTCGTCCCCGTGCCGGCGGATGACGCGTACCGCACGACCTACGAGATCTTCGTGTACTCCTTCCGCGACAGCGACGGGGATGGAATCGGCGACCTCGCCGGCGTGGAACAGAAGCTCGGCTATATCAATGACGAGCTCGGCTGCGACGCCATCTGGCTCATGCCCGTCTTCCCGTCCCCGACTTACCACAAGTACGACGTGGCGGACTACCTCGCGATTGACCCGGTGTACGGGGACATGGATTCCTTCACCTCGCTGCTCGACGCGGCGCACGCGCGGGGGATGACCCTGATCCTCGACCTGCCGCTCAATCACACGTCGACAGAACATCCGTGGTTTCTGGCCGCGGCGGAGTATCTGGCAGGCCTTCCCTACGGAGAGGAGCCGGACCCGTCGGCCTGCCCGTATGTGGACTATTATAACTTCTCGAGATATCCCGCCAACGGCTACGCGCCTCTCAGCGCGCCGGGCGGTGCCGCCGGATCTTCCTGGTACTACGAAGCCCGGTTCTGGGAGGGCATGCCCGACCTCAACCTCGACAGCCGGAGTGTCCGCGCCGAGATTAAGAAGATCACGCGGTACTGGCTCGGCCTCGGAGTCGACGGGTTCAGGCTGGACGCTGTGACGTCATTTTATACAGGGGAGAAAAGCCGGAACATCGCCTTCCTCAGATGGCTGAACGAAGTAACCGAAGCCCAGAAACCCGGCTGCTACCTCGTCGGCGAGGCCTGGGAGAATCAGGCGGTCTACGCAGAGTACTATCAGAGCGGCATCGATTCCCTCTTCGACTTCAATTTTGCAGGGGCAGAGGGCGTCATCTCGTCTGTCGTGAACAGGCGCCGGCCGGCCTCGGCCTATGCGGAGGGGCTTGAATCGGAGGAGGCCCTCTACGCCTCGTACAGCGACTCGTACGTCAACGCCCCGTTCTACACGAACCACGATATGGCGCGTAGCTCCGGCTACTACGCCTGGGACGACGGCAGGCTCGCTAAGCTCTCCGGGGCGCTGAATCTTCTCATGACCGGCAACGCCTTCATCTACTACGGCGAGGAGCTCGGAATGGCGGGTTCGGGAAAGGATGAGAACAAGCGGGCGCCGATGTACTGGAGCGCGGCCGGGGACGCGGCAGACGGCGAACCCGCGGATTCGGGCGATGCCGGGACCGGCATGTGCGCCGGCCCGCCGGACATGGATCCGGTCAGGATGCCGTACGGGAGCTGCGAAGAGCAGATGGACGATCCCTTCTCCATACTGACCTATTATGAAAACGCGATAAAAATCCGCCGCAGCTTCCCGGCTTTGGCGCGCGGTAAGACGCGCGTCGTGCCGGAGCTCTGCGGCGGTGACATGTGCGCATTTTTCAGGGAGATGTCCGATCCGGATAACCGGCAGGACATCCTCGTCGTGATAAATCTCTCGGATTCGCCGCGGGAGGCGGACCTCAGCCAGGCGGGAGACAGCTTCACCCTCTCCGCGGTTCTCACGGTTTCAGGGGATACAGTCTCGCTGGAGGGAAGCGCGCTTAAGCTCCCCGGGCTCGGGATCGCGCTGCTTGAGCGCGGCTGATCCCCGCCGCCGGGCGCTCCGGCCTGTCCGCGCCGTCAGGCGCTTCGCCCGGTCTACGCCAGGAACACCCGCTTCGGGGTATCGTACGTGTAGAAGACGGATTCCACCTCAAGGTTCTCCGTGATCTTGACCGTCGCCTCCGGCGTCAGGGCGAGCGTCTGGTGCCAGACGCCCTTCGCGAGAACGACCGGCTTGTCGAGAATAAACGCGTGGTAGTCTTCCGGCGTATCGTGTTCCGCGACCAGAAGCACCGTGATCCCGTGAAGCGGCTCGAAGGATTCCTTCGAGCCCGGATGGCACTCGATCTGCCTGATCTCCCGGTTTGAGTAGCGGAATACCGCCACTCTCCACGGCTGTTCCGTCTCCGTGTCCGCAATATAGAAATTGCTTGTGTCGCCGGGCAGGAACTCGAGCACCGTCCCGAACGGCTTAAACGCATTGACCGTGACACTCTCCAGCTGTCCCTTCATTCCGCACTCCTTTCCGCGCTCATTGTCAGATCAGTCCTTGCTCCAGCATCCGCAGATACAGAATGGCATTCTGATGGTCGTATTCATAGGAGAGGGCTTTCCGGAAGCACTCCGAAGCTTCCGCTCTTCTCCCGCTCCCGATGTGCGAAAGACCCATCAGGTACCAGCAGTGGGCCGTATTCTTCCTCGAAAGATCCGTCTCAAAGATCAGGAAGTCCGGCATCGAGACCGCGAAATAGTCGTACTCCACGACGTCCCGCACGTGCCGCTCTCCGTAATCCATGAGCTTGTTGAAGCAGGCGCAGGCCTCGCGCGTCTTCCCGAGTTTCTCCTTTGCCAGCCCCTTGAAGAGGATCATGTCCGCCGGCTGGTCGTAGTAGTACATCGCGCCGGCCGGCTCGTCGACGCCGAGTTCCGCAAGGGAAAATGCCTCCTCGGCCTCCTTCGCCCTGCCCTGCCGCTCTCTCGCGACCCCGAGCCAGAACCAGATGTTGTTGTCCTTGGTTCCCTCAAGGCGGCCCTCACCGAGATTCTCCGGATAGAGAAGCGCCTTCTCCAGCTTCTCCTCCGCGGCGACGGCGCCGGCCTCTCCGAAGAGATCCCTGAGCGCCATCTGTACCAGCGCGGTCTTGTACTGCATGGGGACCTTGCCCTCGCCGCCCTCCCACGGGCGGAAGCGGTGCGACATGATCAGGCCGTACGCCTCCTCGTGCCGTCCCTCCGAATTCATCAGGGTCAGATACTCCACCAGCAGGTCGTCGCGCTTCATCGCGAGTTCCCTGTGCGCGTCAAACTCCGCGAGACGCTTCTCCGCGCTCACGCCGGTCTTCCGCCGCAGCTGGTCAAGCTCGAGGAACACCCTCGCGTCGCCGGGGTTAAGGGCGAACGCCCTCTCCATCTCCGCCATGGCCTCTTCCGGCCGGTTCTGCTTGTTGAAGTAGGCCAGCGCCAGATTCCGGTGCACCGTCGGGAACGCGCCGTCCGCAGCCGCGGACATCTCCCAGAGCTCCGCCGCCCTCGCGTACTGCAGCCTGTCGTAGAAGAGGCAGCCGAGATAATACGGGGCCTTCGCGGCCTCGCCCTTCAGCACGTCGATCGCGTCGGTCAGCACGAGGATGTCCTCCGCCTTGTTCGGGAAGCAGTACGCGGAGGAATCGCGCTCCGCCTTCCGGTACGCATCCGCCGCCTCCGCCTCCCGGCCAAGCCTGCGGAGCGAATAGCCGCGGTAGTAATCGACGAGAGGGAATTCCCCGTCGAAGAGGTCAAGTATCCCCGCCGCCTCCCCGCAGAAGCCCGACTCAAGAAAATCCCTCGCCGCAGCCAGGAAATTTCCGCAGAAGCCGCGCATCAGCGCAAGAAGCTCCTCCGTATCCCCTGCCTTCCCGGTGAGACGGGCCCGCACGAAGCGGGACACATAGTCGAACGGGTCGACCCCGAGATTCTCCTCTATGAAAGAGAGCGCTTCTTCGCGGCGTCCCAGCTTCGCGAGGAGGGCGGCTTTCAGGCCGCGGCATTTGACGCTGCGGGTATTCTTCGAGAGGCTCTTTTCGGCAAATGCCAGCGCCTCCGCGTACATTCCCCGCCTCGCCGCGATCGCCGCGAGATAGTAGAAGCTCATCTCCTGCTGCTCGTTCGACCACGAGGCCTTGTAGAAGCGGTCATACGCCTCGTCGTCCCTGCCGAGGTACAGCAGGCAGACCCCGAGGTTATACATCGCCTCGCTGTTGTACGGATTCGGCGTCATCATCGTCGCGCGCCGGATGGACGCCTCGAAGAAGGGCACGGCGCCCCCGAAGTCTCCGCGGCGCATCAGAAGGAGCCCGTAGGCGTTGTTCACCCGCATGTCCCCCGGATCCCTCTTCAGAGCTTCCAGATAATAGGGATCGGGCAGGAAGGTCGCGTGCCGGTACTGCTCGATGTGCTCCGCGGTCAGGAGCAGCTCTTCGTTCGTCAGGATCTCCTCCGGCTTCTTCGCTTTTTCGGCCGGTTTCGCCATCTCCGGGATCTCTTCGGGGAGCGGCTGGAATTCGACGAGGACCCGGTCTCCGTCCCGGACCACGACCCGGAGGTCCGTCTCGCTTATGTCCCCGGATTCCGCGGGCAGAAGGAATGTCCCGTCGAACGTCTTCTCAGGCGAAAGTTCGACGGTTTCCGATCCCGCAGGCTCTCCCTTCACAAAGAGCTCCACGGCTGTCTCCGCGTGCGGCGCCGTCGCGTACGCGATCACCCGCACCTTCATTTCCCCGCTCTCAGGATCCCGCTCCGCCTCCATGTTGACGGCCGCGTCGATGGTGGCGTTTTTCACGAGCCCGACTTTCTTGTAGGGCATGAAATACTGCGTGAACGTCTTCTCCTCATAGGGCTTCAGCCAGGAAAAATCGGGCTGGTTGTCGGTAAAGACCCCGCACATGAGCTCGATGTAAGGCCCGTCCTCGTCCGTCAGGTTCCTGTCCCAGGCGCGGCCGAAATCGCCGTTCCCCCAGGTCCACTGCTTCTTGCCGGGCGAGACGTGGTGGTCCGCCACGTGCAGCAGCCCCGCCTCCTCGCCGTAGTCGTACCCGCCGACGAAGTCGTACACGGATTTCTCAGCCATGTAGCTCGTCGGGACCGGGATGTTCCTGTAGCGGGAGATGTCGACGCCCTCGCTGTAATCGTGCTTGTAGTAGATGCCCCGCGCGATCGGGAAGCGCGAAACGTCGCGCTTTCCGTGATCCATCACGAAATGCACGTCGGTCGGGAACACCGACTGCGTGTTGTCATTGACCGGCACCGCCGGATTCGCCCACCAGAGGAACGTCTGCGGGAGGTTCGTCCGGTTGTAGAGCTGTCCCCGGATCTCGATGTACGCCTTGTCCGGATAGAGCGTGAACGAGGTGATTCCCTTCGTGCCGTACATCTGGTCGATGTCATTCACGAGCAGCGTCCTGCTTCCGTCCCCGTTCTCCCGGATCAGGTGGTCCGTAGGCATGAACGTCGTCGGCCTGTGGTGCTGCGGCCAGTTGAATTCGATGCCGCCCGAGATCCACGGGCCCGCGAGACCGACCAGCGCGGGCTTGATCACCCGGTTGTAGTAGACGAAATCGTAGTTATTCGTCTTGTCCAGCGCGCGCTGGATGCGGCCGCCGAGTTCCGGCAGGACGCAGACTTTCAGGTAGTCGTTCTCCAGCCAGACCGCGTGCCACACTTTATCTCTCTTCGTGAAGCTGATCTCCTCTGTCGTCGGGTACGGATAGAGCTTTCCGCTGGATCCCTGATACACGCGCTTTTCGAGGAACATCGGATTCTGATCAGCTTTTCCCGGCTCGTAGGTCGGAATGATCATGTCCTCTTCCCAGATCTTTACTTCACCCATTTTTCTTCTCCATGATGAAAACCCCTGTGACAGATCAGGGGATAATGTTTATAATACTCTCGTGAAGTGACGTCTCAGAATGCGCCGTCGGGCGCCGCGCGAACGAAGGAGGTACTCCATGCACTCGTCCGAACGCTTCGTCCTTCCTGACTCTGATTTCTACATCTATGAACCGAGCACACTTGCCCGGGAGGTGTACCTGTACCCGCTGTCAGCGGGACATTTCCGGTATTCCGCCGGATACCGGAACCAGCGGAGGAGTTTCGACTCCTTCGAGCTGTTCTATGTGGAGCAGGGGTACGTCGAGCTGAGGAACCGCGGTAAGACGCTGACCGCCGGCCCCGGGGAGCTCGCGCTCCTCGACTGCTACAGTCCGCACAGCTATTTCAGCCGGAACGGATGGGCCTGTTACTGGCTCCACTTTGACGGCCCCGTCGCGAGAGCTTTCTACCGGTCGATCGTCAAGTCCCACGGGACCTTCATCTTCAGTCCGGCCCCCGATTCCCCGGCGCCGCGGCAGCTGATGAATATCTACGAACTCTTCCGTCTCTCACGGCCTGTCGACGAAGCGGAGATCTCCAATATCATCACTTCGATACTGAACCGGATCCTGCGCTCCGCCCCGGAGATTCAGAGGGGCGTCTCGGCCTCGGAGGCGGTTGCGGACGCGGCCGCCTATATCGGCGAGCATTTCCGGTATCCCATCAGCCTGCAGGACCTGGCTGATCTCGTCTCCGTGAGTCCGTTCTACCTGACCCGGATGTTCCGGCAGGAGACCGGCTTCACGCCGCACCAGTACCTCATCAATATCCGGCTCTCCAACGCGAAGTTCCTTCTCCGGACGACGGACACCACCGTCAAGAATATCGCCATCCTGACCGGATGGGGTTCCGAGAGCGCCTTCTGCGCTGCCTTCCGTAAGCACGTCGGCATGCCGCCCTCTCTCTACCGGAGCCGTTCCCTCTACGAAGGGGGAGCTGAGGGCCCCGATTCACCGTCCGAACCCTGATTTTTGAGTAAACAAAGACTGCCGCAAGAGAGAACCCCCTCAGACGGCAGTCTCTTTTACCAACCAAACTGCTGTTCACGCGGCGGCGTGCCGCCGCGTATGTTGTCCCGCGCCCGCGGTCTTCCCTGAGGCGCGGTGTATTTCATTACTGTTGATCCTGGCGTTCAGGGCTTCTTATTCAGCATCCTTCCCCATGACGTCCTTGTAGGTCTCCGGTGTCACGACCGTAGCCGGGACAGCCGTCTCCATGGTCGGCTCTTCGCCGGCAAGGATCTGCTCGAGAACTTCCACGGGGCCCTCGCCGACCTGCAGGGAGGAGAAGTAAGCGGCAGCCTTCATGCAGGTGCCGTCAGCGCCCTTGTTGTTCCACTCGTCCTTGGCCATGTAGCCGCCGAGGCCGACGACGCAGGCGGCAGCGTCAAGGCCGGCGCTCTCAAGAGCGCGGCAGGCGCCGATCGTGCCTTCTTCGTTCGCGCCGGTGACCAGCCATGTCTTGATCTGAGGATTCGCCGTGAAGACAGCGGCAGAAGCGGTGTTGCCCTTCTCGGTTGTTCCGTCGTAGTCAGCCTTGAAGATGCGGTCATCCGGGAAATCCGGGCAGAGCTCTTTCCACTTGTCAAGCTCGCCTTCGGCACGCGGGACGCAGCTGGAGACCGTGTCCATCGTCATGATCAGGAGACCTGTGTCTTCCTTGTCAGCAAGCTCGTTCTCGATGGCGTAGTTGGCAATCCACTCGCCGTTCGCCGCACCGATATTATAAGCGTCGATGCCGACCCACGGAGCGATCTTCTCGCCGTTGACCTCGAGAGCGTCGTCAGCCGCGACGATCGGGATGCCTGCCTCTTCGCACTTGGAGACCGCCGCCTGGGACAGCGTCTGATCCGGGATGCAGGTCACGATGCCGGCTGCTTTGTTGGCAATCGCGTTGTCGATATCCTTCAGATATTCTTCCGGGCTCATCTTGGCGTCGACGAAAATGAACTCACCGCCGTCCGCTTCAACCTTTGCCTTCGCGGCTTCGCCTTCGTCGATGAACCAGGTCTGGTCGCCGGCCTTGTAGATGCCGTATACGGTGCCGCCCGCGAAATCATAAGCTTCCGCGGCGATCGCGCCCACGGAGAATACCATCATGGAAGCCATTGCCAGCGCCATTGCCTTCATTGCTCTGTTCTTCATTTCGTTCCTCCTTGCAAATGAAAAAATGAAAAATGAGTTGCCTTGTTTAAGTACCGGCGCGCAGGCGCCCGGTACAGGTGACACGTTGGGAATTTCCGCCTCACGAATTCTTCATGGAGGCTTCCAGGAGGGCTTTCTGTCTTCTCGTCTCGCGGATGTAGTCGGATGTCAGGGCGAAGAGAAGGAGCGCTCCTCTCGCCACGTACTGCCAGAACGTGTCGACATTGACCATGATGAGCCCCGTGTTGAACGACTGAATCAGGATGATGCCGAGCGCAGTGCCGAACATCGAGCCGACGCCGCCGGCGAATGACGTGCCGCCCAGAATGACGGCCGTGATGGCGTCGAACTCAAGGTTGACGTTCGCCGCCGGCTGCCCGGCGTTCATGCGGGCCGCGAAAAGCATTCCGCCGAATGAGGTGAGCACCCCGATCATGATGAAGCAGGTCGTCACGATCCGCCTGGGGTTGAGTCCCGCGAGGCGGGCGGCCTCGGCGCTGCCGCCGATGGCGTAGACACTGCGGCCGAACCTGGTTCTCGCCAGGATGAAGCCGAAGATCACGATGCAGATGATCATGACCCAGACCGGTAACGGAAGCCGGAGAATCCGGAACGTCCCCAGCCTGTTGAAGCTCTGGTTGGTGATCGCGACGGGCTTGCCGCCGCAGATGATGTAGGCGAAGCCCCTGATGATCGTCTGGGAGACCAGCGTCGCGATGAACGCCTCGATCCGGATCTGGTTGACCATCCAGGAATTGAAGAGGCCGACCACGGCGCCCGCGCAGAGCGTGACCAGCATCGCGACCGGAATCGGGAGGCCCCGGTTCAGCAGGATCGCGACCAGGACGCCGCAGAAAGCCGCGAGCGATCCGGGCGAGAGGTCGTTCTGCTTGCCGATGATCAGGTAGGTGTGCCCGATCGCGACCATGCCGACCAGCGAGGACGCGACCAGGATATTGATCATGTTCTGCATCGAGAGGAAGTTCCTGTTCAGGAAGGTGAACAGGGCACAGACCGCGATCACCGCAACGATCAGGACGATCTTGTCACCGCCGATAAACGAAGTAAGTTTCTTCTTTTCGTTATTCATTTCCGCTCTCCTCCATCATGCCGAGCGCAAGCAGCCTGTCTTCGGTTGCCTCGGAAGCCGGCAGCTCTCCCGACTTCTCCAGTGATCTCATGACGATGATCCGGTCGGAGAGACCGATCACCTCCGGCATCTCCGAAGAGATCAGGATCACCCCGAGCCCCTGCTTCGCGAACCGGCAGATCATCTCATAGAACTCACTCTTTGCTCCGACGTCTATGCCCTTTGTGGGCTCGTCGAGGATCAGCACCTGCGGATTGGTCGCGACCGCGCGGGCCACGATGCACTTCTGCTGGTTGCCGCCCGAGAGTTCAAGCACCTTCTTGTCCATGGAGGGTGTCTTGATGGCGAATTCCTTGATGCCCTGCTCCGCCATCTCGCGCTCCTTCCGGGGATCGATGATTCCGATCGAATTGGAGTTCTGTTCGAGAGAGGCGATATCGATGTTGCCGGCCACGCTCAGGTTTCCGAGGAGCCCCTGCAGTTTGCGGTCCTCAGGGACCAGCATGATCCCGTTCTGCATGGCCTCCTTCGGCGAACGGTTCTCTATGACCTTCCCGTTCAGCCTCACGGTCCCTGTCCTGCGCCTGTCCGCGCCTATGATGGCGCGCATAAGCTCTGTCCTGCCGGCTCCGACGAGTCCGGAGAAACCCAGGACCTCGCCGCGGTGCAGCTGGAAGGATACGGGCTTCACATAGTCGGAGGAGACATTTTCCACATCGAGGAGCACGTCGCCGATCTGCTTGTCCTTGTCGAGGGACGAGTAGATGTCGCCCAGGTCCCTGCCCACCATCAGGCGGATCAGTTCCGCGTCGGACACCTTGTCCGTCTCATAGATGCCGACGTGGCGCCCGTCCTTGAAAATGGCGACTTTGTCGGTTATCTGCCGGATCTCGCTCATGCGGTGCGAGACGTAGAGCACGATCTTCCCCTCGTCCTTCAGCTTGCGGATGATGTCAAAGAGCGAGGTGATCTCCGCGTCGGAGAGGGAGGCCGTCGGCTCGTCGAAAGCGATGACCCTCAGATTCTCGCGGCTGTAGGCCTTCATGATCTCGACCATCTGCTGATAGGCGATGGAGAGATTCTTGACCTTCTCGGTCGGCCGGATCGGAAGCCCGAAATCATCGATGATCTTCTGGGCCATCTGGTTGGCTTTCGAGCTGTTGATCACGCCGAAGCTGTTGGACGGCATCCTTCCGAGATAGATGTTCTCCGCGACGCTGAGCTCAAGCAGGATCTGTCTCTCCTGATAGATGATGCTGACGCCGTCCTCGATCGCCTCATGGGGCGACCGGTAATGCTTCTCCTCGCCGTCCAGCAGATATGTTCCCCCCGTAGGCTGATAGTCGCCGTTCAATGTCTTGAGGAGCGTCGATTTTCCGGCCCCGTTCTCGCCGAGAAAGGCGAGAACCTCACCGCCGTACGCCTTGAAACAGACATCGTCCAGCGCCTTCACGCCCGGGAAGTATTTCGAAATATGTTGAAATTCAAGGAGACTTCCCATCTGTGTATCCTCCCGCGGCTGATCAGTGCCGCGCCGCGATTTATTGGACTTTTTGACCAAAAAAACTATTTGATGTTTTTAATAATCTATCAAATTTCCCATAACGTGTCATTATTCGAAATTGCTCTTATGTTTAAAAAAATTGCTCTGCAGGCTCCGCCGCGCAAACTCATTCTCCCAATTGCACGGATGATACTTTCGCGATATCCTCCATTGTTATGCTGTTCTCCCGCAAAGACACAGCCAGCTCATTTTCGGGCCATTTGTACAGCGTCCTTATGGCCGCCGCCAGGCACGCTTTTACCTGGTCCGCCTCTTCCTTTGCCAGCGCGCCTTTCTCAAAATGTTTCAGTGCCGCGCTGACCCTCTTTCGGACAGCCTGGTCTTCCTCGTTCTCCAGTACGGCGTTCAGCACGATCCTGACTGTATCCCTGTTATCCGGGGTCATATGCTCCAGTTTGAAGGGTCTCCTGGTAAAAAAACTCATTCCCTATTTACCTTCCTTTCCGGAATCCGGTTCGTAGATCCAGTCTATTTCCCAAATGACACAGTCATTTTTCTCACCGCTCGCATCCGTGTAAGGCGCCGCGAAGTACCGGCTGCCTTCCCTGACTGCCGTTTCGGGAATTATGCCCGGATCTTCCGGTGATATCCATTCCCTGCTTTGGTCCGGCGCCGCGGGATCAAACAAAACCGCTTTACCGTCCCTGCCGCGGGTCAGCCAGCTGCCGCGGTCGGATACCGGGAAGGGCATCGCCGTATATCCCAGTTTCCTTGTTCTGTCAGCCTTCAGGTTCCATAAAAAGACGGAGGTTGACGCCTCTATGATCCTGCTGCGGTTGTCTATATGCATATCTTTGTGAAGACCGAACAGCACAGTGTCACTGCTCTCCGTAAAGCGGGCGCCCTCGGCAATCCTCCCCTCGGCCTTTGTGTCCTCGATTTTCCGGGTATTCAGAAGGCTGCCGTCCGCGATATCCCACACGGACAGGTCATTCCCGCCTTTGTGTCCCGTAAGCAGGCGCGTCCCGTCCGCGCTGATGTCAAATACGACGTCGGTGGTAGGTATTTTGCGCAGAAAGCTGACTTCCTCTTCGGAATGAATTGAATACAGGTAGATGTCCCTGCAGTTGATGTTATAGGAGTATGCCGCCAGGATACTGCGGTCATCTGAGATCATAAAGCGGTCAGTCCGGTTCTGGTCCGTATAGAAGCCGGCAATCTTCCCGAAGGAACCGGTCCGGTAAAACTGAACCGTATTCATGGAACTTGTGACGGTCACATTCCCGGCGACAAAGACGGCGCCCCACGCGCCGGCGTCTATATCGTACTTCTCTCCCCCCTCATACCAGGAGAGGCTTCCGCGTCCGCTCCACTCCGACAGCAGTTTCCCCGAGAGATCATACTGGTACAATGTCTCGGAGGATGACCTTCGCATGATGAAAAACCGGCCGTCATTGAACAGAAATGTGTTCTGGACGTAACCGGGCTTTGGCAGCGCGGCCCCGGGATACACGCCCCTGATTCCGATTCGTCTTTCATGCTCTCCGGCCCGTTCGTTCAGGTCCAGGAGCCGCCTGTTCTGTGAATATCCTTCAATGCTCCTCGCTTCAGACAGAGCCCGGAACGCCTCGGCGATCCGGCCATCGCGGATGGATTGTTCCGCCAGGCCGCACAGCGCCTCAAACCGGCTGTCCTCCTTCGACCGCGCCCGGACAGTCAGCGGCCTGCTCAAAAGCCAGGCGGCCTGCTCTCCTTCTTTCAGCGTATAGACAGTCTCACTGCCCAGATCATTCCAGAGGTGAACCCGGTTTTCTTCATCCAGCCAGACCTGGAGGTACTTTCTTGCATGGAGCCCGGCATTTCCCATGCTGAGCGCGCTGCTGCACTTGCCTGTATTCAAATCGCGCAGTTTGATCCGCCCGTTCTCCAGATATGCCAGCCGGCTGCCGTCAAGCCAGACAGAATCAACGTCTTCCGACCGGCCTCTGAATGTTTCGATACATTTTCCGGTTTTATCTAAAATCTGTATATATCCGTCTCTCTCACCCGCCGCGATTCTCCCCGTATCCGCATCCAGGCTGAGGCAGAACGGCTCCTCCTTTAGCACTGCCTCGAAAACGGATTCTCCCGCGCAGGTAAATGCGACAAGTTTTGAGGCGTCCAGCCCGGCATAAATCGCTTTTCCGTCCGAAGAAACCGCCATGCAGTTCACGTTATACCGATGGTACTCCCTCAGCGTCTTATCTTCCACGGCGTCATAATATTCGTTCCGCATGGTGTCTTCCAGGAGGAACGTGTGGGTTTCATCTTTATCAATCGAATAGATGACCACATTCGCGGAGCTGTCCCCTCGGAGTCCGTTCCTTATAAGCACCAGCATTTTCCCGTCTCCGCTGACGGCGCATAAGTCCCTGCTGTCCGCGATTGCGAGCGGATTTTTCTCTTTTTCGAATTCCCTGATCAGCGCGTACCTGGTCCCGCTCCAGAGATAAAAGTCATTTTGGGCTGCCGACACAAAGATATCTCCGTCTCTGCTCTCATGCTGGGAGTTCCGGGGAGCAAGGAAGGGATTTCTTTCAGGGAACGATTTTTCCTCTGTCAGCTCCCACGTCCCTGTCTCCTCCTTAACCGCATCCAGGGCAAGCTGTTTTTCCGAAGTGTCATCCCAGGAAGTGTCCTGCAGGCGTTCCAGCAGGAATTCGTCATCCATAATCCCTTCCCGCCACAGGAACAGCCCATGGTTGTAGACAGAATACAGGTGATTTGCCGAGGTGTTTTCGGCCAGTTCCCACAACCGGTGCGCCTCTTCCTTTTTTCCGAGGTCCAGCATGGAAAGAGCCCTGTTGTTGAGGGTTCCCGCCGTATCTGACGCATTCGCCGGTTCCTGCCTCCGGTACTCGTATCCGCACAGTTCTTCATAGACATCCTTCAAGGTTTTTTCAACAGCACGAAAATCATCGATGCCCTCCGAAAGGCAGGCTCGAAGAAGAGAGCGCACCGCGCCGGGAACAGTGTGCGGGCACTGCAGTGAATATTCATCAAACCGCTCTTTAACCTCCGCGCCCGCAGCCCACATGCGCCTGCCCGCGTACATCTCCAGCACGGTCACAGCCCAGGCATAGACATCCATCCATTTCTCCGGCGCCGCGCCTTCCATCTGTTCTTTCGGACAGTATTCCGGTGTGTATCCCGCGGAAACCGGTTTCCTGTTTTCCGTCAGCTGGCTCTCCGCCTTCGCCAGGCCGAAATCCGCCACCTTCGCGTCCCAGTTCGTCGTCAGCAGGATGTTTCCCGGTTTAACGTCCTGATGGACCAGGTTCCTCCCATGGGAGTAACTGAGGCCTCTCGCCATCTGAATGGCAATATCCAGTATCCGTTCCTGTATTACTTCCTCCGCGTCTTCTCCATACAGCGAGCCGTCCCTGATTCTGTCCCTTAAGCTTCCGTGATCCATCCACTCCGAGAAGATAGTCGGAACGCCTCCGACCTCTCTCACATAGTAGCAGGAGACAATATTCGGATGCAGGCCCAGGTTGATCCAGTTCTCGCATTCTTTTATGAATTCTTCTTTTCTCGCCTCGCTGCCCTCGGCAAAAAACCGGGGCTGCGGACGTTTCATCGCCAGTTCGACGTTCCAGCTCCTGTGATGCACTTTCCAGACGCTGCCCATGCCGCCGGGGATGGCGTCAGACAAGACTTTATATGTCTCCAGCAGCTCGTCATCTTTTTGTATGGTCTCGTCAGAGATCGACTCCGGCCTTATGCCGTCCGCCGAACGGCTTGACGCATCCTCCATGCTCGCCAGAAACATGGGCAGATCTTCTCTCGCATCGCCTTTACTGACAGAAATGCTGATGTTGCTTACCGATAATTCCATACCGCCCACGATCCTTTCTGATTCCGGCTGTGATTCAGTCTCTTTGGAACAGATCTCTTGTATATACTTTCTCCTTTACATCATCAAGAATACGATCATACCGGTTTGCGATTATTACATCACTGTTCTTTTTGAATGATTCAATATCATTTATAACCGGACTTTCAAAGAATGTTGTGCCGTCTTCAAGAGATGGTTCATAGATGACAATACGTGTGCCTCTGGCTTTGATTCTCTTCATTACTCCCTGTATGCTGCTGTGGCGGAAGTCATCACTGTTTGTTTTCATTGTCAGGCGATATACACCAACCGTAATCTGTCCATCTTTTTTCTTATTCCCCGCTATCATGAGTATTCTGTCCGCGATAAAGTCTTTCCGGGTGCGGTTCGATTCCACGATGGCGCTAATCAGATTTTCCGGAATATCTTCGTAATTGACAAGAAGCTGTTTGGAATCTTTCGGCAGACAGTAGCCGCCATAACCGAAGGATGGATTGTTATAGTGATTCCCGATCCTTGGATCCAGGCATACGCCGTCAATGATATCTTTTGTATTCAGTCCTTTCATTTCCGCATATGTATCAAGTTCATTAAAGTATGATACGCGCAATGCAAGAAATGTGTTAGAAAACAATTTGACCGCTTCTGCCTCGGTATTTCCCATCAGCAGAATATCAATATTTTCTTTTTTCGCACAGTCCTGAAGCAAGTATGCAAATCTTTCGGCCGCATCCAGAGTTTCTTCATTACAGCCGACTATGATCCTGGATGGATATAAACTATCATACAGTGACCTGGATTCCCTTAAGAATTCCGGACTGAACAAAATACGTTTCGTATTGTATTTCTTACTGATCCGTTCGGTATATCCGACCGGGACAGTTGATCTGATCACGATGACTGCATTTTCAGAACATGTTAAGACTTGCTGAATTACATTTTCAACTGCCGAGCAGTCAAAGAAATTCTTTTCGGGATCGTAGTCTGTCTGAACAGCGATAATGATATAATCCGCATCTCTGTATGCAGCAGTTCCATCAACAGCTGCAGTCAGGTTCAAAGATCGTTTCCCTTCACGGACATCCGAAAGAATCCTTTCCATATTTTCATCGTGGATCGGACTGGAATATGAATTGATCTGTTTGACTTTCTCGTGGTCAATATCGACAGCTGTCACTTCATTTTTCTTTGCCATTAAAATTGCCAGCGGCAAACCAACATATCCGATCCCGGCTATGACTATCTTCATTGCATCATCTCCGTTTTTCAGATACATATTCTTCATACCATTCTGCGAAATCACGTAATCCTTCCTGAATTCCGGTCTTCGGTACAAAGTCAAAGTCACGTTCGAACTCTTCCGAATCCGCATAAGTCACCTGCAGATCTCCCGGCTGAATTCCGACAAACTCCAGATGGTCTTCAAGGATATAATCAGGAGGCAATAAACAAACTCTGAT
>CACYEN010000177.1 GCA_902773435.1 uncultured Lachnospiraceae bacterium | reverse complement strand
GCCATGTTGATGAAGAATTCCGAGATGCCGGTCCGCTCAAGGAAGGCTCCGAAGATGATGAAGACCACGATGTATTTGGAGCAGACGTTGATCGGGGTCGACAGGATGCCCGTCTTGGCGTAGAACAGATTGCGCACGAGATACCGGAGCCGCCCGGCAAGGGACGGGTTCGTGAGTCCGTACACGATCGCGTAGACGATAAAGAAGAGGGCGACGATCAGGATCGGCCACCCGACGCTCCGCCGCGTCACCTCAAGCAGGGCGGCGATGCCGACGATGGCGATCACGATCTGCAGGGGCGTAAAGCGGGTTCCCTGCTGGATGATCTGCTCCGCGCTGAAGGTGTAGTAGAGAAATGCGCCCGTGCCGAGCACCATCCCCACGATATCGTACCAGGGAATGTAGTTGGCCTTCTGCTCTCCCTTTTTGGCGGGATAATTCAGGAAGCCGAGCAGTATGACGAGACCGACGAAGGATGTCAGGCGGATCTCCTCCAGAAATGTGGCGAACAGGGTCACCCAGATGCAGAAGAGAGAGAAGCCGATGAGAATGCACTTTACGGCGATGGCGGGTTTTCCCGTCCACACGCGGACATTTGACTCACGGTCGTATTTTCGCATGACCTCCTCGAGGTCTTCCTGGACTAATTCATAATCACGGTCTTTGACGCTGTTATCGCTCATCGCACCCTCCTTATTCCGCTGTTTCCACCTCCACGCCGTGCTCGGCAAAATACTTCGCCGCGCCCGCGTGGAACGGGACTGTGATACCGGAAGTTGCATTTTCTATGGAGAGCTCGGCGCCCTTTGCATTTTCCAGTGTGATTTCCTCGGCGTGATCGAACACGGCTGCCGTCAGCTGGTAGACGGTGTCCTCATCGAGGTCCGCGTCCACGACCATGGTCGCCTTTATCGTAATGGTTTCAATCGGATCCGGCTGGCCCGGATAGGTGTCGGCCGGGATCTGCAGGGGCGCGTAGTAGGGGCAGCTGGCCATGATGGTGTCGCGCAGCTCTCCCTCGATCGGAATCAGGTAGACGCCGTTCGTGGTGGCGAGCTCCGTGATCGCGGAGGTGGGCGCTCCGGCCACGATGAAGGCCGCGTCGATCTGCCCGTCCTTCAGCGCCTCCTTGCTGTCGTCGAAGCTCTGGTACTGGGGCTTTATGTCGTCGACGGAAAGACCCGCTCCCTCCAGAACGTCAATTGCGTTGAAGTAGACGCCGGAGCCGGGCGCCCCGATGGAGACGCTCCTGCCCTTCAGGTCGCTGACGGTCTTGATGCTGTCCTTCATGGTGATCAGCTGCACGGTCTCCGCGTAGAGGGCGCCCATCACCCGGAAATCCCTGCAGGGTCCGTCCGTCTCAAAGGATTTGCTGCCCTCCCAGGCGTAGGCCATGACGTCGGACTGGGTGAAGCCCATCTGGTAGTCTCCGTCGCCGATGCTCTGGATATTCGCCTTGGAGGCGGCGGTCGAGACGGCCGTCACGCTGTAATCGGTGTAATTTTTCATGTACTGGGCGAGGACTCCGCCGAAGGCGTAGTAGGTTCCCGCCGTTCCGCCGGTTCCCATCATCATCCGCTGTCCGCCGCATCCCGTGAGCAGCATGCAGGCGGCAAGGAGAAGGGCGGCGGCTCTGCGCACTTGTCTTTGCATAAAATAACTCCTTTCCTTTACGCGCGGCTCTCTCTGTAAAGCTTTTCTATGATATCCGCGCAGATCGTCAGATCAATGTGTCCGACATCAAAGCAGAGGGTGTAGTTGGAGGCGTCCTCCATATCTCTGCCGGTGTACTGCTTATAGAAAATGCGGCGCATTTTCTCCCGCGCCTCCACATATTTATCGAGCGGCGTGTCCCCGTTCTCCGCGAGCTCCTTCGCGCGCGCCATCCGTCTTTCGAGTGACGCGGTGAGATAGACGGAGAGGGACGGGATGCCGGCCTCCTTCAGCACGTGGTTGGCGCAGCGCCCCACGATGATGCAGGGGGACTCCGCGAGCTTCAGGATGACCTCCTTTTCCGCGCGGAAGATCTCGTCGTGCGAGCTCTTGTAGGACACGGTGCTGTT
>CACYEN010000176.1 GCA_902773435.1 uncultured Lachnospiraceae bacterium | reverse complement strand
GTCATGCCCGACGAGGCGAACATCTCGCCGAATCCCATGTCCTCCGCCGTGACAAGGCATTCATTTCTCCCCGTGCAGAACGCGCGGATCCGAAGCCGGGTCGCGAGATCCGGTCTCTCCGGAAGGCCGGAGAGCTCGATCCGCACGGTTCTCCGCCCCGTCCCCTCCATGGGGACCGCCGTGACCGCGACCTCCCGCCGGTCGTCCAGGATGACCTGGCACTCGGCCTCCTCCTCGTACCAGTTCCTTCCGGCGCGGATCAGGGGATACACGGAGGGCTTCCCGCAGTCGCTCACGTCGATTCCGACCGACGTCCTGACCATGTCCGGCCCCATGTAGAGCCTGTTCCTTAAGGCCTTCTTCTCGATCCTCTCGGCCGCCGCGCAGCAGGCCCCCAGCACGAACAGGCAGTCCTCGACGAAGACGCGGGCGCCGGTGCGGCTCATCGCCCGGACGGATTCCTTAGCCCAGTCCCCGCTGAAGCCTCCGCCGGTTATGAAGAGGCCCGAGTAAGTCCCGGCCTCCATCCATTCATCCACCGCCGCGCCGAGGGCCTCGTCCCTCGCCGCGGGATCGGCCGGGAGCGCCTTCGTCCCCCTCTCGTCGACCGTGACGCGGGAGAGCCCGCCGTTCCTCATATCCGTCATGGAGAAGAATTCCACGCTGTCCTCCCGGAACCGGAGAAGCCCCATGTTCCGGACGGTGATCTCGGGCCTCCTGCTGTAGCCGAAGTAGAAGAAGCTCTCCCTGAATTCCTGGACAAAACAGCTGTCCGCCGGGAAGCCGAGGCTGAGCAGCGCTCTCCGGACCGCGACGGCCCTTCTCTCCGTGAGGTTCTCCGTCGTGACACAGATTCCCCGGATTCCCCTCAGGAGGTCGGGGATCCCGAGCATCTTCAGCGACTCCGCGATAAAGACCGCGATGACCTCATAGGGCTGCATCTCCCTGCCACCGGCCCGGATCACCGTCCCGCTGTCGGCGGCGTCGAGGATCGGGGGCAGGCGCAGGACGGAGTCCTGTCCCGCGAAGTATTCCGCCTCATATCCGATGTGCCATTCATCCCTGCCGCCGGTGAAGACGAGCACGGTCGGGTACGCGTAGAGATTCGTCCCGGTCTTCACCGCGACCGGGACCGGTTCGCCGGCTGCCCGGTCGTAGCAGGCCAGCCGGGAAATGTCCCCGCCGATCTCCAGCCCGACAAGCAGGTTTCTCACTTCAGTCAAGTCGTTTCCTCCTCCAGTGTGAACACGCTCTCCGCCACGTGGCGGGCGCGCCTCAAGTCCACAATCCTGGACCTGGCGTCATCCTCGTCGCCCTCAATGACGGCCCTGATGATGCCGTTGATCCGCTGATACGCCGAACTCCCCGTCATGTCGACGAACGGCGACGACACGGAGCGCTCCGGCCCCGTCGTCTCCTCCCCGTCGTGCTCGACGGTCACGGTGTAGGTGAGGACCTCCCCGTAGAACAGCGTAAACACCCTCTGGAACACGCCCCGCATGACGCGCGTCATCGGCTCGCTCCGGAAGACCGCGTTCTCGGTGTCCTCCCCGTCGGTGAGCGCGTAGTTGAGCGTCACGGTATCCCCGGGCTCCGCCTTCTGTTCCACGAACACCTTGTCCGTCAGCCTGCAGCCCGCGATGAGGGACGCCGGCAGCTTCTGGAAGAACCTGAACCGGATATTCCGCTTCACGCACTCCTCCACGATCCGGTCGGCGAGCGTCTCCTCGCGGACGGAGAGGTTCCCCTTCTCCGCGCAGAATTTCAGGTAAGCCAGCTTCATCGTGAAGTCGGTCATCTCGCCCGATTCCATCATCTCGGCAATGCACGCGGCCTCGAACGGGCTGATGGTCTCCTCTGTCCCGAAGATGCTGTCGCAGACGAGGGTGAGGTACCCCCTGACGACGCGCCCTCTCCCCTTCCGGTCGCTGTAGGCCTTCAGGATCTCCGGTCCCTCTTTGACGCGGGTTCCCGTGAACACCGCTCTCGAGAGAATCCTCTCGTCGATCGGGAACGTGTCGATGAAGAACTCGGCGGCCTTCCTTCTCACGAGCAGCATTTCCTCCATACTGCCCCGGAAATGCTTCGTCATATATGAAAGGATCCGCTCGTCATACTTCCCGAGCCTGAAGACGTGCTCCGCGAACAGCGCGAGCTCCTCGTCGTACCTGCCCTCATTGTCGTCGATCATGCGGCTCGCGAGCCTCACCATGATGCCGGGATCGATGCCCTCGAAGCCGTACCTGACGGCGAGGTCGTAGGCGGTCCGGTACTTGCCGGCGGTGATCAGGATCCTGATCAGCTCGGTTTTCCCCGCCTCGATATAGTCCCTCAGCACGTCTTCGGCGGGGATCCCGTCCGGAACCGCCTCGGGGTGGGCAAGCAGGTAATCCAGGATCTTCTTTCTCGCGGAGGCCCGGTATTCGTCGGTGAAATGATCATTCCCCGCGACCTCCCTCCAGAGCCCGAGCGTCTCCCCGCTCTCCGTCCCGGAAGCTTCCGCCTCCCCGCACCTGCGCAGGAGGAGGCCGGTGCTGTCGGCTCCCGCGTTCCTGCACATGGTCAGGAACGGCTCGGTCTCGATCAGCCGCTCCGCCCTGTAGGCCGTCCCCGCGCATCTTCTCCCCGAGGCGTCCTCGAAGAGGAGCCGCGCGTTATCCGAGTAGACGCGGACATACGCCGCCCCCCTGACGAGCACGGCCGTCTCCTCGTCCCGGAGCTCGTCGTGGATCACGATCACTTTCCGGAAGAGGGGCTCGTCGGTGTAGACGCGCACCGTGAAGATCATGTCCAGCAGGCGGCGCGCCATCCCGGGGCTGCGGATCCTCCCCGTGAATTTCTGGTAGAGAACCGCGAAGTCCTCGTTCAGCCGGCCCTCCGACATCGACCTTAAGGCAAATGCCTCCATTTTCTCCCTGTACTCCCCGTAGGTTTCAGGGTCCTCCTGCCTGTTGCGGACGACGTTCGCGTAGACGCGCGCCTTCATGTTCTCCGACAGCGTGTCGCTGATAGCGAAGTACTTCCTGACCGCGAGGGGCAGGACGCCGCGCCGGCTGTCCGGCAGCGTCTCGATATAGTACTCGTAGAGGCGGATGATCCGGATGTCCCGCTCCAGCGCCTTCTCGTACCAGTAGAAGCTCTGGCTGTCGGCCGCCCGCCCCTTGATCAGCAGGCGGGTGATCGCCTCCAGGATGCCGTCCGACGGCCACGTCTCGTAGGCCTTCGTGAGAATCCGGAAGAGGCTCTCGCTGTAGGTCTTCTCGTTCGCTGAGAGATAGGCGGCACGGAGCGCCAGCCCCTCGGTCAGATGGCCCCCGTTCGCCGCGAACAGCAGCGTGTGGACCAGGAAGGGCGTGAGACTCGCCACGTACGAGTCCTCCTTCCGGATCTCCGGGATGATCTCCGCGAAGAGGAAGGGACTCCTGCAGCCGGCCGCGTAGGCGCTCTCGAGCACCCGGAGCTTTCTCCTCGGGGAGGAGGCGATGTCCGGATTTGTGAGAAACGTCAGCCTCACCGCCAGGAAATTCCCCGGCTCCCTGCCGAGCAGCGTCCTCATCCTTCCCCCGAGATCGGAGGAGTGCCCGTCCCCGGCCTTAAGGGATGTCAGGTATTTCCATGCAAGTTTCAGGTCGTCCTGCCGGCCGGTGAATCCGGCCTTTCCAATCTCGCCGAGAAGCGCGTCCGCCTCTTCCTGCCGGCCCCGGAGCATGAGCGTCCGCGCGCGGAGCAGCTTAAGCGCCGTGTCGTCCCCTCCCGGGAGCTGGGACAGCTCATTGATGATCGGATCAGCCTGGTCGGCGAAGCGCCTCCCGTCCGTCAGCCTCATCACATAGTCGAGGCAGAGGTCGGAGAGGCCGATGATGAGCTCCGACCTCCTCTGGGAGGCGGGAACCTCTTCCTTCCGGAGCGCCGAGGCGGTCACGACGAAGTCGATCCTCAAAAGTCCGCCCGCGAGCGTGATCCGGGCGCTCCTCCTGCCGTTCCCGAGTTTCTCCCGGATAATCCGGTAGGGGAACCTGCAGATCATCCCGACGAAATCCTCATCCGTGACCCTCTTCTTCGGAAGCTCGATGAAATCCTCCGGGCACGAGGCGGTGAGCGAAAAGGTCCCCCAGGTGTTCCTGCGGAGCGTGATCTCCTCCTCGACGGAACCGGTCAGGGAATCGAACCTCGCCTTCAGGAAGTCCGCGTGGATCCTGACCGCCGCCTTATGTCCGGAGGCGACCAGGAATTCCTCGACATTCCGCTTCAGCACGGGGGGTTCCGAAAAGCCCCTTAAGAGGGCACGGAGGCCGGTGTCCCCGGCGGGAATCACACTGCGGAACGACGGCTCCCTGTACACCCGGAGGGCCGTCTCCGCGTCCTCCCTCGCGAGGGCCGCGAATCCCGACAGGGTCTTCACCCTCACGTCGGGGACCGGAGGGCCTCCCCTCGTGACGCAGGCCGTGACCGGGATCCTGAATTCCCCCATGTCCGTCGCGAGAAGCAGCGCCCCCCGGATGATGTC
Organism: uncultured Lachnospiraceae bacterium; assembly: GCA_902773435.1. GTDB lineage: Bacteria > Bacillota > Clostridia > Lachnospirales > Lachnospiraceae > Chordicoccus. Next base: position 34,136 of record CACYEN010000176.1, on the reverse strand, counting down.
CCCCTCGGCAAGGCCGTGCGCGTCGACACCGAAGCGGAGCTTCACGCGGTTTCCGGAGAACCGGTCGAACTCCGTCACGATCCTGACGTGGTCCGTGTAGAGTTCGCCCCTGACCTTCTTTCCCCCCGAAGCCTCGACGTGGAGGACGCCGCGGGCGCTCTCCCCCGGCTCGATCTTCAAGTCAAACTGTTTTTCCCTGATTGTCAGCATATAACGTGCTCCGCTCTTACTTTAAGCCAGATCAAAGAGCGAGATCTGGTTGCTCTCGGGGATGTCCCCGAGAATGCCGTACTCCTCCAGCAGGTCGATGATCGTCTTCGAGACCCGCGTCCGCTCCCGGAAGTCGTCCTTCGAGAGGAACGGCCCCTTCTTCGCCTCCTCCTCGACCGCGTAGGCCTGCGTGTCGCCCATCCCGCTGATCGAGGATAGCGGGGGCATGATCTTCCCGTCGACGATCCTGCACCGGGTCGCCCGGGCCTCATAGAGGTCTATCCTGCAGAACTCAAAGCCCCTCGCGTACATTTCCCGCACGAGCTTCATGTCGTCGAACTCATCCTGCTCCTTCGCGGTCGGGTTCGGGTTCCTCCTGATCTCGTCCGCGTAGTACTCGAGCTTCTCGCTCCCGAGACACATGCGGCCGTAGTCGAACGTCTTCGCGCGGATCGAGAAAAACGCGGCGTAGTAGGCCAACGGGTAGTTGATCTTGTAGTAGGCGATCCGGAAGGCGTTCATGACGTAGGCGGCGGCGTGGGCCTTCGGGAACATATACTTGATCCGCTTGCAGGATTCGATGTACCAGGCGGGCACGCCGTGCTCCGCCATCTCCTCCTCCTGGGCGGGGGTGAGCCCCTTGCCCTTCCTGACCGACTCCATGATCTTGAAGGAGTGCTCGGGCTCCACGCCCCACTGGATCAGGTTCAGCATGATGTCGTCGCGCGTGCAGATCGCGGTGCCCAGCGTGCAGTCCCCGTTCCTGATGAAGAACTGGGCGTTGTCCAGCCAGACGTTCGTCCCGTGGGAGAGGCCGGAGATCCTGATGAGTTCCGAAAATGTCTTCGGCTTCGTGTCCCTCAGCATCCCCATGACGAAGTTCGTCCCGAACTCGGGCACACCGAGCGTCCCGAGGCTGCATCCGTCTATGTCCTCCGGCTTCACGCCCAGGGCATCAGTCCCCGTGAACAGCGAGAGCACGCCCTTGTCGTCGAGCGGGACGAGATGCGGATCCGTCCCCGTCAGGTCCTGCAGCATGCGGATGATCGTCGGGTCATCGTGCCCGAGAATATCGAGCTTCAGCAGGTTCGTGTCGATGGAGTGATAATCGAAGTGCGTCGTGATGAACGGCGAGTTCACGTCGTTCGCGGGGTGCTGAACCGGCGTGAACCAGTTGATGTCCATGCCCTTCGGCAGCACGATGACGCCGCCCGGGTGCTGCCCTGTCGTGCGCCTCACCCCGACGCAGCCCGCCGCCAGCCTCTCGAGCTCGCAGCGTTTCTTCGTGACGCCCTTCTCCTCGAAGTAGTGGAGCGCGTAGCCGAATGCGGTCTTGTCCGCGACCGTCCCGATCGTTCCGGCCTTGAAGGTCTGGCCTTTCCCGAAGATCACCTCCGTGTAGGCCTGCGCGACGCCCTGCTCGTCCCCGGAGAAGTTGAGGTCGATGTCCGGCTCCTTGTCTCCCTTGAATCCGAGAAATGTCTCAAACGGGATGTCGAAGCCGTCCTTGATCAGCGGCTCCCCGCAGACCGGGCAGATCTTGTCGGGCATATCGCAGCCGCAGCGCCCCTCGGCGTGCGCGGCCCTCGTCTCCTCGGAATCGAACTCGCTGTACCTGCACTTCCCGCAGCGGTAATGGGGAGGCAGCGGATTGACCTCCGTGATCCGCGACATCGTCGCGGCGAAGGAACTTCCGACCGACCCCCTGGAGCCGACGAGGTAGCCGTCCTCGTTGGACTTGTCGACGAGCTTCTGCGCGATGATGTACATGACCGCGTAGCCGTTCCTGATGATGGAGCCGAGCTCCCGGTCCAGCCTGGCCGCGACGACGTCGGGAAGAGGATCCCCGTACCACTCCTTCGCGGTCTCATAGCACATGTTCTGGAGGTCCTCCTCGGAGTGCGGGATCGAGGGGGGACATTTGTCCGGATAGATCGGGGAGATCTTTTCGATCATGTCCGCGACCCTTATCGTGTTGGTGATCACGACCTCCCTGCACTTCTCCGGGCCGAGGTAGGCGAATTCGTCGAGCATCTCGTCCGTCGTCCGGAGGTAGAGCGGCGGCTGGCCGTCCTCGTCCTTGTAGCCGTGGCCGGCCTGGATGATCGCGCGGTAGATCCAGTCCTCCGGATTAAGGAAATGGACGTCGCAGGTCGCGCACACAGGCTTCCCGAACTCATCGCCGAGCCGCACGATCCTGCGATTGATGTTCTCGAGGTCCTCTCTGGTCCTGATGCCGCTCTTCGGATCGCTCATCAGGTAGTCGTTGTTTTCGGTCGGCTGGATCTCAAGGTAGTCGTAGTACCTGACGATCCCGGCGATCTCGGAATCCGACGCCCCCTCGACAATCGCGCGGTAGAGTTCGCCCGCGGAACAGGCGCTGCCGAGCACGAGGCCCTCCCTGTAACGGTTGAGTACGCTCTTCGGAATTCTCGGCCGGAGCTTGAAATATTTGAGATGAGACTCGGATACGAGGGTGTAGAGGTTCCTCCGGCCGGTCTCATTTTTCGCGAGAAGGATCGCGTGGTAGTAGCGCAGGTTCCGGATCCTGTCGACGGAGACGGTCCCCCTCTCGTTGAGTTCCCGGTAGGTCGTGATCCCCGCGTCCTCCATGAGGTCGAGCAGGCGGAGCCAGACGAACCCCATGCTCTGGGCGCGCGGAAATGCCCGCATCTCATCGGCGCAGTTCACTTTCATGTGGCGCACGAGGGTGCGGAAGCGGATCTTGCCGAGATCCGGCACCATATATCTGGCGACCGCGGCGATATCGACCGTGGTTCCCGCCGGCGCGGGGAGCCCGAGCTTCCCGCAGGACGTGTAGAGGAAATTCAGCTCCATGCCCGCGTCGTAGGAGATCAGGGTGAGGTCCCCGGCGAATTCAAGCAGGCCCTCCAGCGCATCCTTCAGCCCCGGAGAGGACGCCACCATGTCGTCGGTGATCCCGGTCTCGGTCTGGATCGAGAAGGGGATCGGCCTCTCCGGCCTGACCAGCGTGGAGAAATCCTCCGTGATCCTGCCGTCCTCGATCTTCACCGCGGCGATTTCGATGATCTCGTGGACGAGCGGGCTCTGCCCGGTCGTCACGGTCTGGAACACCACGGCAGGTCCGTGGATGCTGCCGCTCATATCCCCTCCCACGAGGTTCTTTGTGTCGTCGACGAGATAGGCCTCCATCCCGTAGATGATCTTCATGTCGGCGTCCTTCGGAATTCCTCCCTTTCCGCCGATCGTCTTCCACGCTTCGGGGAAAGCCTGGACGACCCCGTGGTCGGTGATCGCGATCGCCTTCATGCCGAAGCGGTACGCCTGCTTCACGATATCCTTCGCGGAGGACACGGCGTCCATGTCGGACATCTGCGTGTGGCAGTGGAGCTCCACCCTCTTCTCGGGGGCGGTGTCCTCCCTGGCCCCGCGGAACGGCGGGATCTTCCTGATGCCGTACACGCTCTTGATCATCAGCTCCCTGTCGTAGGGATCGAGATCCATGAAGCCCTTGATGAGAAAAGTCCCGCCGTTTTTGAACACGGCAAGAAACTCCCCTTCCTCACCCTTGTCGACCCAGAGCTTGAAGCGGAGGCTGTCCGTGTAGTCCGTGACAGAGACCGTCATGATGATCCTGCCGTTTCTCGTATCCCTCATCTCGCTTCCGAAGACTTCCCCGCGCACCGTCACTTCGCGCGGGTCCTCCCCGAGCGAATCGATCGGGACCGGCTCGTCGTCGAATCCCCGCCCGTAGATCACGTCAGGGTCGCTCTGGCGGCCTGTCTGCCTGCGGTAGACCTTCTCCTCTTTCTTCGGAAGTTTCTTCTCGGCGCTCCTCGCAGCCTGCCGGCCAGAACTCGCCTCCGTGACGAGACGGACCTTCTCCTCGATCCTCCTGTCGTCGTCCTCGAAGAGCTTCTTCGCGTCCTCGCGCCGAAGTTCGGTCCTGATCGTGAGGGCCGGGAATCCCGCCCTCTCGCAGAACACCTTCTCGAAGTAGCCGAGGAGGCGCTCCTCCTCGCGCGCGCAGACCGGGTTGTCCGGGATGCGGACCAGGATCTCCGACGGGGACGGGAAGACGACCTCCGAGTGGAGGAACGCCTGGTTGAGGATCGGGCTGACCTCCTTCAGCTCGAAGCTCATGCTCGGGCGGTACACCCGGTAGAAATTCTCGGGCGTGTAGGACGACGACAGCCTGAACCTCTCGATCAGGCGCACGTCTCCCCTGCCGTCCCCGAACATCTTCGCCGCGATCGCCGCCTCGATCTTCCGGACGTGAGTCTTCTTCAGCCAGTTATCCGATAAGACATAAACGCGGAGCCGGGTTCTCGCCGAATTGACGGTCACCCGCTCCACCGTTACATAATCCAGTAAATCCGCGATCTTCCTGTCAAGATCCAGTCCGGGAAATGTCTCCGAAAACGATCTCAAACCGCTCCCCATGAAACCCCTCCGTCTCTATTCCGCCGCGCCCCTGTCCCGGCCAAAGTTCATCAGCTCCTCCATGAGCGCGGGGAGAAGCTGATCCTCCGGCAGCTTCCGGATGACCTCGCCGTGCCTGATCAGGAGCCCCGAGTGCTTTCCCCCGGCGATGCCGATATCGGCTTCCCTCGCCTCTCCCGGGCCGTTGACGACACAGCCCATCACCGCGACCTTGATGTCGAGCGGAATATCCTGCACCATCTCCTCCACCTGCCTCGCGAGACCGATGAGATCGATCTCCGTCCGCCCGCAGGTCGGACATGAGACGACCTCGATGCCGCCCCTCCGAAGCTCAAGCGTCCGCAGGATCATCTTCGCCGCCCTCACCTCGTGGACCGGATCGCCGGTCAGGGAGACGCGGACGGTGTCGCCGATGCCCTCCGAGAGAATCAGGGCAAGGCCGACCGACGAGCGGATCGCCCCGGAGAAGACCGTCCCCGACTCCGTGATGCCGACGTGGAGCGGGTACGTCGTCTCGTCCGCGATCAGCCGGTGCGCCTTCACACACATCATGACGTCCGAGGACTTGATGCTGATCACGATATTGTCATAGTTGAAGTCCTCGATCATGCGCACCTTGTCCAGCGCGCTCTCCACGAGTCCCTCGGCGGTCACCCTGCCGTACTTTTCGATGATCTCCTTCTCGAGGGAGCCGGAGTTGACCCCGACCCTGATCGGGATATTTCTCATCTTCGCCGCCGCGACGACCTCCCGGATGCGCTCCGGGCCCCCGATGTTGCCGGGATTGATCCGGATCTTGTCGGCGCCCCGCTCGATGGCTTCGATCGCGAGCCTGTAATCGAAATGGACATCGGCGACGACCGGGATGTGCACCCGCCTCCGGATCGCTCCGAGCGACACGGCGGCCTCCATGGTCGGAACCGTGCAGCGGATAATGTCACACCCGGCGCGCTCCAGTTCAAGTATCTGGCGCACCGTCGCCTCCGTATCCTCGGTCTTCGTGTTCGTCATCGACTGGATCGCGATCGGGTTTCCTCCCCCGATCGTTCTCGACCCGATCGTGATCTCCTTCGTGCGCTCCCTGTGCGGGATCTCATGAATATCTGCTGCCATATCGGTTACCGTACTCTCTCTCCCGGGGCGCGGAGCGCCGGACCGGATGCTTTATCTCTTCACCCGTCTGTAGACGTCAAACTCGTACACCAGGTCAAAATAGGTCTGCTCCTCGCCCGCCGCGGCGAGCTCCCACTCCGGATCCTTATCCAGATCGGGAAATGTGGTGTCGGCGTCGTAGACATACTCGATCTTCGTGATGTAGGCGGTGTCGGTGTACGGGAGCATCAGCCTGTAGATCTCGCCGCCGCCGATCACCACGGTGTCCTCATCCGCGTAGCCCGCGGAAGCAGCCGCTTCGGCAGCCTCGGCCGGGGAGTGCGCGATGACCGCGCCGTCCGCGCGGTAGTCCGGGTCCCTCGTGAGGACGATATTGTACCTCCCGCGCAGGGGTTTCTTTCCCGGGAGGGACTCGAACGTCTTCCTCCCCATGATGACGGCCTTCCCCATCGTCTTCGCTTTGAAGTGCTCCTTGTCCGCGGGGATCGAGACCAGGAGCTTCCCGCCCCTGCCGATGGACCACCCCGAGTCGACTGCCGCAATTGCCTTCATGCGCCTATCCCTCCAGAATGCTCAGACCGCAACCGGAATCCTGTATTTTTCCGGGTTGTACTCATAGTTGCCGACGAGGATGTCGCTCGCCGTGATGTCGTAGAAATCCTTCTTCTCCGGATTGATCCGGACCTCGGGCGCCTCGTGCTGAGGCTGTTCGATCATGTGCCGGATGAGGCTTACGTGCCGGTCGTAGATGTGGCAGTTCGCGATCACGTGGAGGAACTCGCCGGGCTCGTAGCCGTAGGCGGAGGCGAGGGCCAGCGTGATGAGGGCGTACTGGATCTCGTTCCAGGCGCAGGCCGTCATCATATCCTGGGACCTCTGGTTCAGGATCGCGTTCAGGCGGTTTCCGGTCACGACGAACGTCATGCTGTAGGCGCACGGGGACAGGCCCATCTCCGAGAGGTCCTGAATGTTGTAGATATTTGTCAGGATCCGCCGGGAGGCCGGGTCGTTGACGAGCTGGTAGATCACGCGGTCGGTCTGGTCGAGGAGATAGACCCCGCTCTCGTCCCGCCTGATCTTCGCTTCCTCGGGGGTTCCTCCGAATGCCTTCCTGATTCCCTCTTCCGTGACGTCCTTATATCTCGCGGGCAGGCCCATCTGGTAGCCGTAGGCCTTTCCGATCGTCCCCTCTTCGTCCGCCCAGGCGTCCCAGACGTGGCTCTTCAGGTCCCTGATGTTGTTGGACTTCTTCTGCCAGATCCAGGAGATCTCGTCCCAAGCCGACTTCCAGTAGGTATTCCGGAGCGTCATCATGGGGAATTCCTTCCCGAGATCGTAGCGGTGCGTGACGCCGAACACGGCGAGCGTGTGGGCCGGCGTCCCGTCCTCCCAGCGGGGGCGGACTTCCATCCCCTCGTCGGACGTCCCGTGTTCCAGGATCTCCCTGCATGTTTCGATAAATAACTGATCCGCGCGGCTCATCTCACCTCTCCGTCCCTGCCGCCTCTCCGGGTGCCTCCGGACCGGCCTCCGCCGGGTCCTCCGAAGCGGCCTCATCCGCGGGCTCCGGCAGTTTCACCGGCAGCCTGCCGTAGAGCTTCGTCATCTCATAGATACTCTTCGCCAGCTCCTCCGTCAGGAAGTGCGGGGTCACCCGCCACTGCCAGTTGCCCATCGCGGAGGAGGGGGCGTTCATCCTGGCCTCATTTCCCTTCACGAGGAAATCCTGGATCGGGACGATGCAGAGGTCCGACACGGACCGGAACGCCTCCCGGATGAAATCCCAGGTAAACTGGCCGTAATCCGTGTAGATCGAATTGATATAGCGCCTCGCGTAGTCCCGGTCGTGGTCGCTGATCGACTCGATCCAGCCCCGTGTCGTCATGTTGTCGTGGGTTCCGGTGTAAACGACGGAGTTCGGCTCGTGCCTGTATGACAGGTAGACGCTCTGCTCTGACTCGTCAAAGGCAAACTGCAGAACCTTCATGCCCGGATAGCCGGACGTCTTCAGCAGTTCCCTGACGCTCGGCGTGATGTACCCGAGGTCCTCCGCGATGATCGCGACGTCCCCGAGCTCGGCCCGGACCGCCTCGAAGAGGTCCATTCCCGGTCCCTTCTCCCACTTCCCGTTCTCGGCGGTCTCGTCGCCGAATGGAATCGCGTAGTACTCGTCGAATCCGCGGAAATGGTCCACGCGGATCACGTCGTAGAACTCGAGCGACCTGCGGATGCGGCTGATCCACCAACTGTAGCCGTTCTTCTTCATCGCCTCCCAGTCGTAGATCGGGTTGCCCCAGAGCTGGCCGGTGGCGGAGAACGCGTCCGGCGGGCAGCCGGCGACCTCGGTCGGGATGTTCTTGTCGTCAAACCGGTACTGCCCGGGGTGCGCCCAGGTGTCCGCGCTGTCGAAGGCCACGTAGATCGGGATGTCCCCGATGATCTTCACCCCGTTCTTATTGGCGTAGGTGTGGAGCTTCTTCCACTGGCGCATGAATTCATACTGCTGGAACCGGAAGAACCCGACCGTCTCGCCGAGGACCTCCCCGATCATCGTCATGGCCTTCTTGTCGCGGTTGCGGTAGATGTCGGTCCATTCACTCCAGGGCTTTCCGCCATTTTCCTGCTTGAGCGCCATGAAGAGGCAGTAGTCCTCGAGCCAGTAGGCCTCCCTGCTGACGAACTCCCGGTAATCCCCGTTCTCGAGTTCCGACCCGCGGAAGCGGCTGTAGGCGGTCCAGAGGACCCTGAACCGGTTCTCGTAGAGCGCGCCGTAGTCGACGTACTCGGGATCCGATCCCCAGAAGGCACCCTCGCACTCCTCCTCTTTCAGCAGCCCCTCCTCGACCAGGTCCTCAAGGCTGATAAAATACGGGTTGCCGGCGAATGTGGAGAACGACTGGTAGGGCGAATCGCCGTACCCGGTCGGGCCGAACGGCAGGACCTGCCAGTAGCTCTGGCCCGCCTCGCGGAGGAAGTCGACGAACTCGTACGCTTCCCGTGAAAAGCTGCCGATGCCGAAGCGCGACGGCAGCGATGATATCGGATAAAGTATTCCGCTTGCTCTCATAACTGATGTTCCTCTTCCCTCTTGGTATAAGCACAAGATATGCCAATCCATTATAGCACTCATTCTATATATATGCCACACCCTGATTGGGAGGACATAAAAGGGCGGCCCCTCCGCGGAACTTCCCGGGTCTTTCGGGGCGTCCCGCGCAAGGGGCCGTCTGCCTGACGAACATCTCTTTTTTAGCCCGCGCCGGCGGGCATGGCCGTCTCTTATAAAACTTAAGTTATGACAGCGGCGGCGACGCGGCGGCGCCGTCGGCCTGCTTCCTGTGGAACGGCTTCTCGTTCCGCTCCGGCAGCCTGATGTGCAGCGTGTGCCTGATCACGTCGGTGACCGCGGACACCGGGATAATCTCGAGCCTGTCCCTGATTTCCGACGGCACGTCCTCGAGGTCCCTCTCGTTGTCCCTGGGGATGAGGACCGTCCTGATCCCGGCGCGCTCGGCGGCCATCAGCTTCTCGGGGAGCCCCCCGATCGGAAGCACGGCGCCGCGGAGCGAGATCTCCCCCGTCATCGCGATGTACGGGCTCACCGGGATCCCCGTCACGAGCGAGGTGACCGCCGTGAACATCGTGATGCCGGCGCTCGGCCCGTCCTTCGGGACCGCGCCCTCCGGGATGTGGATGTGGATGTCCCTGTCCTCGAAATTGAGGCTGCTGTCGATGAACGTGCTCTTCACGAGGCTCACCGCCGTCTCGGCGGATTCCTTCATGACGTCGCCGATCTGCCCCGTCAGGTGGATCCGTCCGTTCCCGTCCATGGCGACCGACTCGATGAAGAGGATCTCCCCGCCGGCCTGCGTCCAGGCGAGCCCGGTCACGACGCCTGCCGGATTGTCCTTCAGCACCCGGCCGTGGCTGATCTTCTTCCTGCCCAGGTACTCTGTCACGTTGTTCTCGCGGATGACGACCGGAAATGCCTTCTTCTGCGCTGCGGAGTCCCCGCCTCTGGCCTCCACGATCTCGACCGCTGCTTTCCGGCAGACGGTCAGGATCTGCTTCTTGAGTCCGCGGACCCCCGCCTCCATCGTGTAGTCGGAGATGATCTTCCTGATCGCCCCGTCCGTGAAGCGTATGTCCTTCGCCGTGAGCCCGGTGTCTTTCATCGCCTGGGCGACCAGATGCTTCTTCGCGATATGGAAATGTTCCGTCGGCGTGTAGCCCGGCAGCTCGATGACCTCCATCCTGTCCAGAAGCGGCTGGGGAATCGTGTCCCAGGTATTCGCCGTGCAGACGAAGAACGCGTGTGAGAGGTCATAGGGCACATTGACGTAGTGGTCCTCGAACGTCGTGTTCTGCTCCGGGTCCAGCACCTCCAGGAGCGCCGCGGAGGGATCCCCGTTGAAGCTCGCCATGATCTTGTCGACCTCGTCGAGGACGACCACCGGATCCATCGCTCCCGAGCGCCGTATGCCCTGCATGATGCGGCCGGCCATCGCCCCGATGTAGGTTCTCCTGTGTCCCCTGATCTCCGCCTCGTCGCGGATTCCGCCGAGTGATATCCTGACGTACTCGCGCCCGAGCGCCTCCGCGATCGATTTGCCCATGCTCGTCTTTCCGGTTCCGGGCGCGCCGACCAGAAGGAGAATGGACCCCTTCTGCTTGCTGCCGTCCCGCTCCTCGACGAGAGACATCACGGCGAGGTGCTGGAGAATTCTCTCCTTGACCTTCTTCAGCCCGTAGTGGTCGCGGTCCATGATCTTCCTCGCCCTGACGAGGTCGACCGGCTGCTGGTCGCCGACCTGCCATTTCAGCGTGGTGACGAAGTCGAGATAGTCGTAGAGGGAGTTGTACTCTGCCCCGTTCGAGGGTTCCTGGTTGAACCTCCTGAGAACGCGCTCGACCTCCTTCCGGACCTCGTCCGGCATGCCCGCCGCCTCGATCCTCTTCTCGAAGGAATCCTCGTCCTCCTCGCTGTCCGGCTCCATCGCGCGGAGCTCCTTCTCGAGCAGGCCGATCTGCTTATGGATCGCCGCCTTCTTGTAGGCGTTCGCGTCCGGGTCGTCGGCGTTCTGCAGGTCCGCCTGCAGCTCGACGGCGCCCTTGAAGCGCATCAGCGCCTCGTGGATGCGCTTTCCCCTCTCCCTGAACGAATCGGTATCCAGCAGCGCGTACTTCTCCTCGACGGTCATGTCGAAGAACTGGCAGAACACAGCCGCGAACTCATTGACCGTCTTGATCTGCCGTATATACTCGATCGCGTAGTCGCCGCCCCGGATCATGCTCGCGAGCTCGGTCGACGTCTTCTTGAACTGGTCGAGAAGCTTCTTCTCCGCCGCGAACGTGATGTCCATCACCTCGTCCACGGGCTCGGTCGCCACCTCGATGATCGGGTCGCCGATCGTGATGTCCGTGACGCGGACCTTCTCGCGCGTCCTCGCGTGGAGAAACGTCCCCATCGGTCCCTCCCCGATCTCCAGGACCTCGGCCGCGACGCCGAGCGGGAAGAAATCCTCGGCGGCGATGCTCAGCCTCTCCTTCTGTTCCTTCAGCGGGAGAAGCACGGCGGCCCCGCCGTCGATCTTGATCCTGCTCTTCTCCTCCTCTGTGATTCCATCTAAACTGAGACGATATTCAACATCCGGGAGGAGCACTGTGTTGTAGAATGGTATCACCATCTTCATGCTCATCCTGTACCTCCTGATACAATGAAAGTAAAACTCCGCCGCCGGCGCTTCCCCGCGCGGCGGCTCATCTGGTTGTTAGCACTACACTTGATCGAGTGCTAATACTCACACATATCATATCACTCTGGTGGTGAATGTCAAGATATTATATTTTGATGTTTATTTTTCTCTCCGTGATGATATAATGGTCTGGCTTTATAATTTCCGCCATGTTCCGGGAGATATAAGTCCGGCATCCGGGCGCCGGGGCAGCGGATCGGCAGGGAGGATTTATGAGTTGAACAATGAACTGATCCATCTTTCTCACATCTCCAAGTCTTTCGACGACAAGGTCATCCTCGATGACCTCGATCTCGTCATCCATGAAAATGAATTTGTCACGCTTCTCGGTCCGTCCGGCTGCGGCAAAACCACCACGCTGCGCATCATTGCCGGTTTCGAGACTCCCGACAGGGGTTCCGTCATCTTCGACGGAAAGGACATCACCCAGCTTCCGCCCAACAAAAGACAGCTGAATACGGTCTTCCAGAATTATGCCCTGTTCACGCACATGAACGTGGCCGATAATATCGCGTTCGGCCTCCGGATCAGGAAGCAGAGCAAATCCTACATCGAGGACAAGATCGCCTACGCCCTGAAGCTCGTCGGCCTCGAGGGCTATGAGAAGCGCTCTGTCTCCAGGCTGTCCGGCGGCCAGCAGCAGAGGGTCGCGATCGCCCGCGCGATCGTGAACGAGCCCCGCGTGCTGCTTCTCGACGAGCCGCTCGGCGCGCTCGACCTGAAGCTCCGCCAGGACATGCAGTACGAGCTCATCCGCATGAAGAACGAGCTCTCCATCACGTTCATCTACGTGACGCATGACCAGCAGGAAGCCCTGACCATGTCGGACAAGATCGTGGTCATGAACCAGGGCTATATCCAGCAGATGGGCACTCCCGAGGAGATCTACAACGAACCGGAGAACGCCTTCGTCGCGGACTTCATCGGTGACAGCAACCTGTTCCCGGCGGTCTTCCTCCGGGACGGGCTGATCTCGGTCGACGGGGCGGAATTCCCCTGCGTCGACAAAGGTTTCGGCGAAGGAAGGGCCGTCGACATCGTCATCCGGCCCGAGGACGTCGAGCTCGTCGAGGCCGGGGAGGGCACTGTGACGGGAGAGGTGACGGATCTCATTTTCAAGGGCGTCTACTATGAGATGTGCGTCGACGTCGCGGGCCGCGAGTGGGTTGCTCACTCCACGCGCCCCTGTCCCGTCGGCGATAAGGTCGGCATCAGGGTTGATCCGTTCAACATCCAGGTCATGAACAAACCCGCATCGGAAGATGAGGAGGCGGTGCCGACCAATGAATAAGACGAAGAAAATCGCCGGTTCTCTCGGCATACCGTACATGATCTGGGCGGCGTTCTTCATCATCGTCCCCCTTATCATGGTGTTCTGGTACGGACTGACGGACGCTGACGGACATTTTACATTCGCCAACGTCGCCGCGATCGCGAACCCCGCGCACAGCAAGGCGTTCCTCATGGCTCTCCTGCTCTCGCTCATCGCGACGCTGGTGTGCCTCGTCCTCGCGTATCCGCTCTCCCTGTTCCTCGTGCAGACCCAGAAGGATTCCAGTTCATCTCTCACGATGCTCCTCATCATCCCGATGTGGATGAACTTCCTGCTCCGCACGTACGCGTGGCAGTCCCTGCTCGAGAAGACCGGGGTCATCAACACGTTCTTAAGCTCCCTGGGGCTTGCGCCCCTTCGGATGATCAACACGCCCGGGGCGATCATACTCGGCATGGTCTACAACTTCCTGCCGTTCATGATCCTCCCGGTCTACAACTCGCTGGCGAAGATCGATGAAAATGTCGTCAACGCCGCCCGCGACCTCGGCGCGGCCCCCGGGCAGACCCTTCTCAAGGTCATCTTCCCGCTGTCGCTTCCCGGCGTCATCTCGGGCATCACGATGGTCTTCATCCCGGCGCTCACGACCTTCGTCGTGTCCTCGCTTCTCGGCGGCGGCAAGATCCTCCTGATCGGCAACGTCATCGAGCAGGAGTTCATGGTCGCCTACGACTGGAACCTCGGGTCCGGGCTCTCGCTCGTTCTCCTCGTCTTTATCATCATCAGTGTGGTGGTCTCCGCCTTTACTGACAGGGGGGAGGAAGCATGAGAAATCACGTGAGGTTCAAGGGAATCAAAAAACTGTATATCGCGCTGATCTTTATCTTCATGTACGCGCCGATCGCGATGCTCATCGTGCAGTCTTTCAACAAAAGCAAGAGCCGCGGCCACTGGGGCGGCTTCACGCTCAGCTGGTACCGCTCCCTCTTCACCAACGCGGACATCGGCCAGGCGTTCGTCAACACGATCCTGCTCGCGCTGCTGTCCTCCGTCATCGCGGTCGTCCTCGGTACGATGGCCTGCATCTGCATGTCCCGCATGAGGAAGACCCCGCGGACCGTCATGACCGGCATCACCAACATCCCGATGCTGAACGCGGACATCGTGACCGGCGTGTCCTTCATGCTTCTGTTTCTCACGCTCCGCATCCAGTTCGGCTTCGGGACGATCCTGCTCGCGCACATCACGTTCAACATTCCCTACGTGATCCTGAGCGTCATGCCGCGGTACAGGGAGCTCAACCCGCACATCTACGAGGCGGCGCTCGATCTCGGGGCGAGCCCGGTCTACGCGTTTTTCAAGACCGTTCTCCCGGAGATCATGCCGTCGATCCTCTCGGGCGGGCTCATGGCGTTCACGATGTCGATCGACGATTTCATCATCACGCACTTCACCGCGGGGGCCGGTGTCCACACGCTCTCGACCAAGATCTACTCCGAGGTCAAGCTCGGCATCAAGCCCGAGATGTACGCCCTCTCGGCCATGATCTTCCTCTCGGTGCTCGTCCTTCTTACTCTCGTGCAGCGCGGAAGCAACATGCTCGGCGTCGGCGGAAAGGAGGACTGAAGCGATGGAGAAGACATTTTCACTCACGGATAAGGCGCGCGGTTCCCGTTTCAGGAGATACGCCGCCCTTCTCACGGCGGCCGCTGTCGTGTGCTCGCTTCTCGGCGGCTGCGTCGGGGACGGCCACAGCAGTCATCCCGACGACGACAGCAATCGGCTCTATGTCTACAACTGGGGAGAGTACATCGACCCGGACGTCATCGATGAATTTGAGGAGGAGACCGGGTACAACGTCATCTACGACGTCTTCGAGACCAACGAGATCATGTATCCGAAGATCGCCGCCGACCCGTCGCAGTACGACGTGATCTGCCCCTCCGACTACATGATCGCGAAGATGGCGGAGAGCGGCCTTCTCGGCGAGCTCGACTTCGACCTCATGCCGAACGTGAAGGCGAACATAGGCGAAGAATTCTGGGAGATGTCCAGGGATTTCGACCCGGAGAACAAGTATTCCGTCCCCTATACATGGGGAACCGTCGGAATCCTCTACAACACGTCTCTCATCGACGAGGAGATCACAAGCTGGGACGTCCTCTGGGACCCCGGGTACAACGACGAAATCCTCATGCAGGACAGCGTCAGGGATCTCTTCATGGTCGCGCTGAAGAAGCTCGGATACTCCATGAACACCGTCAATCTGGAGGAGCTCGAGGAGGCGAAGAACCTACTGATCGAACAGAAGCCGCTCGTCCAGGCCTACGTCGTCGACGAGGTCCGCGACAAGATGGTCGCCAGCGAGTCGAAGCTCGGGGTCATCTACTCCGGCGAAGCGGAATTTACGCGGGAGGAGAACCCGGACATGGCCTACTGTATTCCCGAGGAGGGCACCAATGTCTGGGTCGACGCCTGGGTCGTCACGAAGGACTCGCGGCACAAGAAGGCCGCCGCCGCGTGGATCGACTTCATGAGCCGCGGAGACATCGCCTACAAGAATTTCGAGTACATCTACTACTCGACGCCGAACACGGCCGCGCAGCAGTATATGGACGAGGAGGAGCTTGAAAATGAGGTGCTCTTCCCCGACCTCTCGAAACACAAAAACCTCGAGGCCTACCGTTACCTCGGGGAGGACGTCGAACGGCTCTACTACAATCTCTGGAAAGAAATCAAGAGCGCCTGATACCAGGCGCTCTTTTCTTTCGCGTTTCCATATATCCGTTCATCTCCGGTCCCTGCCGGAAAGAACTGCCGGGCCGCGGCAGTTCTTTCCGGCCGCCGTCACTTCCTGACAACGATGCTCTTCACCGGGCTCCAGGAGGAATAATACTTCCTGCCCTCGTCCTCCCGGACCGCCCTCACCCTCACGTAATACCTCTCGCCCACCCTCATCCTTCCGAGGACGGCGGAGAGGGAATCCTGGCCGTCGGCCTCCACCTTCATGACGTTCGACGCAAAGGAGCTGTTCCTGGTGTACTGGAGCACATAGCCGGAGGCGCTGACCCGCTTCGCCCACCTGACGGTCAGTTCCCCGGGAGCCGTGTTGCCGAGGCCGGTGACAGCGGTCGGCTGCGGCGTGACCGTCAGCGTGCGGGTAATCCGCGCGGGAAGATAATTCGCCGTCTCCGGCGCGCTGATCGCGATGGAAGCCCTTCCCGCGAATCTCGCGGTAATCGTGATCTTTCCCGTATCCCTCACGTAGACCCCGCTCTTCCCGCACTCATAGGTGAGCGCGGCGTCGCCGGTCTCTTCCGCCGGCATTGAGAATGCCTCGATCTGCCCCGTCCCCTCCCTTGTGATCGAAGAGGCGGTGAGCACGTTCTCCGCTTTCCGGACGGTCACGGCAAATGACGCGGATGCCTTCGCGTACCTGTCGGTCTCCGCCGACCTGGCCGTGACCACCGCGGCCCCGGCTCCCATGATCCGGATCTTCCCGGCGGAATTCACGACCTTTACGACCGAGGTGTCCGAGGATTTCCACGTGAGCTTTCCGTCCGTCACGGCATCCGGCTCATTGATGAAGACCGCTTCGGGCGCGTAGGTTTTCTCGATCTCCTCCGAGGCGAATGTGAGAACAGCAGGCTGCCTCACCAGGAATTCCGCCCCCGCGGCTCCGTCGATCGCTCCGATCACAACCGTGTGCCTCCCGGGGGAAAGTGTCTCAAGAAAGGCGTTATCCAGCGTCACCTCCGTCATTCCGTCTCCAGCGCCGATCTCCGCGTCCGAGTCCCCGACGTCGAGGCCGTCCACCCGGAGCCTGAAGAAGAGCTCATGCGGCACGTCGGACATAAACGCAAGACCGCCGCCCCCGCCGGACAGGAAGGCACTGCCGGCGCCCTCCGTCACCGCGTATTTCCCGGGGACGATCTCCGTGCCCTCATAGACCGCCGTGTAGACGACGTCCGCCGTGACGTCGGCGATCGCCGGGGTCCAGCCCGCGAACTCATAGGTAGAGAACCCGTCGGGATCCTTCGTCGGCGCGGGAGGGGTTTCGACCGCCTCCGCGGGCGTTCCCCTGACGTACTTCGTCTCCTCTCTGAGAACCGTCGTCCCGTCCTCGTCGGTGAAGGTCACGCCGAATACGGGGTTTCCGTACGCCTTGATGCAGGCGTTGCCGTAATCCCCGGTGATGTCGGTGAAGTCTCCGGATCCGCTTCTTCTCCACGACTCCCCCTCACCATGTCCCGTCACCTGCACAAGTCCGTTCGTATACGTGTAGGTCTCACCGGGTCCCTCGTAGAAGCAGTAGTACACGCCGTCGGCAGAGGCCGTCACGGCGACGGCGAAGCTCTCCCCCGCCTCCACGCGGACATCCTCCCCGAACGGGACAGTATAGAAGCCCGCGTACTCCCTGGTGCCCGATACGGAGGCTGCGGTCGTCCCCGAACCCGGGTTCCCGTCCGTGATGCCGGTCAGAAGTTCCGCGGTGAAAGACCCGCCCGCCGGAAGATAGAAGCCGGCCGCGCTGATCACCCCGTCTCTCTCCGCCGTGAAGACGTTGGCGCTGGACATCGTCCCGGACCCGAGGGTCGCGGTGAGCCTGTACCCGGTCCCGTCGTACGAGTAGAGATCCTCATACCTGTGGTCTCCCGATATCGTATTCTCGAAGCGGAAAACCCTGGGCCTCTTCATCGAGCAGTCGTAGTAGGACAGCCAGATGTACCCGTCCTCCCCGTAGGACCGCCCGTAGGAATTCTTGGCGAGAAACGCGCCCGGGAGCGAGACCGTGTTCCCTTCCGCGTCGGTGGTGACGGCGGCGGTCTCCCTCCCGTCGTCCCATCCGACGATGACGACCTCGTGGTTGATCGTCTCGCTCGTGCTGTAGACGCTGTTCGTCTCCGGATCGTAACCGCCCATGTGGAGGTCGATCGAGACGGCGCCGTAGTCGAGCACCGCCCGCCTGATCCTTTCGCATGCCTCCAGCCTCGTCTCCACGGGCTGCGCGGATGCGGAGGTTCCGTTCGGCTCCGGGAGGCGGAGCACCTCCTCGAGGTGACTCCGGGACACCGTCCTCTCCTCGCCGCTCATCGTATAACCGCTGTCCCTGAACCGGCCCGGCGTCGGATAGTCCGCCATATCCGCGGCCCCGTACCATCGAAGAAGCGTTCCCGCCGCCATGGAGGGCGTGCCGCCGATGGCGTTCCAGGCGGTCCCCGTCGTCGACCAGGTGTCTTCCTCCCCATTGAACGCGCAGTACATCAGGTGCCCCGGGGAGAACAGGAACGATCCGTCCCCGTATCCCTCCGCGAGAAGGCCGATCTGTCCCGCGTCCAGGCCCGCGTAGGCCCAGCAGGCGTTGAGGCTCCCCTGGTTCTGCACCTCGGTCACATCGGTGTTCCTGTAACTTTCCGGCAGGGACGACGGCGCCTCCCCGACCAGGGTCTCCAGGATATAGTCGGTTCTCAGGATCGGATCCTCCGCTATCCCCGCGGCACTGTCCGAAGCGGCATCTCCCGGGAGTCCGCCGTCCGTCTCCGAATCGCCGGCGGGAGCCGCCTTTCGCGAAGATTTCCCGTAAAAGAATTCCGTCTCCGCGGATTCCCCATCCGCCTCCGGGGACTCCGCGCCGGAGGTCTCAGCCCCGGCAGCGGCGAGTGCAAACGCCTCCGACCACGCTGCCTCCTCGAGCGCGTCCTTCTCCTCCTCTGTCGTCAGCAGCATCTCATCTCCGGTAAATGTCGGCACCCCGTCCCCGTCGTCGCCCGCCCGGATCGAGAACAGATGATAGCCGGAAAGATCCATCCTCGGCGGGAGATCGGGAATGACGGCGGCAAGTCCCGAATCTTCCACTGATGGGGATGAGAGATCTTCCGCGGCAGATTCGGCGCTCTCCGGCGGCGCAACCGTCTCCGCCCCGTCTTCCGGGATATCCGTCCCGCCGGTCAGTTCTTCCGGGGCAGCCGGGTCTTCACCAGTGCCCGGCTCCTCCGGGACTCCGGGGTCCTCCGGTCCTCCGGATTCCCCTTCCCCGCCGGTCTCCCCCGCCGCGGGGGAATTTTCTTCCCCATCCTCCGCGTCAAAGCCCGGGGACCCATCCACGGCTTCACCCGCGTCTTCAGGGAAGTCCGTCTCCCCGACAGAAAACCACTCCTCCTCAGGGAGAAGTCCCTCGTCTTCCTCAGTGAAGGTTCCGAACCAGTCCTCGCTCCCCTCGTCCGGCTCCCCGTACATCTCCTCCGCGAGGAGCGGGCTCTCAATATCCCCCGCGTCCTCAAAGAAGACGTCACCGGAGCCGGGGAGCCCTTCATCCCCGGACAGCACCGGACCGTCCGTCAGATCCGCCTCCCCGAAATATTCCTCCCCCGACGAAAAAACCGCGGACGGCACACAGCCGACCGCGATCATGCCGGCAAGAAAAAGAGTGAATAGTTTACTGCCGGTTCTGTTCATAAAAAGCCTCCGCACAGCGCCTTCCGCGCCGCACCTGTTTGATTCTTTCACGTGAGTGACCGCCACTCTTTCCCGAACGTCCCGCGCCGCCTCAGCTCGCTGACGATCCCGGCGACGACCTGCTCGGAATTCCCGTGCTCCTCAGAGATCGTGATATCCGCGTACTTCCGGTAGAGCGGGGCTCTCTCCTCATAGAGATCCCTGAGGGTCTGTCCCTCCCTTATGATGACGCCTCTCCTCCTGATGTTGTGGAGCCTCCGCTCAAGGACATCATAGGCGGTCTCGAGATAGACGACGATCCCGATCGACTTCAGGCGCTCCATGCCCTCTTCGCCGTAGACCGCGCTGCCGCCGGTCGCGATCACCGCGTGTTTCGCGGCGAGACTGCGGCAGACCCGGTTCTCGATACTTAGAAATCCGTCGATTCCCTCGCTGGAGATGAGATCCCTGAGCCTCCTGCCCGTTCTGCGCTGGATGAGGATGTCCGTATCGACGAAGTCGTAGCCGATGATCTTGGCCAGGATGACGCCGACCGTGCTCTTCCCGGAGGCAGGCATCCCGATCAGGGTGATGTTCTCATTCATCATCGGATCCCGGTTCCTCCGCCTCTTTGGAGACAGGCGCCTCCGGCCCTGACCCGCCGCCGGTTTCCTGCCGGATTCCGGCGGAGATGCCCGCCGGCGCGTCCGGAACACCGTCCCCGTCATCGTCGATCGCGGACGGAAGGTCTTCCATCGTGATCGTCATCATGTCGTCGTGGCTCGGGGACTCAATCAGCCTGACACGCTGCGCCTGGTTCGTGATGATCTTCTCAAAGAGATTCCTCACCTCCCTGGCGTTGGCGAAGTTCTCCTGCTTCGTCAGCTTCGCAAGGGTGATCATCTCCCGGATATGCCTTCCGGCGTCCTCCTCCACATGGTAGTCGTATTTCCTGCAGTTCATGTAGAAGATCTGCTCGAGCTCGTCGACCGTGTAGTCCGGGAACTCGATATACTTGTTAAACCTCGACTTGAGGCCGGGATTGCTGTTGATGAACTGCTCCATCGGCTTCGTGTAGCCGGCGACGATCACCACGAGTTCGTCGCGGTAATCCTCCATCGCCTTCAGGATCGTGTCGATCGCCTCCTGCCCGAAAGCGTCGTCCTTCTGGGCGAGGGAGTAAGCCTCGTCGATGAACAGGACGCCGCCCATCGCCTCGGCGATCTTATCCTGGGTCTTCAGCGCTGTCTGACCTACGTATCCCGCGACAAGGCCGGACCGGTCGACCTCGACGAGCTGGCCTTTCGGGAGAACGCCGATCTTTTTATACAGCTTCCCGATGATCCTGGCGACAGTCGTCTTTCCCGTTCCGGGATTGCCGGTGAACACGAGATGCAGGGAGACCGGAACCGACTTGAGTCCCTCCTCCTTCCGCATCTTCTGCACGCTGACAAAATCCGTCAGCTCTTTGACGTCCCGCTTGATCGTCGTGAGACCGATGAGGCCGTCGAGCTGCTCCATCGGATCCTCCTCGGGTTCCTCGGGAGTCTCCTCCGCCTGGGCCTCCTCCTCGGTCTGGCCGCCGGCGTTTTCCGCCTCGCCGGAGCCTGCGCCCGGGACAGGGGCTCCCTCGCCGAGGAAGTCCTTCATGACCTCCTCCTTGATCCTGTCAAAGGAGCCCAGTGTCTCGTCGATCACGCTCCCGGTTCCCTGCGACGCCTTCTCGATCCCCCCGAAGAGCTTCTTCGCCTCCTCGAGGGCCTCTCTCGCCTGGGCAAGGGCGTCGTTCTGGGCATCAAAAAACGGGTTCCCGGCAGGAGGCGCCGCCGGGCTTTCCGGCACGCCGGGAAGTTCGTCCCCGGGCACGGCCTGGCCGCCCGCGGGCGGTCCCTCGGGGGGCACATTTCCCGCTCCCCCGGCGCTTCCCTGGCTTCCGCCGGCTCCCTCCCCGGGCATGCTGTTTCCAAACAGATCCTTGTAGATTCCTCCGAGAAAATCTCCGCTCATAGTGTAAGCCCCGCCTGTCTTAAGCTGCAGGGAACGCGCCGCGTACAGCGCGGCCGGCCAAAGCCCGTCCCCCGGTCTCAGTATTCCCCGTCGTCATATCCGCCATCGTCGTACCCGCCGTCGTCGTAGACTTCGGTTTCCTCGTAGACGTGTTCGTCCTCGTAATACTCGTCCTCGTCGTAGTAGCTCTCGTAATCGTAGTCGTCGTAATCGTAGTCGTAGCCGTCGTAGTACTCCTCGTCGTAGTACTCTTCCTCCGTCTCGTGCTCGCCGCCGGTATAGAGCTCGTTGTGGATCTCCGGCACCGTGTTGTTCCTGTCATAGATAATGACGGGAATCCCGTAGCCCATCGCGTCGTCGTTGTAGATCTTCTCGACCGCGCTGTAGGGGGTGTTGATGCAGCCGTGGCTCCCTGAATACAGCCAGATGTCGTATCCGTAGTCGCTTCTCCACGAGCTGTCGTGGATGGCGATTCCGTTCGTGCAGATCGCGAGCACGTAATTCGCGAACGACTCGCCGTAGCTTCCCTGCATCACGTGGTCCTTCAGCATCTGGAGGATCTGGAAGCAGCCGGGCGGCGTCGCCCTCGTCATCGTAGCGGTTCCCGTGACGACCGGGGTGCTCACGACAACTTCCCCGTCCTTGTGGTACCACATGTGCTGCTGGTCCAGGCTGATCTCGATGTAGGTGCTGCCGAAATCACTGCCGCTCTCATCGCGCGTCCTCGCGTATTTGTCCCACTCGATCGCGATGGTCTGCGTCGTGCCCGACATGAGCGCGTCCCTGATGAGCTGCGCGCTCTTCTCCCGGTTCATCTGATACCCGTAATTGTCGTAGTTCCCGCCGCCGACTTCGACGGTGTCGCCCTCGTAGGTGACGAATTTCCGCTTGTGCATGTACGTGTCGTACTGCTCGGCGAGCCCCGTCGTATAGGAGAAGACCTTGTCATCGCTCACGGAGAGTGTCCCGTTCTCAAAATCCAGCCACGGGAGGAAGGTGCTCTTGTCCAGCTTTACGAAGACATTTCCCTCCATCGCGATCGTGATCTCCGTCTCCTGGACCTTCAGTATCGAAGCAAGCTGCGAGTTCAGCGTCTCATCGTCGGCGTAAACCGAGGGCCTCATATAGCACCCGGCTTCTTCGATATTGAGCTTCGTCTCCGAGTTGTTGACCGCCTCCTCGACGACCGGGACAAGCTTCTTGAAAATGACCCTGCTCCCCTCCGTCTCCGGCTTGATCTCGTAGCCGTTCCCGGTCTTGACGATATAGGCGTCAGTCGGGAGCTTTACCTGGTCCCCCTTGACCGCGTCGAGGTTCCTCAGAGCGTCCTTCAGCTTTGTCTCGCTGTACTCGAAGGCCTCCTTCGTGACGAGCCGGGTCTTCTCCACATAGCTGAGCGGCCATGCGTAGTAGTTCTGGGCGTCGATCAGCTCCTGGAATGTCTGTCCCGTCCTGATCCTGTAGCCGATATCGTCGTAGCTCACCTTCTCGACGGCTCCGCCCCTCTCGGTGATCTCAAGGATCCTCCCGGCGTAGGCGGACCTGAACAGGGCCTCCGCCTCCTCTGACGTCATCCCGCTGTATTCGACCCCGTTGACGAATGTGTGCGGGAGGAACTTTCCCTTCATGAGGTTATAGCCCGCGATATAGGCGCATACGAGTGCGGCGATCGCCGTGATCAGCAGTATGCGCAGCGCCAGTTTCATGGCGGATCCCTTCTTCTTTTTTCCCCTTTTTGATGCCATACTTTACTCCAGTCGGGACCTCAGCGTCCCGCTCCCCTTTCTCCCCGTGCCGCAGGCCCCTGCCTGTGCCGGGGCGGAACCGGATAAACTTCAGGATCTGTTCCACGGACTCGCCGGATCCGGATCCGTGGGATCCCATCCCCGTCTCTCCTCGTCCGATTCGTCGATATGAACCGGAACCGGTTTTCCGAGCGGGCCGTTGCTCAGGTCGTCGTCAAATATCACGCACGGGAACCCCTCCGGGCAGTTGTCGAAAACCCACTTGCAGTCCTCGACACACATCCTCACGCACCCGAGCGAAGCAGAGGTCCCCAGCTTATTGAACTCCTCGTACTCCAGGGAAGACGGGTCCTCGTTCACATAGTAGGGCACCGAGTGGAACAGGATGTGTCCGGTAATCCTCGTCGCGTACTGCCCGAACGACTCCTCCTGGAGACTGTGCCAGCGGTACCTCTCCAGGGTGGTAAAGATCCCGGCCGGCGTCGCGTCCCCGACGCTGCACACGAATGCCTTCACCGGAAGCGTGTAGTTGCCCTCTTTGCCTTTCGCGTAGACCGTCACGACATTTCTCAGGCGGTTCACTGCGAGCAGATAGGGCTGGTCTTTCCTCCCCGTGACATCCCAGAGGAGGCCGAACCTTTCGCTCCCCTCCCCGGCGGTCTTGTCGTAGACGGCCGCGTTTCTCGTCACGATCGTCTCATTGCCGGCCTTGTCCACCGCCCTGTAGGTGAGCGACGCGTGGCCGGCGCGGGTCATATCCGGGGCTTCCCCCTCGACCAGGGCGACCCTGACGTCGCCGTCCCTGTTGTCGCGGGCGCTCACGCCCTCCATGGGATCAAACGTCTCGCCGACCTGAAGAACGATATCATCGGCGCCCTCGATCACCGGAGGCGTCTCGTCCTCGCCCTCTACCAGGAGTACGACATCCTGTTCGGTCCTGTTGCCGGACTCATCCTCCGCAACAATCGTGACCGTCTTCGTCTCCTCCTCGTCACACAGGTACTCGTCGGACCCGTCGGCGAAGGTTACGGCCGTACTCGTCTCGTCCTCTACCGAAATAACGAGGTCCGACACGTCGAGCTTCGTCCCCCTCTTGACCCTGACCGGTCCCTTCTTCACCTCAAGTACCGGGGGATGCACGTCCGCTACGTGTACGGTGAGAATCTGGACCTGTTCCGCGGGGGAGAGGAAATCCATGTGAGCTTTCTTAAGCGTCTCCTTGCTGACGGGGAACGCGTCGATCGCGAACCTGATCTCGTAATCCCCGACGGAGGTGAGGTCCATCTCCGACGCGTCCATGGAAATGTGTCCCGCGGGAAGGTTCGTCACCTCGGAGATGACTGACGAAGGGTCAAACTTCGATCCGAGCTCCACCGTGACCTCCGTCTCGTCGAAGACGACGACGGGCCTGTCGAAGACGGACCAGAGGACATAGACGATCAGCGCGAGCGCAATCACCGCAAAGAGGGCCGCCAGTATGCCGGTCAATATCTTCAGTATGATGTTTACACCTTTTTTCGCTGCCGTCATCCCTGTCTCCGCTTCCCCTTCAGATCGTATGCGCTCCCGCCGTCAAAAGCGGCGCAGACGTGCCACCGCACTCCAGTCCGCGCCGCCTCATGACCACAGGTTGTCTTCACCCATTATTTCCCGAAAACCGGGGATCCGCACCACTCGCACCTGCCCTCAGCGTCAGGGGTGGTATTGCCTCCGCAGTGCGGGCACCTGACGACCGTCTTCGGCGCCTTCTCCGACTCGATATTCGCGCGGACCGCCTCCCTGGCCCCGGTGAACAGCTCCTTCACCTCGGCGAGCTTCGCGTTGTTGTCCCTGTAAGCCTGGCTCCCGCGGCTTGTCACACTGTCGGAGTTCATCTTGAGGGTGATCTCGTCGAAGTAGGGCGAGTTGACGTGGATCGTCGCGTAGAAATCAA
The DNA here is from genome assembly GCA_902773435.1 of uncultured Lachnospiraceae bacterium. Lineage (GTDB taxonomy): Bacteria > Bacillota > Clostridia > Lachnospirales > Lachnospiraceae > Chordicoccus. The sequence continues at coordinate 9,239 of CACYEN010000176.1, read as the reverse complement.
AATCATACGAATAGACGGGCGGATCATAGCTCTCGTATTTCCCGTCCTCGGTTTTCTTCTTCTCCTCGGTCTTGAGTTCCTTGACACTCGTCTCACAGCCGGTAACCTGGGAGAAAGCGATCACGTCCGGATTCTCTTCCCTCCACTTCTTTGATTTGGCAATCAGGAATTTCCCGGCGTCCTCGTCGACCAGGATATCGCTGTAGCTTCCGTCGATCGTCCTTGTCACGTTGAAAGCCTCGACGTCCTTCCTGTTGGCCTCCCTGTACTCGAGCTGCTGTCTGATCTCGTCAACCGTGCTGTGTCTCCTCTCGCTGAAGAACGGCGAAAGCTTCGACGCGCAGTTCTTGCAGCAGTTGCCGTCCTCGAGCTTCCTGTTGCCGAGAAGACCGATCTCTTCCCCGCAGATGCTGCACACCTTCTTGTCAAAAAACTTCCCGAACAGACCCATATGCCCCTCCTCCGGAAATGCATGTCTACGGCTCATTCACCCGGGCGGCGTCTCAGTAAACCCCCGGCGCTCCGCGCCTGGGAACAAAAACAGTCCGCCCGCCGGAACATCTGCCAACATTATACGGGATACGGAAGTTCCGCGCAAGACCGGCTCAAAGGTCCATGCGGACGCTGAGATCATTGCCGCGGACAGTCACCCGCGCATCCGCGCCGATCACCACCGGCATCATCGGGGAGACGTGCCCGATATCCGCGTCCATGATCACGGGGACGCCGAAGTCACCGAGCATATCCGTCACCGCGTTGTACGCGTCGACCCCCATCATCTCCTCGCGGAAAGCCGCGAGGGGCCTCCCGATGAGAAAGCCCGCGGCGCCGTCAAACCAGCCCCTGTTCCTGAGGCTCCAGAGCGTCCTCCGGATCGACATCACCTGGAGGTCACACGCCTCCAGGATCCAGATGATATGCCGGTGGCGCTCCCTGAACCTTCCGATGCCGTCATAGGAAGTCCCGGAGAGATTGGCGAGAACATCGAGGCAGCCTCCCAGAAGTGTTCCGTCAAAGGAGACCGTGTCATCCTCCCCCGCCGGCACGAGCCCGCCTCCGTCCGGCACCATCGTCCTTAAGATCTTCTTCTCCGTCAGCTGGTAACGGGCGAGCGGATCCTCCCTCCGGACCGTGCTTCCGTCCTCCGGAAGCTCGAAGAGGTCGTAACCGTGAACCGTGCCGATCGTCCCCTCCAATAGCCCGAATGCCTGCTTCTCCGTCTCCTCCCACGGCTTTCCGAACCCCGTCGCGCAGGGGCCGTAGATACCGGGCACGTCGAAGAGCGTGGCCATCGGATAGATGAAATTCGTGTTGTCCGAATAGCCCATGAACCACTTGGGCTTCGCCGCGCCGAGCACCTCAAAGTCGAGACGGGAGATTGTCTCGTTCATGAGCTCGCCGCCTCCGACGGAGATCAGGGCGTCCACCTCGTCATCGAGATAGAACTCCATCACGTCCCGCGCGGCGCTCTCCGGATTCGTGCTGATGCCGAGTCCGTCGCTCTTCCGGCAGCTGTCCGCGGCTTTCACGCGGTATCCCCGCTCCTCCATCTTCCTGACTGCCGCCTCATATCTCGTGATATAGGGCTCGATCGCCGCCCCGAAAGACGGGGCAACGAGTCCGATCGTACTTCCCGGGGCTATAAACGGGGGTTTCCTCATACTGTCACTGCTCCTTTATTCGCGGCGCGGGACCCATCCGGCCGTCCTCCGCCCGACAGCCGTCCCTGTCAGGCGGCGTCACCCGCCGGCGCTTCGGACTCGCCGTCCCGCCATGTGTGGCCCGGAAGGTTGACGAGCGTCCCCTCGGGGGCCAGGTTATAGGTCTCGCCATTGTCAAATTTCAGTACGAACTGGTACTTGATCTCCGGATATCCGTCGAGGTATTTGAGCGGACTGAAGCAGGTGTAATAGCCGCCCTCTTCGGTCTGCCTGGTCTTGATCCACCGGTGGATCGTCTGGTCCCCGGCGTCCACCCAGATCTTCAGGCGCACGTACTTGACCGGGTTGTCCTCCGGAAGGTCGACAGGCCCGATTGTCACGGAGATCAGTTCGTGGACGAGGTCCCACTCCTCGGAGCGGACGACCGTACTCGCGTATTTCTCGACCTTGTCCAGCGTCTCCTGGTCGAGCGACTCGAGCTCCTCCAGGAAATCCGTCCTCCTCGACACCTCCCTCGCCACAAACTCTTCGCCGAATTTCTCCGTAAGCGTGTCCTCCGACGAGAACAGGTTTGTTCCGAGGCCGAGGCGGTCGCCGCTTATCTTCACGCCCATCGCGGCGAGCGTCGACGGGAAGTTGTCAAATGTGGAAAATGTCCTTCTGTCCTTCCCGCGGGCTGGCTTCGCCGCGGAATTGATGTAGCAGGTGTAGGTGCGGCGGGGATAATCCTCCTCGATCCCGGCGCAGAAATCGCCGTCCATCGTCGGATGGTCGCCGGTGATAACGATCGTGGTGTCCTCGAACCAGTCCTGCCTGCTGATCCACTCCACGAACGCGGCGACCTGCCGGCTCGAGCACGCCATGACGTTGGCGTACCGGTTTGATCCGAACTCATGCCCGCAGAGCCTGCAGACGTAGCCGTCCGTGAAGTGCGTATCCACCGTCAGCATCGTCAGGTTGAACGGCTGGTCGCCGGCGGCGAGCTCCTCAAGCGACGTCTTCGCGAGGTCGAAGAGCTTCTCGTCCTCCATTCCCCACCAGACCTTGTAATCCTCGGGAATCAGCCCGGTTTCCTTCGCGTAGAGGTAGTCCCGCATCTCGTAGTTCCCGTGCTGGGTAAAGTAAAGCCTCCTGCCCCCGAACGTGGCATCCGAGCCGAGCAGGAGCATCTGCCTGTAGCCCTCATTTTCAAGAATGTCGCCAAGCGTCGTGATCTGCGGGAAGAACTCCGTCTGGGAGGACATCGAGTTCCGCTCGATCTCGATATTGAGCGGGAGGCCGGCCGTCATGCCGAACATGGCCCCGATCGTCCAGGTTGTCCCGGGGAGGGAATACCCTCCGTTCAGCCTGTCGTCCGTCCCCGAAAAATCTTCATTTTCCTGAGCAAGTTTCGTCAGCTCCGGGATGAAGTTCTCGTCGTAAGCGCCGCCGTTCTCCCTGTCGGTGAAGGACGTTTCCATGGATTCCAGATAGATATAGATGAGATTCCTCTTCTTCCCGGGAAACTCCAGCTCTGTCTTCTTCGGGTCCGCGTAATTCTTTTCGATAAAGTCCGAGATCGTGTTCCGGTCAATGATATAGGAAACGAATCCGACCCTGTAGCCGAAATAGGCGAACGTCAGAACGAGGACAGCCGCGAAACAGGCGGCGGTGATGCCCGCCGTCTTCATAAAACCGCCGCGCCTGAAAAAGCGTATGATGAGAATAACGGCGGTGACAAGCGCGATCAGGGCGGGGAGGAGGCACTGGAGCAGGAAGCTCTCGATCATCCCGTTCCCGGTGCCCTCGAGCGGGGCGTTCAGCTCGTAGACGATCTCATCCATACTGAGTCCGCCCCACTGCCTGAGCGTCCAGATACACGCGCAGACGGCAAGTACGGCAAGAAATACGGCAGCCGCAAGGCACACCGCAATTACAATCTTCTTTTTTACGGGATTCGCCGTCCCCTGAGGATCTTTCACGGACCCCTCGGCGTCCCCCTTCTCCTTCAAATCAATCTCAGTATTTATCATAAAAACCTCGATGCATCGCCCCTCTTCGCGTAAGTCCGGAGCCCGGGGAACCCGCAGCACCCCGGACGGCCGGCGCCCTGAGCGGGAGCCGCCGTACCCCTGTCGGTGAGCAGCGATGTGTATAAGCTGTCAGTCTTGCATTATAACACATCCGAAGTTTATTAAAATAAGAAATTGATTTCTTAAAAAACTTTTCACATAAAAAAGAGGACTCCCTCTCGAGGGAATCCCCTTTCCGGCTTATAAAACAGGTATATCCGCCGCCTGCGCCGTTCGTCCGCTCTTTCCGCCTCAGAATTTGAAGTTGAGGAGCGAGCTCAGAAGATTGCTTCCGTTGGCGTCGTCGTCATCGTCGTCATCATTTTTCGCCGCGAGAATATCGAGCAGGCCTCCTTCCGGAGCTCCCGCGCTCTGCCCGGCGCCTCCGAAGATCGAGTTCAGCATTCCGAGTCCGGCCGAAGCCGCGGGCTGCGCGGGTTTGCTTCCCCCGAAGAGTCCGCCGAGAAGGCTTCCGAGTCCGCCGAGTCCGCCGGAAGAAGCCTGAGCCTGGGCCTGGGCAGCCGCAGCCTGCGCGCTCTCCTGTTTAGCCGCTGAGAGGCTGGAAAGAAGCGCCGGCGCCATATTGCCGAGAAGGGAAGTGACCTGGGAGTTGTTAAGTCCCGTCTGACCGGCCAGCTGGCTCACGATGTCGTTCTGGTTATTCCCGAAGATGTGGCCGATAATTCTGTTGCCGTCCTCTTCGTCGGCCTCATCGATCTGGTCCGCGAGGGCCTTTGTGCTCGTGTGCTGCGTGAGAGCCCCGAGAAGAGAGGCGATTCCGTCCTTCGAAGACGCGTTCTTCGTCAGGGATTTGATCAGCATCGGAACCGCGGCCGCAATCAGCATCTGGACAGCGGTACTGCTGACGCCGGTCTTCTTGGCGAGAGAATTAACGGATGACTGTGAACCCATCGACTGTGTCAGTAAACTCAAAAGACTCATAATGGCCTCCCTTTATAATAAAAACGGTTTTATGTATTTGTTCCGGGACGGCGGACGGGGACATCCGACTCGCCCGAAGCTATCCACATTATACTAAGCTTCGGTACAAAATACCATAATTATTCAGCTTTTTTACTGCATTCCCACCTCAGCCGCCGCCATGATTCCGCGAAAGCCTCCTAAGCTTCCGGGTTTTGACAGCGAAAAAGCCGGATCCAAAGGATCCGGCTTCACGAGCGCGAGACGGGGATCGAACCCGCGACCCCCACCTTGGCAAGGTGGTGCTCCACCGCTGAGCCACTCGCGCATGTCCATCAAGGACAAAACCTATCTTATCCGAGAAAACCTGTTTTGTCAACAGCTTTTTTCCGATATTTGCAGGGCGGCCGCATAAAACCGGCCCCCTGATAAAAAAGAAAGCTCCGAACCACCCATAAAACAGGCAATCCGGAACCCTCCCTCGATTAGAAAGTATATATGTTCCGATATTTGAAGTCAATGTTTTTATAAAATTCTCTTTCGATTTTAACAAAACCATAACCCGGCCGATGCATTTCCCGTCATCTCTCAGCATTTTGCCAAACCCGCTCCGCGGAATCTCCCGGAGGCCATCGTCATTCTTCAGCATTTGCGGCGGCGGAAGCCTTCATTTCTTCATCATCAGTGGCGGAGGTCTTCGGCTCCGCATCCGCGCCACCGCCCGGGCCTCTCCGGTCCCCGCCGCCGTTCCGGCCTTCTTCCTCCTGCCAGTCGGGCGCCTTCACGATCGCGCTCAGAACGTACTGGTTGACGCGGAAGCTCTTCTGGCTGATATTCTCAAGGCGGATCAGGTCGACGTCAAGCCACAGCTCATCGGAAGCCACGGCGATGTGGGCGAACATGACGCCGAAGTCGAATTCGTTCCACTTCTTCGGCCTGTCCATATTGCCGCTTCTGCAGAAGATATGGATGCGGTTTCCGACGACCACGAACCGCCAGGGCTGGCGGTTCAGCGAAGACGGCGCGAGCCTCGCGGCCTCGATGACGTTCGTCATCCACTTCTTCGGCTGGTCCTTGAACACGCAGAGCTCCTTGAGCGGCAGCCTCCTGGCCTCCGAGGAGCGGCGGATCAGCGACCCCTTCGGTTTTCCGAACGCGATCAGGATCACGAATTTCTTCTCGCCCCTGCTCTTCGGCGCGTCCCGGAGTTCATCGGAGCCGAGGAAGCAGCTTCCGAGCCCGATCGTCATCATGTAGAGGCAGAGCTGCTCCGCGATATATCCCGCGTTCATGTCGCTCCGGTCCCTCTTCTCCGAATATATGGAGAGGTAATAGGGCGCCTGGAGTCCGAATAACCCCTTCAGGGCCTTCTGTCCCTGCGTATTCGGGGTGATGCCGATCTCCGTTTTGATGCCGGGAAAGAGCGGGTTGATTTCCTCGTAGAAAGCGGCAATTTTAGCCAGCACGCCGGGATCGACCGGCTCCATCCTGAACTGTTTGACAGATTTTCTCAAAAAGATTGCTTCGTACTGATTCATATAAAACTCCATGCAGGTGCTGCCAACATATTATCTTTCAGCCGCCCGATTGTCAAATTCCGCGTTCCGGAAGGCCGCCCGCTTAAGCCCGCCGCCCCGGGGGCATCGGGAGTCCGGGACATCATCTTATTGCTACATTTCCCGTTTTCAGCTAAAATGAGTTAAGCTTTCCCCGAAGAAAACAAAAAGGAGCCATCTGTCATGAATACCAATTTTCTCGATATCTTTATCATCGCGGTTCTCATCATCTGTATCATCATGCTCGCGACGGGCAACGGGGATACCCTCACCCGCCTGTTCGGCGGCGGAAAAAACCTTGAGGACAACTACGACATACAGAAGGTGCACCGCGCGTCCCTCGTCTTCTGCCTCGTCCTTCTCGCCTCCGAGCTTCTGACGTTCTTTCTCGGCGCGAAGTACCCGGTCCTCGGACTCGTGACCGTCGGCGTCGCCATCATTTCCCTCGGCGTCTATGCCATGTACATGAGAAAATACGCGAAAAAATAACGGGGGTTTGACAATCGGCGTTTCGCGTCTATAATAAGTGATTATAGTATTTTACCGCATTAAATTCTTGTAGTATCCGGAGGCAATGATATGGAAAAGCAGAACATCGACTGGGGCAATCTCGGTTTCGGTTACATCGAGACCTCGAAGAGCTATGTGTCAGATTTCAGAAACGGCGAGTGGGATGAGGGCAGACTGACATCGGACCACACCGTCACGATCTCCGAGTGCGCAGGCGTCCTGCAGTACGCCCAGACCGTCTTCGAGGGCCTTAAAGCCTACACGACCGAGGACGGGAGAACCGTCGCGTTCAGGCCCGACCTGAACGCCGAGCGCCTCTACAATTCCGCCTGCCGCCTCGAAATCCCGCCCTTCCCGAAGGACCGGTTCATCGAGGCAGTCCGCGAGGTCGTGAAGGCCAACGAGAGCTACGTCCCGCCCTACGGCTCCGGCGCGACCCTCTATATCAGGCCCTATATCTTCGGGTCCAGCTCCGTGATCGGCGTTAAGCCCGCCGAGGAGTACCAGTTCCGCATCCTGACGACCCCGGTCGGCCCGTACTTCAAGGGCGGCGCGAAGCCTCTCACGATCAAGATCGCCGATTTCGACCGCGCGGCGCCGAGAGGAACCGGCCACATCAAGGCGGGGCTCAACTACGCGATGAGCCTTCACGCGATCGTCCAGGCTCATAACGAGGGGTTCGCCGAGAACCTGTATCCGGATTCCGCCACCAGGACGAAAGTCGAGGAGACCGGCGGCGCGAACGTCATTTTCATCAAGGGCAACAAGTTCGTCACCGTGAGTTCCCCGTCCATCCTCCCGTCGATCACCAGGCGCTCGCTGGAATACGTCGCCGAGCACTACCTCGGGATGGAAGTCGAGGAGCGCGAGATCCCGCTGACCGAACTCCCGGAATTCGAGGAGTGCGGCCTCTGCGGAACGGCGGCGGTCATCTCCCCGGTCGGAAAGATCGTGGATCACGGCAGGGAGATCTGCTTCCCGAGCGGCATGGACGAGATGGGACCGACGACGAAGAAGCTCTACGACACGCTGACAGGCATCCAGATGGGAAGGATCGAAGCTCCGGAAGGATGGATCTTCGAGATCTGATAAAAGAGAAATATAAAAGCCAAAGGCGGCTGTCCTCTCACTTCCGGGAGGGCAGCCGCCTTCATCTTTATATCCTGTTCGCTTCAGTCCTTCATGAGGAACAGCCTGATCTTCTCCGATACGACCGCGTGAACCGCGTGCACCTCGTAGGGGATCATCTCGGTGACCAGGTGAATTCCGTCGTTGCAGGCCTGGATCGCCCCCTGGCAGCAGGCGATATTGACGTCTGTAAAGATGTCGATCTTGGAAATGCCGCTTCCGACCGCCTCCCTCACCATGCTGTCCGAGAGGCCGGATCCGCCGTGAAGCACGAGCGGGATCCTGGCGGTCTCCGAGATCTTCCGGATCCTGTCGTAGTCGATCTCGGGGGTCTTGAGGTACTCCCCGTGCGCGGTGCCGACGGAGATCGCGAGCGCGTCCACGTCGGTCGACTGCACGTACTCGGCCACCTGCTCGGGATCCGTCAGGCTCAGGCCGGCGGCGTCCGCGAACTCAAGCTCCTTCGCCTCGGGGGTCACGCCGAGCTCCGCCTCAACCGTCGCGCCGAACGCGTGCGCGGTCCTCGACATCTCCGCGACCCTCGCCTTGTTCACCTCCAGGATGTCCCTCGAGCAGTCGAAGTTGACCGAGGTGAAGCCCTGCTTCAGCGCGTCGATACAGCGCACGAAGGTCTGGCCGCGGTCAAAATGGACCACGACGGGGACCGATGCCTTCCTTGCCATGGGCACGACAAACGCGGCAAACTCGTCGAGCGGGCAGATCTCCAGCTGGCTCTCCTCGATGCCGAGAACCACCGGCGCGCCGGCCTCCTCGGCCGCGCTGATCACGCCCCGGGCCATCTCCAGGTTGATCACGTTAAAATGTCCGACACAGTATTTTCCCCTCATCGCAGGGATGAGGACGTCACTCAGATTCGCCAGCATGATTCATTCCCCCCTTGTCGTCAAGAATGATCAGTGATGGAAGAGGCGGATGCCCGTGAAAGCCATCACCATTCCATAGCGGTTGCAGCAGTCGATGACATCCCGGTCGCGGATCGAGCCACCCGGCTCGGCGACATACCGGACGCCCGACTTCTTCGCTCTCTCGATGTTGTCGGAGAACGGGAAGAACGCGTCGGAACCGAGCGACACGCCCTCCTGCCGGTCGAGCCATGCCCTCTTCTCCTCCTCCGTGAACACGTCCGGCTTCACCCTGAACACGCGCTGCCAGGCCCCGTCGCGGAGTATGTCGCCGCACTCCGGACCTATGTACACGTCGATCGCGTTGTCCCTGTCCGCCCTGGCGATGCCGTCGGCGAAGGGAAGCTCCAGCACCCGGGGACTCTGGCGGAGAAGCCAGTTGTCCGCCTTGTTTCCGGCGAGCCTGACGCAGTGAACCCTCGACTGCTGGCCGGCGCCGATGCCGATCGCCTGGCCATCCGCGGCGTAGCAGACCGAATTGGACTGCGT
>CACYEN010000175.1 GCA_902773435.1 uncultured Lachnospiraceae bacterium | reverse complement strand
CGGCCTTGGCCCAAACAATGTATAAGATAAAACTCACATGATCAACTCAAAAGGAGGAAAGCATAATGGCAAGAGATGCTTACAGCACGCCCATGGCTGAGATCATGGAATTCGATTTCAGGGAGCAGATCCTGACCTCAGGCGGAGAGCCCTGCAATGAGAGGTTCGACGATTCCAGGTGGAACAGCCCGGGACTGGCCCTTTGCGGGTACAGGATGACCGACTGATCGCACACAGTAAAGGAGGGAGGAGCATTCTTCCCTCCTGCTTGTTCTCATGAGAGGATATGTTTATATGATGACCGTTCATTCGGTATCTGCGGGCAGAGGAGGGAAACTATGTACTACCGCATAGCGGACCTGACGCTCCGCTCAGAACTTCGATTGCCCTCCTTTTCGGCTTTTTCCCATGACCCGGCAGAGGCCGACGTGGTGCTGGCGTTCAGCGACGAGTCTCCTGTGGGCGGGAAGGATCTGGAAATGGGGAACCTGATGGTCCGCCGACAGCCCAACGGGTGGTTTTTCCAACGGACAGGCGGGAAGCGCGGCGGATTGGTCGTCAGCGAGGACTACAGCCGGCTGGGCCTTACGGGCATCGATCCCGCTCTGGACGAGCTGGATGTAGGCACCGAGTGGCTGGTTCGTATCGCGCTGGAATGCATGCTGGCGCGCAGGGGATATGTCTCCCTCCATGCCGCGGCGGTGTTGGTCGATGGAGAGGCTTACGCCTTCACCGGGCCTTCGGGCATAGGCAAATCCACGCGAGCTGATGCCTGGCAGGAAGCCTTCGGCGCCGTGTTGATCAGTGGGGATCGCCCGTTGATCGACGTGGGATCGATGGAGCTCTGTGGGGTCCCCTGGGATGGAAAGGAACAGTGCTTCCACAATGCGCGCTATCCTTTGAAGACGATCTGCGATATCAGGCGCTCGGATCGCGCCTATGTGCGCGCGATGAGCTATGACCAGCGCCGCCGCCTGCTGATGCAGCAGAGTTTTCTGCCCATGTGGGATACCATGACGAGCGCCATACAGATGGCGAATATGGTCAAACTGGCAAAAGGCGCGCATATCGTCCGGATGTTCTGCGGGCCTCTGCCGGAGGATGCAAAAAACATTCGAAGTGGATTGGAACGGCATGATCTGAAGGAGGAGAGGTCTGACTTGAAGGCAAAGAACGGTTTTGTGCTCAGAAACGTGATGGGAGAATACATCCTCATGCCGGCCGGGGACAATGTCGGACGGTTCAAAGGCGCGGTGGCCCTGAACGATGTCGCGGCCTTCGTATGGGAGAAGCTGCAGGACCCGGTTTCCCGGGACGATCTCCTCGTCGCCATCTGTGCTAAATACGACGTGGACGAAGCGGTCGCCGCCGGGGATCTGGACGCTTTGCTGGAGAGGCTGAAGGGCTACGGCGTGATCGAAGAGGAATAGTGGAGGGACATGAGGGACGGTTGAAACCGTCCCTCATGTCCCGTACTGTGACCGCCGCGCGTCTCAACGCTTCCTGAAGCGGTGAGACGCGCGGCGGGATCTTTTTCCCTATGGGCTTGCGTATCGCATAGTCCCGGAGGCAATGCATCCTTCCGGCACTATTTCACTTCGAACGCGAATGTCTCTGCGTCGATGTCGGCATAGGTGTCTGCTCTGCCGCCAATGACAGAGACCAGGACCTCGTAGCGGCCCGACTCCGCGCCCTTTTCCAGCACGACCGACTTGCCGTCCGGGGCGGCCTTCAGATACTTGCGAAGGCCCTCATCCGTGCCCGAGAAATCGAACTCTACATTGTCCGGGTGCGCAGGGGTATCCACCGTCAGCACGGTCACGTCCCCTTCTTCAAGGTCGCTCAGCGAGACCTCCTCCAGCGCTTCCACGGCGGAATCCGCAGGCAGCACGGTGAATGTCGCCGCCTTGTGGCCGACGTAGTCGCCCGTGCCCATGATCTGGATCTCCTGCGTGCCGGCCTTCAGCATCGGCTCCGCGACCAGCTCATAGTCCGTGTACATCTCCAGCGTCCTGTCGCCGATCTTCACGGTGACCTCCGGTTCCTGGAGCCTGCGGTTGAACACGGCATCCGGCACGGTGATCTCCGCGGCTTCGATGCTGTAGGTTACGTT
>CACYEN010000174.1 GCA_902773435.1 uncultured Lachnospiraceae bacterium | reverse complement strand
TCTCGGCCCTTTCTATGCGCTCGCCTCAGAGAGAGTACGTTCCCAGATCGCGGAGGCCAGAAAGATCGCCGGCTTCAAATACGTGAGAATCTATCAGTTTCTTGACCTCGTGACGACATACGAGCTGAACGGGAATATCCATTTTGACTTCGGGATCTGTTTCTGGTCCATCGACTACCTGAGATCCCTCGGCTACCTCATCTTCGCGGACCTCGGCTACACCGACTACCGTCCCGCCCTGGGAATCGTCAACAACTACTACCTTGAGAGCGACGCGGATATCAGCACCTATTACAGGAAGGAGCTCGAGATCCTCCCGAAATTCCTGAGAGCCGCGTGCAACAGATACGGGAGGAGCACCGTCGGGAGCTGGATCTTCGAGCTGCATTTCAGCTTTACGAGAGACCGGGAGTTCACGTTCCACCAGTTTCTGCAGTATTACCGGCGTTTTGAGAAGGTAATCCACGACTGTGTCCCGGGCTGCCGCTTCGGCGGCTGCGGATTCGCCACCTCTCTCTCGGAGACGACGTTCCGCTCCGTCTTCGACATGCTTGAGGCGGAACAGGTCAGGATGGATTTCCTGAGTTTTCACGGCAACGCGATCACGTCCGAAAAAGCCCGGAACGAGGAGAAGCTCGTCCTCGCCAGGGATCCGGACATACTGGAGAGGCGTCTTCACGCCGCCCTTCGGATCGCCGGGCTCTACTATCCCTCACTGCCCGTCTACCTGACGGAATTCGGCTTCGCCCACTATATGGAGCATTATCTCAATGATTCCGTCTTCCAGTGCGCCTTTATCCTGCGGTTCCTGAACAGCTGCGAGGACCGTGTCCGGGGGATCGGATATCACATACTCTCGGATCTCCCGACGCTGCTCGGACGGCAGGTGGCCATGTTCTTCGGAGCCAGCGGGCTCTTCAACACGAGCTCTCTCCTGAAACCGGCCGGATATGCCTACAGCCTGAAAGCCCTGATGGGACAGACGCTTCTTTCGCGCGGGGACGATTACTGCGTGACGTGCAGGTCCAGGTACAATTTTCAGGTCCTGATCTTCGACTGCGTCTCCATCCCGCAGAAACTCGCGGAGGACGGCTCCGTGGAATCGGTTATGGCTTTTGAGCGGTCATTTTCCGGAACACACGGGCGCAGGGAGAAGGCCTTCCGGATCCGCGGGGCGATTCCCGGCGTCTATCTCGTCAAGACCTACCGGGTCTCCCCGGATCACGGCAATATCCTGGCCATCTGGAGCGAGCAGGCCCGGAACATCCTCACAGTCAGCGGCCGGGAGCTGCGCTTCTTTGAACATGTCTCGTACCCCGCGACCGCGGTCACTTCGCATACGGTCGGACCCGACGGCGTGATCGACATCACGGCTGAGACCGGGCCGCTCGAATGCCTGATGATCCTGATTGATTACAGCTCACCCTCACAGGAATAGAAAACCATGCCGAACATCAAGGATTTTCCGCTCCTCTATCTCACGCAGCAGAAGCACACAAAAGAGGAGAGCTACAAAAACAAAAGCCTGGACATCCTCTACTGCCTCTCCGGCGAAGTCACGCTGACCGCCGGGGACGGCGTGCCGCGCACCTATCCCGCCGACAATCTCACCCTGATCCCGAGCGGAACGCTCTACAGCATCCGTCCCGGGGCCGACTGCATCATCCTGCGCCTGGGCATCCTCCCGTATTTTATCGAGCAGTATGCCGGGCCGGAGCACCGCCTGTTCTGCGACTCGCTGCTGGAGAGCGACCGGGATTATAACCGCATCAAGCAGATCCTGACGACGATATCCTCGGAGTTTCTGGACTATTCGCAGGACCATCACCTGACGATTCTCGGAAGGCTGTTCGAGCTCATGGACGAGCTATCCCGGAACCACCTGAACAGTTACGCCCACAAGGAGGCTTCCTCCGGGAAATACGGGGAAAGGCTGAGACAGATCGAGACCTTCATCAACGCGAACTACCAGAATCCCCTCACGCTGAGCGACCTGGCTGACCACCTCCACCTGACCCCTCAGTATCTCTCGGCCTTCTTCAAGACGAATTTCGGGGAACATTTCAGTTCCTACCTGAACCGGATCCGCATGGAATTCGCCCTCCGCGACATGCGCTACTCCGAGAAGAGCATCACCGAGATCGCCCTTTCGTGCGGTTTCTCCAACATGTCGACGTTTAACAGGAATTTCCGGCAGTTCTACGGGACCTCCCCACGGCGCTTCAGGGCGGAGATGGCGGATGAGAACGCGGAAGCTTCACAGTCCCGGATTCCCGCCAAAGTGGATTATGACCCGATCGCAAACGTCAGCGAGCACCGGCGGGTGACGGCCGACGTCTCGTCCGGAACGCCGTTTACCCGGAACATGTGCCGGATCATCAACATCGGACAGGCGGCGAATCTCGGGCACAGCGATTTTCGGAAATATCTTCTGGAGTCAAAAGAAGCCCTGGGGTTCACCTTCGTCAGGCTCGAGGGACTGCTGAGCAGTTCCATGATCCTGCGCCTCTCCGGGACGGACAGGTACAGTATGTCAATGGTCGCCGGCGCACTGGATTTTCTCTATGACAATCAGCTTATCCCGCTCATCGAACTCAGCAGGAATTCCCTGCACACGCTGAACATCGGCGCGGGCAGCCCCGACGGAATGAGGCCGCTGAGGCACGGCCCTGCCTTTCTCAGGCAGCTGGAGGAATTCCTCCGCTTTGTCCTGACGCGCTATGATCCCGCGTGGTGTTCGAAATGGATCTTCGAGCTCTATAAGCCCCCGGCACTCCCGGACCCGGCCTATATCGAAGATTTCGCGGCCATCAGAAGGGTGATCAGGCGCTATCTTCCCGAGGCGGAATTAGGGGGACCGGGCTTCACGACGTCCGTCTCCTCCGACGATTTTCTCGTGTTTCTCAATGCGATGAAGGAATCCGGCGAACTCCCCGATTTCCTTTCCATGCATTTTTTCGCGATCCAGTATGAATCCGACAAAGGGGCCGGATCCATGAATCTCTCGTCTGTCTCGCGCCCCCTCGTCCGGCAGCAGCAGTGGGTCCTCGAGCAGACAGCCGCGGTCTGGGGAAAAGAGGTGCCTCTTTTTATCACGGAGTTCAATTCCTGCCTGATCCCCGACACCTTCATCAGCTCCAGCTGTTTCCAGGGGGCGTTTCTCTGCCACAACCTGCTGCTTCTTCACGAACAGTCCCCGCTCATCGCTTACTGGATGCTGACCGATTCGGCGTTCACGAATATGAACCAGGTCTACAGGTCCTATTCGGGCGTGGGGCTCTTCAACAGGGCGGGACTTCCGATGCCCTCATTTTTCGCGCTGTCATTTCTTACGAAGCTCGGAAACCGGCTGATCCGGAGAGGTGAACACTACTGTATCACCTCGAGCGGACAGGACCACTACCAGGTCCTGACGTATTATTATGTGAGATTCACCAATTTCTACTCGCTCCAGGCCAACCACAGCCATTCCATCCAGGACGTCTACTCCTATTTCGAGGCGGTCTCCCCGATCGAGATGCATTTCCGGCTCACCGGCATCACCCCGGGGATCTACCGGATACGGCGCTATCTTCTGGACCGCGCCCACGGGAGTGTTTTCGACATCTATCTCGGATCACTGAACGCCGGCAACCTCGGAGAGGACGACTTCATGTCGAGGACACTGACAGTTCCCCCGGAAGAAAACGACTACCTGAAGAGAACCTGCGTGCCCGAGGAGCGCACGGTCTTCGTGAGGGCGGAGACCGAGCTGGAACTGAATATCCGCCTCTCGGTCCACAGCGTGTGCCTGTGGGATATCAGGCTGGAGATGTGAAGGCGCGCCTGCGCCCACCCTTTGGCCTTACGTGCTGACGCCGTATAAAAAATGACGGGCGGTCCCGCCGGGTTAAGATACACCCGGAGGCCGCCCCTATGCGTTCTCAATTATGAAAGTGCCGGCGGTCACCGCCAGGCCATGACCGCTTCTGAACCGGTGTTTACTCCTTCACGCCTCCGAGGGCGATACCGGCGATAAACGCCTTCTGGAAGAACGGATACAGCACCATGATCGGAACCACGCCGATCACGGCCATCGCCATCCTGATGGACGTGCCCGGCATCTTCGCCGCCACGGCGCCCGCCTCCGCGGTCGTCGCCAGCTGCGACAGCATGCTGATGTTGTCGATGATACTCTTCAGGTATTGCTGCAGCGCGTACAGCTTCGTGTCCGTGATATAGTACAGGCCGTTGGTCCAGTCATTCCAGTATCCGAGGCCTACCATGAGCCCGATCGTCGCCAGGATCGGCAGCGACAGCGGAAGAACAATCTTGAAGTAGATATACAGTTCTCCCGCGCCGTCGATCTTGGCCGCCTCCACAAGGGCAGGGTGGATATTGGACGAGAAGTTGTTCTTGTAGAGAATGATGTAGAACCCGTTGAACACCAGCGTCGGGATCAGAAGAGCCAGGATACTGTTCTTCAGATGGAAGAGCTGCGTGTACATGATGTAGGACGGGACCACACCGCCGTTGAACAGCATGGTGAAGAACACCATGAAGGTCAGTGCTTTCCCCCTCCTGTAATCCTTCCTTGAGAGCACCCAGCCGAGCATCGGTCCGATCAGCAGCGACACCGCGGTGCCGACGATCGTGATGAAGAACGTGATGCCGTACGCGCGGAAGACTTTCTTCGCGTTAGACTTGAACAGGTACCAGTAAGCATAGGTGCTGAACTTCCTCGGGAAGAAGTTGTAACCCTCTCTCGCCAGCGTTCCGTCATCCGTAAACGACGATGAGACAAGAATCAGGAACGGAAGGATCGCGCACAGGGCAAAGACGATGAGGATCGCGATGATGATGCCCTGGTAAATTCGGTCTGATCTGGTTTTTACACTGGAATCTTCCATACTCTGACCTCCTTCAGAACAGGGCGTTGCTCTTGTCGACGCGGCGGACAATCGAGTTGACGATCAGGACCAGGATGAAGCCGATGATCGCCTGGTACGTCGAAGCCGCGGACGACACAGCGATGTTGTTGAGCGTCATTAAGCAGCGGTACACATAGGTGTCGATGGTCTGCGTCACCGAGTACAGCGCTCCGGAATCGAGCGGAACCTGATAGAACAGGCCGAAGTCAGAGTACATGATTCGTCCGACGCTCAGCATAAAGAGCGTGATGACGGTCGGCTTCAGCAGCGGAAGCGTGATGTAGCGGATCTGGTTCCACTTCGTCGCCCCGTCGACCTTGGCCGCCTCGTAGATACTCCTGTCGATGCCGACGATGGAGCTCAGGAAGATGATCGCGTTGTAGCCGACCTGCTTCCAGATATAGATGAATGTCAGGATAAACGGCCAGTATTTCGGTGCCGCGTAGAAGTTGATCGCTTTCTCCTCGCCGAGGATGTGGTTGACAAGGCCCGCGTCGTTGCTGAAGAACGCGAACACGATGTAGGCGACGATGACGTAGGAGATCAGCTGCGGCAGAAGGATACTGGTCTGGAAGAACTTCTGAAGGAATTTTCTTCCGATATCCGCCAGACAGATCCCGACAATGATGCCGACTACGGTCCCGAGGATGATGAAGACGATATTGTAGGCGAATGTATTCTTCGTGATCAGCCAGGCGTCCGAATCAAAAAAGCTTCCGGTCGACGTCGCGAACAGCTGCCTGAAGTTGCTGAAACCGACCCACGGCGACTGGAGGATTCCGACGCTGTAGTCGATCTTCTTGAAGGCGATCGCGATACCGACCATCGGGATATAGTTATTGATGATGAAGTAGAGCATGCCCGGAACCGCCATGAAGTCGAGTGCGGACAGAACCTTCAGCTTATACAGCGCGATCAGAAGCCACAGAAGGACCGCCGCCGTCACGGCGAGCGCCAGAATGGAGCCGGCGGTCACGCGGACCCCCTTCGCCTTATTGATTGCCCCGGCGATCGAGGACGCGAAATAGATGTTGCAGATGAGTGCCGCGATCGACGCGACAAGCGCGATCAGCATCCCCTTCTCCACCGTCAGGACACGGGTCAGGACGCCGGACAGGGCGATCACGATTCCGGCGATCAGAATCGCCGTGATCGCAAAGTTCGGCGGGAGAACCACCTTGCCTCCGCAGATGGTCCTGCCTTCCATCAGGCTGGTTCCCTTCAGGCTGTAGTACTTTCCCTTGTAGGTGTAGCCGACATAGTACAGCTTTACGGAAAGGGCGATCAGTACGCCGGCGATCAGAAGTTCCGGTCTCAGCTGTTTTGCTCCGGCTTCAGGCAGTGCAAGAGGTTTTTTTCCCTTGTTCACTTTCAAAAGCTCCTTTCCTTTACCGGGAAGAGTGCCGCGGCACGCGCACATGGGGCACCGCGGCTTCTTCTTGAGATCATATGATGTTTGTGTCCGGATACCGGATCCGCGGGGAAAAAGCCGTTCCCGCGCGGATTCTGGAGGACTCTTTACTGCTCGGCGAGCCAGGCGTCAAGCTGGGCCTGATACTCGGCGATCACGTCCTGCATGCCCGCGGCATCCATCTCGGAGATCATCTGGGCGACCGTTCCCTCGACGTCCTCGATAACGCCGGAGCTGAGAGACGGTTTATATTTGTCGACGACGTTCTTGACCGCCGCGATCTTCTCAGAGACGGCTTCCGTATCGACCGCGAAGCCGAAGAACGGGGAGAGCTCTGTCGCCGCGTTCGACTCAATCTGTTTTTCGCGGATATCAGCGCCGTCGCCTTCCCACGGAGTGATCTGGAGCCTGTTGCCATAGAGGAAATCAGCTGTGTGATACTGAACTGTCTCAGCCGTCACACCTTCCGGATACGTCGCTGTTCCGTCTTCGTTCTTTGCCCAGTCGACGCCCTCGACGCCCCATGTCAGGGTATCCATGAGCTCCTGGTCCGTATAAAGGAGGTTCAGGAACTTGATCGCAGCTTCCGGCTCTTCCGATGTAACCGGGACGCCGAATCCGAACTTTGTGAAGGAGCCGGTCGCAACCTTCGCGCTCGTGATGTCGACCTCAACGTCCGGCTTGCCCATTCCGGATTCCATGGCTGCCTTGTTGCCGAGCTCGACGGAGTGGAACATGACGGCACCGACTTCATTTCTCATCTGGGTAGTGCCGTAATCCTGGGCTGTCGCGGCGTCCTTGAAGATATAGCCGGCCTCATAGTATTTGCGGACGCGCTTCAGGGAGTCGAGATAGTCCTCGTTGGCGAAGAAGTTCTTGATCTTGTTGTCTTCGGGATCTGCATAGACGTACTGATAGCTGTCGCCGACCGGATCGACCCAGTAGGCGTCCGCGAATGTCTCGCCGCCGAGCATGTACGGCTGAGCTGTCACGGTCGTGCCTTCCGCGTCGCAGTTGATGATGACGTTCGGAGTCGTTCCGTCTTCCTTCAGGCCTTCGAAGATCTCCTCGAGATCAGCCCATGTCGAGGCGCTCTCGGCCTTCTCGGCGAGACCGATGTTCTCAAGAATGTCGCCGCGGATATCCGCCGCGCACTTGGACTCAAGGGCGCCGAGGCAGCCGACACCGTAGACCTTGCCGGCCTTGGTTGTCGCTTTCAGGTAGTCACCCATAATCTCCTTGATATCCTGGCCGTACTCATCGAGAAGGTCCGTGATATCGATCAGCTGGTTCTGGCTCATATAGGACTGATAGCCGGCGATCGGTATCGGCGTGAACATGATCAGGTCAATCTGTTCGGAAGCCTGCAGCATCATCGGAACCTGCTGCATGTATGTTCCGGCATCCATCCAGCGGATATCGGCCTGAACATTGATCTTGTCGAGAATCATCTCATTCACGGCGTCCTCAACGTGCTGTGAAGCGTCGGAATCGATCGGGGCAAGCGTGAGAAGTGTTACGACGATCTCGGCGGTCTCGCCGTCGTCTTCTCCGCCTTCCTCTTCCATCCCCTCTTCAATCACCTCTTCCTCGGCAAAGACGCATCCGGAGAAGAGAGTGGTTGTCATTGCGGCGGCAAGCAGAAGCGCAGCCAGTTTTTTCAACATCATGGTATTTTCCTCCCTTGTGTTGGTGTGTTGTTATGACGATACGATCATATCTGTTTTCGGACAAAAATGCTCTCCATTTTAAACTCTCAGGCGTAAATTTCTCCTTATTTTTTAAATTAATCTTTCTGTCCCCCTTTTTTATATTAATATTTTTTTATATTTTTTAACCTCCCGTTTTCAGTAAGAGATGTGCTTAAGGACCTTAAAATTTCATTTGTTTTGCGCGCGGGCGCTGACTTATGATAGGAAACAATAAAGATCAACATCAGGAGGGAACGTCATGTTTGACAGATTTCTGATCCGTCAGGACAGCCTTGAAAATGTCTGTGAAGACGGCCGGATCACCGGTTTCCGGTTCGCGGTCCGCATCGCCGACTACCGCGGATGTTTTCTTTCCCTGCACAACGGCTACTTCGTGGAATGCGACGGCATCGAGTACCCGAGGGAACTTCAGAGGTTCGCGATCAACGGGAAGCCGCCCCGCTCATTTGAGGAGCTGAAGAGCTGTGTCTGGGAGCACTGGAACTACGATGACGAGGGCTTCGTCTATGTGACGAAGGAAGGCGGGCTTGAACCCGGCATGCACACGATCCGGCTGCAGCAGTCCGTGCTCGCGGCCTACGGATACATGCCGTGGGATGAGGAATGGCTGAAGAACCCGCCCGTCCCGGGACACGGGGCAGGCGCGGGGAAGACGGCCTTTATCTGCTCGTTTGACCTTATGCTTCAGGAAGGAGGACGGTGACGATGGCAATCAGGAGAGGTGTTTCCCTGTACAGCTACCAGCAGGCACAGTTTTTCCGCCAGATGGACTGGAAGGATATGGTCCGCGAGGTCCGGGAGGGGCTCGGAACCGACGGCGTGGAGATTATCGACGAGGCGACGATCCGGGACTACCCGTTCCCGTCAGAGCAGTTTATCTATGATTTCCGCAGTTATCTCGCGCGCTACAATATGAAGGCGGTCACGATGGACGTCTATCTCGACGTCCACCAGTTCCGCGACCACATCATGAACCACCGCGAGGCGGCCGAACGCCTGAAGAACGACATCGTGCTCGCCTCGAAGCTCGGATTTGAAAATGTCCGCCCGCTCTGCCTCGTCCCGATCGACGTGATCGAGATGGCCCTGCCCACGGCAGAGAAATACAACGTCAGGATGGGCAAGGAGATTCACGCCCCCCTTCCGATCAAAGCGGAAGGGCTCGAGCAGCCGACCTACGGGATGGCCGCGGCGCTTGATATCCGCATGGCCGACCAGATCATCGACCTGGCCCAGAGGACAGGCAGCCGCCACGTCGGCCTCAACCCGGACTTCGGCATCTTCCAGTACCGGCCCTCCCAGGTGGCGGTTGACTACGTGAAGCGGCACGCAGACCCGGACGCCGTGGACTGGATCCTGGAGAACAGCAGTGAATACGGCCTGACCGAGCTCGCGGCCGTTCTCGGCGAGAAGTTCCCGGATCACGGAATCGACCCGATGAACATCGAGAGGCTGTCGCTGCACAGGATGTCCGCGAACCCGGAGGACCTCCGGGAGATCGTGCCTTACATCACTTCGATTCACGGGAAGTTCTATCAGATGACCGAGATTCCCGGAAAACCGGGCTGCTATGAGGACCGGGCGATCGATTACGAGACTCCCATCAGGATTCTCAAGGAGGAGGGTTACGACGGCTACATCAACTCCGAGTACGAGGGGCAGCGGGATCAGCAGGACCGGACGGAGGCGGATCTTCCGGACGAGGTCGAGGAGGTGCGGAGGCACCACGAGATGCTGAAGAGGCTGATCGGGTAATCCGAAGCAGGGAAAAGAAAAAAACGGCATTTCCTTTCGGAAATGCCGTTTTTCTACGTTATTATCGTATCGCATGAAGCATCGGGGACTCGAACCCCGGACAACTTGATTAAAAGT
>CACYEN010000173.1 GCA_902773435.1 uncultured Lachnospiraceae bacterium | reverse complement strand
GTCGCGCCGTGGCAGATGGCGACAGCACCTTCCTTCCTGGCGATCTCGACGAGCTTCTTCGCGATCGCGGGACGCGCCATGGAAGTGCCGAGGAGGTACTTGTTCTCGTACACCGCGCCGGCTTTGACGCAGGGCATGATGTAGTTCTCGGCGAAATCGTCGTTGATATCCTCGATATAGAGCTTGTCAGCGCCGGAGAGCTTTGCCCGCTCCTCGAGCCCTTCAAGTTCATTTCCCTGCCCGCAGTCTACGCAGCAGCAGATGACGTCGTAACCGAAATGTTCCTTGAGCCACGGAATAATCGCGGTCGTGTCGAGACCGCCGGAATAGGCCAGAACAACCTTTTCATTTGCCATAACAGAGCCTCCTTTGCCTGAACTCACTGCCGACTATACCTCATATGCAATTAATATGCAAGACATATTTCGAAAATATTCATTATATAGCAATTTCACCTGCATATTATACATAAAAAGCGTATATTTATGCAAAATGAGGTGTTTACATTTGCCTCTCATTAATATATTATGATGGGGTCTGTAAATTCCAGAACCGGATCTCACGGAAAATGAAACGTGGCGGCCGGGGCGGTCACCACACCTGACGGAGGAAAATCATGATCAAAGCCGGAATCATCGGTTCCACTGGCTACGCGGGAGCGGAGCTCGTCCGGATCCTTCTCAATCACCCGGACGCGAAGATTGTCTGGTATGGCTCGAGGAGCTTTACCGGCCAGCCGTACGCGGAGATATACGGAAGTTTTTTTGAACTCGTCGACGAGGCCTGCCTCGACGACAACATGGAGGAGCTCGCGGACGCCGCCGACGTGATCTTCACGGCGACACCCCAGGGCTACTGCGCGTCGAAGGTCAGCGAAGACCTTCTCTCGAGGGCGAAGGTCATCGACCTCTCCGCCGATTTCAGGATAAAGGATGCCGCCCGCTACGAGGAGTGGTACGCCATCCATCACCCGACGCCGGAGTTTCTCGGGGAGGCGGTCTACGGGCTTCCCGAGCTGAACAGGGACCTCATAAAGGGTGCCCGGCTCATCGCGAATCCGGGATGCTTCCCGACCTGCAGCGTGCTCTCGGTCTTTCCGGCCATGAAGGCCGGATTCATCGAGCCGGACTCGGTCATCATCGACGCGAAGTCCGGGACGACGGGGGCGGGGAGAGGCGCGAAGGTCCAGAACCTCTACTGTGAGGTCAACGAGACGGTGAAGCCCTACGGGGTGACGACGCACCGCCATACCCCCGAGATCGAGGACCAGCTGGCGAAGGCAGCGGGCAGGGAGATCGCGGTCCAGTTCACGCCTCACCTCATCCCGATGAACAGGGGAATCCTTGTGACAGCCTACGCCCGCCTGGCGAAGGACGTGACGGAGCAGGAGATCCGCGCCGCCTACACGGAGATGTACGGGGATGAGACATTCGTCCGCGTCCTGCCGGAGGGGAAGGTTCCCGAAACCCGCTACGTCCGCGGGAGCAACTACGCGGACGTGAACGTCCGCGTCGACAGGCGGACCGGGCGGCTGATCATGATGGGCGCGATCGACAATATTGTGAAGGGCGCCGCCGGACAGGCGGTCCAGAACATGAACGTCATGTTCGGGCTGGACGAGGCGGAGGGCCTCCGGCTCGTGCCCGAGTGCGTGTGAGATAACCGGGTCAATCCCCGAAGGAGGGCGAGAAGATGGGATATACGGTAATTTCGGGCGGGGTCACCGCCGCGAAGGGATTCCGCGCGGCGGGATGCGCCGCGGGAATCAAGCAGGAAGGCCGCGCGGACATGGCGATGATCGTGAGCGTGAAGCCCTGCGTCGTGGCCGGGACATTTACGAACAACAAGGTGAAAGCGGCGCCTGTAGTCTGGGACCGCGGGTTTGTTCTCGATGAGAAGCTCGGCCAGGCGATCGTCGTCAACGCGGGCGTCGCGAACGCCTGTACCGGCGAGGACGGCATGATCTACGTTCGCATGACCGCGAAGGCCGCGGGGGAAGCCCTCGGAATTCCCCCGGCTTACGTGCTCACGGCATCGACCGGCGTGATCGGGCGGCAGCTTCCGATCGACAGAATCACGGAGGGCGTCGGCGTGCTCGCGGACACCCTCGGGGAGAGCGAGGAGAGCGGCACCGAGGCTGCGCGCGCGATCATGACCACCGATACGGTGAGCAAGGAGGCGGCGGTCAGGGTGACATTTCCCGACGGAAGCTCCGCCGTCATCGGCGGTTGCTGCAAGGGATCGGGCATGATCCACCCGAACATGTGCACGATGCTGAGCTTTATCACGACCGACGCGGCGATCTCGAGGGAGATGCTGCAGAAGGCTCTCTCCGACGTCGTGCCCGATACCTTCAACATGGTGTCGGTCGACGGGGATACGTCGACGAACGACACGTGCCTGCTGCTCGCGAACGGACTTGCCGAAAATGAACCGATCAAGGAAGAGGACGGCGCGTTCAGGGCCTTCAGGGCAGGCCTCTTCGCCGTCTGCGAGACGCTCGCCAAGAAGATGGCAAAGGATGGCGAGGGCGCGACCTGCCTCTTCGAGTGCGAGGTCCGCGGCGCCAGGTCCGTGAAGGACGCGAAACTCCTCGCGAGGAGCGTCGTCTCCTCGACGCTCACGAAGGCCGCGATCGCCGGGCACGACGCGAACTGCGGGCGCTTCCTCTGCGCGATGGGGTATTCCGGGGCGGAATTCGATCCGGAGAGAGTCGACCTCACGCTCACAAGCAGCGCGGGTTCCGTGCAGACATTCCGGAACGGCGTCATCGCGGAGTACAGCGAGGAGAAAGCGACGGAGATTCTGAGCCAGGATGAGATCCGGTGTGTGATCGAAGTCCACGACGGGGACTGCGGGGCTACAGCATGGGGCTGTGACCTGACCCACGAATACGTCACAATCAACGCGGATTACAGGTCCTGAAGAGACGGCAGGCCGGGGAGCGGAAAAAGATGGAAAACATGGAACTCTGGATCGAGAAAGCGAATGTCCTGATCGAGGCGCTGCCCTACATCAGGGAATTCTCGGGGAAGAAGATCGTCGTCAAATACGGGGGGTCGGCGATGAAGGACTCCGCGCTCAAGAAGAGCGTGATCACCGACGTCGCGCTGCTCAAACTCGTCGGGATGAAGCCGATCATTGTCCACGGCGGCGGCAAGGAGATCAGCAGCTGGGCCCGCCTCTCGGGCCTTGAGCCTGAATTTATAGGCGGCCTCCGCGTCACGGACAAGAAGACCATGGAGATCGCCGAGATGGTGCTCGGCCGCGTCAACAAGGGCCTCGTCCAGTACATGGAGCAGAACGGCGTCAAGGCCTGCGGGATCTCCGGCAAGGACGGGGGAACGATCCGTGCCGAGAAGAAGACGCTGAAGTCCGGCGCCGACCTCGGCTACGTCGGCGAGGTGACGGAGGTCAACACCGGCCTCATCGACACGCTGATCGACAACGACTTCGTCCCCGTCATCTGCCCGGTCGGGCTGGGGGAGGATTTCAAATCCTACAATATCAATGCCGACGACGCCGCCTGCGCGGTCGCGAGAGCCGTAAAAGCCGAGAAGCTCGTGTTCCTGTCGGATATAGAGGGCGTCTACAGAAACCCGCTCGACCCGACGACCCTGATCTCGGAGATCACGGTCAGTGAGGCGAAGGAGTTCATCGAGGAGGGGAACGCCGGGGGCGGCATGCTCCCGAAGCTCCAGAACTGCATCAGCGCGATCGAGAACGGCGTGAGCCGCGTCCACATCCTCGACGGGAGGATCATGCACTGCATGCTGCTCGAGATCTTCACCAACAGGGGGATCGGGACGGCGATCATAGGTGACGGCGAGAAGCGGTATCACACGGAAGAAGAGTGAGGGCCCTGACGCGCGGCCACGACGGGACTGCCCTTTTAGTGAAACACATATGCTTTCGGCGGGCGGGAGCCGGCTGAGGAGGAGATTATGGGAAATCAGGAAATCATTGATTTGAGCGAACAGTACGTCCTTCATACCTACAACCGCTTTCCGATCGCGATCGACAGGGGCGAGGGCGTCCGTGTCCGCGACGCCGACGGGAAGGAATACCTCGATTTTATGGCGGGCATCGCGGTCTTCGCGCTCGGCTACCACTACCCGGGCTACGACGAGGCGGTGATCGGCCAGATCAGGAAGACGATCCACACCTCGAACCTCTATTACCACGAGCCTCTGGCCGAGGCCGCGAAAGCCCTCGTCCTCTCGACGGGGCTGTCGAAGGCCTTCTTCACGAACAGCGGCGCCGAGGCGGTCGAGGGAGCGATCAAGGCGGCGAAGAAGTACGCCTGGCTTAAGGACGGGGGGAGCGACCACGAGATCATCGCGATGAACTCCTCGTTCCACGGCCGCACGGTCGGCGCGCTCTCGGTCACCGGAAACGAGCACTACCAGGAAGCCTTCCGCCCCCTCATGGGCGGCGTGCGCTTCGCGGAGTTTAACGACCTTGAGAGCGTGAAGAGCCTCGTCGGCGAGAAGACCTGCGCGATCCTCCTTGAGACCGTGCAGGGCGAGGGCGGCATCTATCCCGCGGAACCGGAGTTCCTTGAGGGAATCGAAGCGATCTGCCGCGAGCGCGACATCCTTCTGATCCTCGACGAGATCCAGTGCGGGATGGGCCGGACGGGAAATATGTGGGCCTACCAGGCGTACGGCGTCACACCCGACATCGTGACGACGGCCAAGGCGCTCGGCTGCGGCGTGCCGGTCGGCGCGTTCGTGCTGGGTGAGAAGGCGGCGAAGGCGTCCCTCGTCCCCGGCGACCACGGGACGACCTACGGGGGAAATCCCCTGGCGACGGCCGCCGCTGCCGCGGTGTTCCGGATCTTCGAAGAGGACCATATCGTGGAGCGCGCCCGCGAGGCGGGAGATTATCTCGCGCGGAAGCTCGACGAGCTGAAGGCGGCGCACAGCTCAGTGCGCGCCCACAGGGGCGCCGGCCTGATACGCGGCCTCGAGTTCGAAGAGGGCACAAGCGCGTCGGAGATCGCCGGGAAGGCGCTTGAAAACGGGCTTCTGATCATCACCGCCGGCGGCAACGTCCTGCGCTTCGTTCCCCCGCTCATCGTCAGCAGGGACGAGATTGACGAGGCCTGCGCGATTCTCGACAGGATCATCCCCTGAGGGGAGGCCGCGCTCCGCGCGGCGCCGGGCGTTCGCAAAATAATTGAAAAACGTGTTGTAAATAAAAACCCTTTTCGATACAATGAAACAGTGCACAGCCGTTTCGGCAGGATTCCCCGGGAATCAGTCTGTAAAAAGGAAACGGAGGTGTGCATGTGGGTCAGATTCATAGGGGCGTGACACTTGCTGTCACGCTATTTGTGCTATTTGCCGGGGCGGCAGCCGGCCTTGCGGGCTGCCGGAAAGCGGCGGTCGAATCCTTCGCGGACGGCGGGCTCCGGACGGAGTTCTCCTTCGAAGCGGCGGAGGACCCCGGACCGGTTCAGGGAGAGAGAGATTCCGAAGAAACCGCGCCTGTCCGGAGCGGGACCGAGGAGCCGGAGATTCCTCCGGTCATCACGGTCTATATATGCGGGGCCGTGCGCCGCTCGGGGGTCTACGTCCTCGACGAGGGCGCGAGGGTGTACGAGGCGGTCGAGGCCGCCGGCGGACTCACGGAGGACGCCGACGAGACGCGCGTCAACCAGGCAGGAATTCTCGCGGACGGGGAGCAGGTCACGGTTCCCCGGGTCGGGGAGGCGGGAGCCGGGGACGGGATGTCCGGGACCGGCGACAGAGCTTCCGGCGGGGACGCGAAGGTCGACATCAACCGCGCGGATTCCGCGGAACTCCAGAGCCTGAGCGGGATCGGCGAGGCGAAAGCCCGGGATATTATCGCCTACAGGGAAGAGCACGGGCCATTTGAAGAGATTGAAGACATTATGAAGGTGCCGGGAATCAAGACCGCACTTTTTAACAGGATCAGGGACGGCATCACCGCCGGATGAGTGAGATCGGAGAACGGAGAGAGATATGGCGAAGAAAGTACTGGTAGTCGACGACGAGAAGCTGATTGTCAAGGGCATCCGTTTCAGCCTGGAGCAGGACGGATACGAGGTCACCTGCGCCTACGACGGGGAGGAAGCCCTCGAGTACGCGAAGGAGACGGAATACGACATCATCCTTCTGGACCTGATGCTTCCCAAACTCACCGGTATGGAGGTCTGCGAGCAGATCAGGGGCTTCTCCAACGTCCCGATCATCATGCTGACGGCGAAGGGCGAGGACATGGACAAGATTCTCGGCCTGGAGTACGGGGCGGATGACTATATCACGAAGCCGTTCAATATCCTCGAGGTCAAGGCGAGGATCAAGGCGATCCTGCGCCGCGCCTCCCGCAGGGACGAGAACCCGAACCAGCCCAAGGCGGTCGAGATCAACGGTCTCCGGATGGACTGCGAGAGCCGCAGGGTCTTCGTCAACGGGAAGGAGATCAACCTCACGGCCAAGGAGTTCGACGTTCTCGAGCTTCTCGTGTTCAATCCGAACAAGGTCTACAGCAGGGAGAACCTGCTCAACATCGTCTGGGGCTACGAGTACCCGGGCGACGTCCGAACAGTCGACGTCCACATCAGGAGACTCCGCGAGAAGATCGAGGAGAACCCGAGCGAGCCGAGGTTCGTTCACACGAAGTGGGGCGTGGGCTACTACTTTCAGGGCTGACCGATATGATAATGCCCTCCGCTGCGGGCGATCATCAGCGGGACGGAGGGCTTTCTTTATGTCATTCTTTACATTGAAAGAGGAGATGAAACCATGGAACAGATCTTCAATCCCTATCTTCCGCTCAACGTGTATATCCCCGACGGCGAACCCCGCCTGTTCGACGGGAGGGTGTACCTCTACGGCTCGCACGACAGGCCGGGCGGTACGAAGTACTGCGAGGGGGACTATGAGGTGTGGTCGGCCCCGGCGGACAATCTCCGCGACTGGAGGCTGGAGGGCATTTCCTACAGGAAAGCTCAGGATCCCGTGACCGCCGACGGACACCATGAACTCTACGCGCCGGACTGCGTGAGGGGAACCGACGGGCGGTACTACCTCTACTACTGCTTCTCGGAGATCGACGAGATCGGCGTCGCGGTGAGCGACTCGCCCGCCGGCCCGTTTGAGTATCTCGGCCACGTCAGCAAACCGGCCGGGGCGGCCGCCTATCCCGACCTCCGCTGGTTCGATCCCGGTGCCCACGTCGACGACGACGGGTCCGTGTACCTCTATATCGGGTTCAAGTCGTCCTTCGTCCTGAAAATGGGCGACGACATGATCACGCCCGTCGCCGGCCCCGTTCCGCTCATCCCGAACGCGGCATCGGCGAAGGGGACACCGTTCGAGGGACACGGGTTCTACGAGGCTTCCTCGATGAGGAAGATCGGGGGCAGATACTATTTCATCTACTCCGACGAGACGAGCCACAGCCTGAGCTGCGCCGTCTCTGACCGGCCGATGTCCGGGTTTGAGTACGCGGGTGTCCTCGTCTCGAACGGGGACATAGGCCTCTATGGCCGGACGAGGCCGGTGAACCAGATCGGCAACACCCACGGAAGCGTCCTCTCCGTCGGGGAGAAGCACTACGTCTTCTACCACAGACAGACGAACGGGACGGAGTACTCGCGCCAGGGCTGCGCGGAAGAGATTCAGATGGACCGGGAAGGGAGATTTCTCCAGGCGGAGATCACGAGCTGCGGGCTGAACGGCGGGCCGCTCGTGGCGTCCGGCACGTATCCCGCGGCCATCGCCTGCCACATCGCGGACAGGACGATGCCCGAGAAAGTCAATTACGCGGATCCCGCGCTGAGGGAGAGAGCCCGCGTGACCGAGACACAGAACCTGGTCTATATCACTGGGATCGTGAACCGGTCAAAGATCGGGTACAAGTATTTCCAGTTCATCGATGCCGACCTCTGCGCGCTGGAAGTCAGGGGCAGCTTCTTCGGAACTGTCGTCATCGCGTTCGGCGAGGACGGGAAGCAGGTGATCGGCGAGTGTGAGTTCCAGGTCAATTCGAGCGAGTGGGACCTGCAGCTCCTCCCGATCACGCCGACGCCGGGGAAGCACGCGGTGTATTTCTATTTTCGAGGGCATGGAACGCTGGACCTGAAGACGATCGGATTTGTGTCGGCCTGAGACCGGCCGGGGGCCGGGATCTCCGAGCCGCGTCCCGGGGCCGGCGGCTCCGGGATCACCCCCGCACGAGAAGCGCCGCCTCCCTGAGGGCTCCGACGGAGTAGAGGGAACCGAACGCGCAGACGACGCCGCCGTCCCCCGCGGTCCGGACAGCCGCACGGACGGCCGAGAGGGCGTCCGGACAGACCTCCGCGATGCCGCCTTTCCCCCGGACGTACTCCGCGAGGACAGCAGCCGGCAGCGCGCGGGGCGAATCCGGGGTGATCGCGTAAAAATGTCGCCCTAACGGCAGCATCCTGTCGATCATCCCGGTCCAGGACTTGTCGGCGAGTATGCCGGCGACGAAGGTGACCTCCCTGCCCGGAAAGTGCGCGGCGAGAGCGGCCCCGAGCGTCTCCGCCCCGGCGGGATTGTGGCTTCCGTCCACGATCATGACCGGATTTCCGTTGAAGATCTCAAATCTTCCGGGCCATCTCGTGCCCGCAAGGCCGCGGGAGAGCGCTTCATCCGGGATCCGGAAGCCCTTTTCCCGGAGGATGAGCGCTGCCGTGAGGGCGGTGCAGGCGTTGCCGGTCTGGTAGGGCGCCACCATCCCGATCCGGAAGGTTTTCCGGACACCTCCGATGAGGACACTGAATTCCCGGGTCCGGAGGTCGCGGGATTCCGACGGTCCCGGTCCGCTGAGGGGCAGGAGGGCATCCCTTGCGGGGACGCCGCGTGCTTCGCAGACGCGGAGGATGACGTCCCTCGCCTCCTCCGGCTGGGGGGCGAGCAGTACCTCCGTTTCCGGGCCGGACTTGATGATGCCGGCCTTCTCCCGGGCGATTTCCGCCAGCGTATCCCCGAGAACCTGCGTGTGCTCGAGGCTTATGGGAGTGATGACCGAGAGGAGCGGTGCCGGGATGACGTTCGTCGCGTCGAGCCTGCCGCCTAGCCCCGTCTCGAGGACGGCGATATCGCAGTGTTCCTCGCTGAAGAAGAGGAAAGCCGCGGCAGTAAGGATCTCGAATTCAGACGGGAAGCCCTGCCCGGCGGCGTCCATTTTCACGGACTCCTCCCGGATGCGCTCCGTGAGGCGGGCGAAATCCTCCCCGCTGATCTCCTCGCGGCCGATCCGGATGCGCTCCGTGAGGCGGACGAGGGACGGGGAGGTGTAGAGACCCGTCCTGTATCCCGCCTCCGTCAGGATGTTCTGCAGGAAGGCCGAGACCGATCCCTTGCCGTTGGATCCGGCGACGTGGACAAACCGCGTCTTCGTCTCGGGATTGCCGAGCATGCCGAGAAGAATCCGTATTTTATCGAGATTGAAGAGGTCTTCCCCCGGCGCGGTCCTCATGGGGACAAAGGGGGGAAGGCTCCCGAGAAATGCTGCTGCTTCACAGTAATTCATGGCGGCCTCCGAAAGAGTGTTGGTGCGCGGACCGGCATGATGCGTCCGCTTCTTCGAAGTCTACCACATCAGGGGCGGCAGTACGAGGAGGATTTATGACATATTCAGAATTATTCGCGGGCCTTCACGCCGACCTCATCCCCTACTACCGGTACTGGTGCCACGACGAGCCCATGGTCGTGAGCTATGAGCGGGAGCGCGAACTGAGAAGGGCCGCAGGCATCCTGGGCCGTGCCTCAGCGCGCTACGCGGAGTGCTATTCGGAGTTTCTGGACCTCATCCCATACGATGAGAAGATACTGGAATTTCTCGAATTCGCGGAAGAATATCCATACAGGGCGGGAACCTGGCGGCCCGATTACCTGATCCTGAAGGACGGGGGCTTCTCGTTCTGCGAGATCACGTCGAGGTTCTTCGGCAACGGCTACTTCCTCTCGTACTTCATGGAGAGGGCGGGGGAGGACATGGCGAAGAGCGCCGGAATCACGGACAGGCTGTCCTATTTCGAGGAGTTCCTCGCCTATATGGCCGGGATGAGGGAGGGGAGGGACCGCCTCGTCGTCCTGAAGAGCGCCGACAAGTCCGATTCGATCAAGCTCTACGTCCCGTTCTACCGGGCCCTCGGGATGGAGACGGATGTGATCGAAGCCGGTGAGGTGGAGAGCAGTCTCGGTCTTCTGCGTGGAAGCATGGTCGTGAGCGCGCTGAACCAGAGGGATCTCTTGTCATTTTCCATGGATACGCTGAAGTATCTCGCGGACCTTGGGATGAGAAATGACTTCCGCACGATCTTCCTCCTCCACGACAAGAGGTTCTTCCGGCTGTTCTTCGAGGACCGCTTCACGGGAAGTTTTCTCGACGAGGAGGAGACCGTGTTCCTTCGGAAACACGCGGTCAGGACGTATCTCTATGGGGATCCCGAGTTCGACCGTGCGAGGGAGATGAAGGACGGCTATATCCTCAAGCACCACTGTCTCGGGAAGAGCGAGAAGGTGTACGCGGGGAGCCTTACCGACGAGAGGGAGTGGGAGGACCTGTTCGTGTCCGGGGACGTGCGGGAGATGATCCTGCAGCCGTTTCTGGAACAGAGGATCTTTCCGACGAACTGGAAGGGGCAGCAGCTCGACGACTATGTTGCCGGCACGGTCCTGACCGTGGACGACAGGTACTTCGGGACCGGGCTCTTCCGGTCATCGACGCGGCCCGTGATCAACCAGGGGGATATGCACAAGGTCGCCCAGCTTGTCACCGACCAGGGGGACAGGCTTCCTGGAAGGCACGTGCTGTAGGAGACCGGCGCCTGAAGCAGGGCCCGTGAGCGCATCCGGCATGACCTGCGGGCGGAGGACAGGCCGTCTTCTTTTATAGATACCTGCCGTGGGTTGATATGAGATGCGGCTTTTCGTTCCGTGGAATCTATGATATATTTACCTCAGAATCCGCCCGGCGCGGCACAGGCAGACGGAGGGACTGTCTTGATCAGGATACAGAATTTTACCAAACGGTACGGTGACAGGGATGTGGTGAAGAATTTCTCCCTGGAAGTAAAGGACGGCGCCATTACCGGTTTCATCGGCCATAACGGCGCGGGAAAATCGACCACGATCAAAGCGATTACCGGCGTGATCAGACCGACGGAGGGAACGATCACGATTAATGGGATTGATATTGTAAAAGACGCGCTGAAAGCCAAGTACCAGTTCGGGTATGTCTCCGACAGCCCTGATCATTTTCTCAGGCTGAGAGGAATTGAATACCTGAACTTTATGGCGGACATCTATGATGTCCCCGCCGGGGGAAGAGGGGACTTTATAGAGCGCGTCGCCGGGCGGTTCGGAATCTACAGCGACCTCAACAACCAGATTCTCTCCTATTCGCACGGCATGCGTCAGAAGATTATGATCATGGGGGCGCTGATACATGATCCCCCGGTCTGGATTCTCGACGAACCCCTGACCGGCCTTGACCCGCAGTCGGCGTTCGAACTGAAGAAGATGATGCGCGAACACGCGGAAAAGGGAAAGACGGTCTTCTTTTCCACCCACGTGCTCGAAGTGGCGGAAAAGCTGTGCGACGAGATCTGTATCATCAAAAATGGGGAACTGCTGTACACGGGAACCCTGGAGGACCTGAAAGCGACGCACAGGTCGCTGGCTTCACTTGAGAACATTTTTCTGGAGCTGACGGATAAAGATACGGAAGAGAGGAGAGAGAACGATGGATAACAGTATGATTCTCAGCCTGGTCGTGATTATTGGAATCGGAGTGTACTGCTTTGTAAGAGGCATCATGATCCTTCTCACAGGAAAGCTAATGGAGAGAGAGGAGGCAAGAATAAGTGCCTTCTCGGAAGCGGGGAAAAGAAGGTACAAACTGCTGTCCGCCGTCATGAATCTCGTTACCGGCGCGTGTGTGGCCGTACTTGCCGCGCTGAGAATGCTGAACCTGATCGGGCTGGAGACATACAGGATCATTCTGCTGGTGGTTGTCGTCCTGGTTCTCGCAGTCTATCTCCTGATCTGGAAATCCTGTAAGAGTGCCGGGTGATGGGAACGACTGAAAAAAGTGCAGGCAGCTTTTCGAAGGTGAAAAAGCTGATCACCTTCATGCGAAAATGCAACGGCAGAGCGGTTGTTGGCAGCGACGGGCTCATCTCGGCCGGAGCGGCGAAGATTCTCATGCGCTCACTGCTGCTGGTTGCGGCCGCCGCGTTATGTGCCGTCGCTTACTTCCTTCAGCCGTACGCCGCCGGCAGCGTCACGACCCGGAACCTGGCTCCGTCGCTGATGCTCATCCTGCTGCTGTTGAGCTTCGTCCTGGGAATCAAGGACATCGTGACCGTATTGTATATGGCGGATGACCTCGGGCTGCTCCTCTCGATGCCCTTCTCCGCCGGCCAGATTGTTATGGCGAAACTTGCGGTCGTTTCGGTATTTCCGGTCACCCTCAGCGTTATCGTCCTGAACGCGCTCTGCCTCGGATTCGGGATCCGGGAGGGGGCAGGCGTGCCGTTTGTCATCGGCACGGTGCTTTCCGGCGTGATGATCCCTGTCACCGGGATTTCCGCCGCGACGCTTCTGGTCGTGGTCCTGTTCCGCGTATTCAGATTTATCCGCAGCCGTGACATGTCAATTGCGGCGGGGGGAGTCTTCTCGTTCGGAATTATCGTCGCCTACACTTTTCTGAGGGACAGGTTCGTCGGGGAAGGCGCCGACGGGATGGCGGTATTCGTCATGCTCGCCTCCGCTTCCCGCGTGTTTCCCAATATTTCTTTCATGACCCGGTTCATGTTTGACGGAAGTGTCTCCGCGCTTTTGGTCAGCCTGGCTGTTCCGTTTGCCCTGATCCTGCTTGCCCTCACCGCCGTCAGGTCTTTTTATGCCGACACTGCACTTTCCATGCAGACGACGGCTTCCGGAAAGAAAATGACAAAAGCCGTGCTTTACGGCGGGAAAAAGAAGAGCGCTCTCCGGGCGCTGACAGATTATGAAGCAAAGAGCGCGGGAAGGAATCCGGCGTATCTTATATACGGATTCGTCATCAACTTCCTGTGGCCGGTTCTTTTCATCCTGCCCTGTATTTTGGGGAATAACCTGTTATCTGCCGGGATTCCGCTTCCAATGGACACCATACCGGCGCTGCCTGCCGTCATGTCGTTCGCGGTGATGGCGTCGTGCTTTTCCTTTGGATTCAACACGCTTCCCGGAAACGCGTTTTCACGGGAAGGCAGCAGCTTTTACGCGATCAGGGCCCTGCCGGTCGATCCCGCGGATTACTGCCGCAGCAAGCGGAATTTCTCGATGCTGTTATGTTCGGGCGGCAGCACGCTCTATGTTGCGGTGGCAGGAATTGTCTGCCTCGCGGCGGGATTCATCTCCGCGGGTAGCAGCTGGGTAATCCCGGCGGGCGTATGCGTGAGCCTTCTCCTGAATCTGGTTTTCAGTGACCTCATGCTTCTCAAGGCATCAAAAAAACCCCAGCTTGACTGGGACAGCGAGACGGAGTTTGCCAGAAAACTCGGGGTGCCAAACGGGGTGATGATAGTGGCGGGGGTTTTCATGCTTGTCGTGTTTATGGCAATTCTGGCGCTGGGGCTTATTCTCAGCGAACCCCCGTTTGAGAGAATCACGCTGACCGTGTGCATCGCGGCCGGCCTCCTCATCCTCATCGCCGCGCTCGTCCTTGAACGGTTCGCGGTGAAAAAGGCCGTGAATAACCTCATGAAACTGGAATGAAGGGCGAACGGGCGCTCAGCCAGGGGATGCCTCTCGCTTCGGACGACAATGACAGCCCCGCCGGCCTACCGGGGATCCTTCTCGGTGATCCTCCAGAGGAAACACATCTCGGCGGCCCGTACCACGAGCTTCCGCAGCGAGTAGCGCGACGTCCCCTCGCTCCTCGCCCGCTGCGCCGCCGGAATTCCAGCCGCCCTGTAACCATGGCTCATGAGCCAGCCTCCGATGAACGGGTGCGGGCTCCTGTAGTCCATGAGGGCGGAGACAGCCCGCGGGCTGAGAGCGAAGAAGCTGGTCACGCGAAGATCGCGCGGTTTCCTCACGAAAATGATGAGAAGGAGATTCATGATCCGGCTCATGAGCTTCCGGAACCCGGTCTCCCTGAGCTCCGGAAACTGCGCGTAGACGAGGTCATACCCGGATTCTGCCTTCCGGAGAAGGGCGGGGATGTAAGAGGGGTCGTGCTGGCCGTCGTCGTCCATGAAGACCGCGAATCCGCCCTCCGCGAGGGGGAGGCCCGCCATCTTGGCCCGGGCCTGGCCGGCATTTTCCCTGAGACCGATGCAGGTGATTTCGGGATGGATCTCCGCGAGAGCGGAGACCGCGGAATACGTCCCGTCCGGGGACGCGTCGTCCACGAGGACGAGACGGCAGCGGTAAGAGGGCATTTTTAAAAAGACAGCCAGAATTTCTCCGGCTGTCTTTTCTATGTACGTCTCCGAGCGGTAGCACGGGATGATGACTGTGAGACGCTTCCCGTCCACGTCAGCTCTCCCAGAGGCGGGACTGGTATCCGAGGCACTGGAACCCGTTGTCGTTGATGATCGGGATCATGCTGGCCGGAATCTTCAGCTGCTTGCGAACCCAGTAGCAGATCGAGGTCGTCATGCCGATCGACTGGGTGTACTCCATCATCTTCTGGATATTGTCAATGCTGAGCGCGCGATCCGGGGCCGTCCTGCCCCTCTGCTTTCTGTGGTCGGCGTTCGAGGGCATGATGTAGTCCGAGTAGAGCTGTCTCTCGAGATCTTTGTCGAAGTACCCGAGCATCTGCCCGAGCATCGCCAGGTTCTCCATGCAGGCCGTGAGGAACTCGGGCTTGTAGTTGATGATGCCCGCGCCGTGGAGCATATCGAAGAATTCCTTTATATGCTCCGGCGTGAGGTAGGGCGTGAAGATCGGCTGCACCAGCGCGGAATTCGCCATGACGCCGGCCTCCCTGCACATCCTGACGGCCTCCAGGCGCTCCTCGATCGGAGCCGCGTAGGGCTCGAGGATGTTGCGGAACTCCGTCGGCATGATCGAGACGCTCGTGTTGTACTGCATGCGGCCTTTGAGCTGGCGGAAGAGGTCGAGAATCGTCTCGCCCTCGTACTCGCAGAGAAGATGGCGGGCCCCGGCCTTGGAGGCGATGAAGAGCCTCGCGTTCGAATCCGGGTACTCCTCAAAGTGCCGGATGAACTCCTTCAGGATCCTGTGCGCGATGCCCGTGCGAAGCGTCGGCTCCTGCAGGGCCTCGGTCTTCGGCGAATAATAATAGTAGTGCTGCCAGTTCTTTCCCCTCGAGATCTCCGTGATCTGCGCCTCGATCTCCTTCTTTCTCTCAGGTTCGGTTTCGATCGCCCGGGCGAGATCCCGGAGCAGCCCGTCCTTGCGGCTGATGTCCTCCGCGGTGACCTCGCGCCACGGCGTCCCGTTCATCTCCCTGAGAAGCTTCCTGACATAGAGATGATAGTTGCCGTGCGCGGTCAGCGTCTGTTCGTGGACGCCGTCGGTCACGAGACAGTACTGACATCCGACGTTGCAGCCCCTGACCGGGTTCAGCTCGAATGTGAGAGTCGGGCAGCGGCCCGTGTAGTTGTGGATCTCCGTCTCGATCATGTCCGGATCGATCTCGTCGATCACGAGCCTTGAGACCGGGATGACAGTCCCGGATTTCAGGCGCTCGATGAAGACCTCGGAGCCTCTCCTGAGTCCCGCGAGGGTCTCCTCGGAGGGCTCGACGTCCACGCCGAGTTCTCTCAGGTAATCGAGGTCCACGATGCGGGGCGTGAAGCCCGGCATATTGTAGACGTTGGTTTCATGCTCGTAAAAGTTTGAGAATTCAAGAATATCGCTCATTATCGCACCTCACTGAAGGACGTCCGGGGCCGCTGACCTGGCTGCCGCCGAATCGGGAACGGCCCCTTCAGCTATTGTATCACGCGGGATATCGCAAATTCCACATGAATATGATAAGATTGTATGAGCCGGCGTTCCGCGCATCCCGGACAGGCGGCGTCTCTCTCACCGGGCCCGCGGGTACCCTTTATTTACGGAGGTTACCGCCACGTTTAAGAAACTGCGATCAAAACTCACCTATCTGCGGAGTCTCCGTTTCAGGATCATGGTCATGCTGGTCCTGATCGGAATCATCCCCGCGACAGCGATCGCGATGGTCGTCATCAGAAGCTACCAGAACCGCGCGATCTTCCTGCGCACCAGCAACGTCAAGAACCAGTGCGACATGCTCAGCAACTCGATCCTCCAGGAGGGTTACATGGAGGACCCGGGGTCGCCGGTCCTGAACAGCGAGCTGGCGCTTCTTTCGAATGTCTACAACGGCCGTCTTCTGATCGTCGATTCCAATTACGTTGTGATCAAGGATACATTTGACATCGACACCGGAAAGACCTCGGTCTCCTCCGAGGTCCTGAGCTGTTTCATCACCGGCGTCGGCGCGACCTACTACGACAACAGGAACGCCTACATCGAGATCACATCCCCGATCACGGATCCCGAAACCGAGGAGATCAGGGGCGTCCTAGTCGCGTCTGTCTCGACCAATGAGATCGCCCAGACGGTCCGCGACCTCGAGAGCCAGGGACTCGTCCTCGTCGCGGCGGTCGTACTCCTTGTCCTGATCGGCGGCGTCTTCCTCGCGAACATCCTCGTGAAGCCGTTCCGAGAGGTCACCCACGCGATCGAGGACGTCACCGACGGCTACGAGGACAAGGCGATCTCCGTCCCCGATTACACGGAGACCGAACAGATCATCCAGGCCTTCAACAACATGCTGACGAGGGTCAGGGCGCTCGACAACTCGAGAAATGAGTTTGTCTCCAACGTCTCCCATGAACTGAAGACCCCGCTCACATCCATGAAGGTGCTGGCGGATTCCCTGAACGGCATGGACAACGTCCCCGTCGAGCTCTACCAGGAGTTCATGTCCGACATCACACAGGAGATCGACCGCGAGAACAACATCATCACGAGCCTTCTGGCGATGGTCCGCATGGACCGGAAGGCCGCGGAGATGAACTTCGCCCAGGTCGACATCGGCGCCCTGCTCGAGCAGGTGATCAAGCGCCTGAAGCCGATCGCCGACAAGAGGGGGATCAGCATCACGCTCGACAGGGGAAGGACCGTCATCGCCGACGCGGACGAGATGAAGCTGTCACTGGCCTTCTCCAACCTGATCGAGAACGCCGTCAAGTACAACGTCGACGACGGCTGGGTCCGCGTTTCCCTGAAAAATGACGCCAAATACTTCTACGTCTCCGTCGAGGACGGAGGCCTCGGGATCCCCGAGAACCAGATCGACCACATCTTCGAGAGGTTCTACAGGGGGGACAAGTCGCACTCGACCGCGATCGAGGGAACCGGGCTCGGGCTGGCCATCACGAGAAGCGCGATCTCCCTTCACCACGGGGTGATCAGGGTGCAGAGCAAGGTCGACGTGGGAACGACATTTATGGTGCGGATCCCGATCGCGCACAGGGAGTGAGCCGACAAGGAGGCGATATCAGGATATGTTCCGGACAGGAATTAGGACAGGTCAGGGAAAAACGACGGCGCGGGTTCCGCGGATTCTGTTGCTGGCGTTTCTTGCGGTATTTCTTCTTGCGGGCTGCGGGGAGGACGACGGCGATGACG
This sequence comes from uncultured Lachnospiraceae bacterium, assembly GCA_902773435.1. GTDB lineage: Bacteria > Bacillota > Clostridia > Lachnospirales > Lachnospiraceae > Chordicoccus. The sequence goes on along the minus strand of CACYEN010000173.1, from coordinate 402 downwards.
TGAAGCGGGAACAGGTGCTCTACATCAACTACCTGAACAGCGATGAGGACGGGTTCCTCAAGGAGGAGTACGACGGGGAGATGCTGCCCGTCGAGGACATGATGGACGAGCTCATGACGAGGATGCAGGTGCCGCCGGAGGACGTCCCCTGCAGCGCGCTGCTTCCCGACCGCGTGAAGCTCCAGAGGAGGGTTCTCGAGAACGGCCTCCTCACGATGGATTTCAGCGAGGAGTACGAGAAGATGGAGAGCACGCGCGAGGTGCTCGCCCGCGCCGGGATCGTCCGCACGATGGTACAGATTCCCGAGGTCTCGGAGGTTCTCTTCACGGTGGACGGGAAGCCCGCCCACACGCCGGCAGGAGTGGAACTCGGCGTGATGAACGCGGACTCCTTCGTCGAGG
>CACYEN010000172.1 GCA_902773435.1 uncultured Lachnospiraceae bacterium | reverse complement strand
GCCATCAGCGGGGAGAGCAGCCCTGAGGTCCTTGAGGCGGCGAAGAACTCCGGCTATTACATCGGCGCCGTCCATGAGGATGAGCAGGAGAATGGCCGGGGCCTCGCCCGGATCCTGATTGACGGGGGCGCGAGGGACATCGGCTTCATCTGCGGGGAGCAGGGCGGACCCGAATTGTCCGGCAGATGGGAAGGCTGCAGGGCGTGCGTCGAGGAATGGAATACCGCGAACCCGGATGACCAGGTCAGGCTCTCCGAACCCCGCTATGCGGCCGCGTCCCGCGAGGGAGGCCGCGAAGCCGCGGAAGAACTGATGGGCGCCGACCCCGGGCTCGACGCGCTGATCCCGGCGGACGGCGGCGACCTGCTTCAGGGCGTCATAGAGGCCGTTGAGGCGGCAGGCCGGAGCGGATCCGTCGCGATCGTCTCCACGGGTTTTCTTACGGACCTCGACGGAAGACTTGCGAACGGCTCCATAGCCGGCGAGTCGGAGGGACAGTACTGCGATTCGCTCTACGCGCTCATGATGGTCTACAATGCGGTCCGGGGCAGCTATAAGGACTTCGCCGGGAAGGTTGAGGACATCAGTGTTCCGTACCTGTTCGCCGCCTCCGTGGAGGACTACATGGAATACAGGAAGTGCTTCGTCGACCGGCTCCCGTACACGGTCGAGGAGATCGCCGCCATGTCGGAGCAGTCCCTCGAGGAACTCAGGGCGGCAGCGGCCGCTCTCACCGTTGAGGGTGCGGCAGCCCGCTCAACGGACGCGCCGGTCCTGTGACCGGGACGCGGAGGCATGGCCATTTTTCCGAGATGATCGCGCCAGCGTTCACGATACATTTTCAATATTTTCTATCTAAACTAAAGGAGAAAAAATGAGCAAACTGTATTTTATCACAGGAAGCCAGGATCTCTACGGAGAGGAGTGCCTGAAGCAGGTCGCGGCTGACGCCCGGGTCATGGTCGATTACCTGAACGAACAGCTGAAGGGCACCGTCACGATCGAGCTCCTTCCCACGGTCGAGACGTCGGCGATCTGCGTCAGCGACATGAGAGCGGTCGAAAATGACGACGACTGCGTAGGCGTCATCACCTGGATGCACACATTCTCGCCCGCGAAGATGTGGATCAAGGGGCTCCAGATCCTCAGGAAGCCGCTCCTTCACCTTCACACGCAGGCGAACGAGAAGCTGCCCTACGACACGATCGACATGGATTTCATGAACCTCAACCAGGCGGCCCACGGCGACCGCGAGTACGGCTTTATCCTCGCCAGGCTCGGCGTAGTGCACGAGGTCGCGGCCGGCTACTACAAGAACCCGAGGATCATCGCGAAGATCAGGAGATTCGCGCAGGTCGCGTCCGCGATCGCCTGCTCGAAGAACATCCGCATCGCGACCTTCGGCAATAACATGCGCGACGTCGCCGTCACGGACGGCAACCGCCTCGAGTGCGAGATCAAGTACGGCTGGGAAGTGAAGTACTGGGGCATCGGCGAGATCGCGAAGCTCGCCGCCTCGGCGTCCGAGGATGAGGTCGACGCCAAGATGAAGGAGTACACCGACAAGTACACGATGGCGACTGACAATGTCGAAGCGGTGCGCGAGCAGGCCAGGTACGAGGTCGCGTTCGAGAAGTTCTTCGCCGCGAACGGCATCACGAGTTTCACGGACAACTTCCAGGATCTGCACGGACTCAGGCAGCTCCCGGGCATCGCCGCCCAGAACCTGATGGGCAAGGGCATCGGTTTCGGTCCCGAGGGCGACTACAAGATCGCCGCGCTCAGCACGGTCCTCATGAAGATGGCCGAGGGCAGGGAGGGCGCGACCGGCTTCATCGAGGACTACACCTACGACCTGACGGAAGGGGAGGAGCTCGAGCTCGCGTCCCATATGCTCGAGGTGCCGGTGTCGTTCGCGGCCTCGAAGCCGGAGATCCAGGTTCACCCGCTCGGAATCGGCGGCAAGGAGGATCCGGCGAGACTCGTCTTCGACGGCGTGACCGGCGACGGCATCCAGGTGACGCTGATCGACATGGGCGACCACTTCCGCATCATCTGTGCGGACATCGAGCTCGTCGCCCAGCCGAAGCCGATGCCCTGCCTTCCGGTGGCGAGGATCATGTACCGCCACAAGCCGAATTTCGAGATCGGGACGGCAGCCTGGTGCATGGCCGGCGGCGCCCACCACTCCGTGGTATCGACGGCCCTTACCCGCGAGGATATCGCGATGTTCGCGAAGCTGACCGGGACGGAGCTCATCGTGATCGGCGACGACACGAAGAGCGTCTGAGAAGAAAGACAGACACTGACAGACAGCGGATCCTTCGAGTCTGCATTTGACAGGTGAGACGCGATGGCAGAACAATCTCCGAAATACAGGGAAATCATCGACTGGGTCAAAAGAAATATCGACGACGGGACGTTCCGGAGCGGCGACCGTCTTCCCTCCGAGGCGGAGATCGGGAAGCGGTTCGGCCTGAGCCGGCAGACGGTGAGGCACGCGACCGGGGAACTCGAGCGCGAGCGGCTCGTGACCCGGATCCGGGGCAGCGGGACCTATATCGGCGGGGCGAAGGCCCCGCGCCCGGCCCGGAAGAGGCACATGAGGGTGGCGGTCGTCAGCACATTTTTCGAGAGCTATATCTTTCCGCAGACGCTGAAAGGAATCGAGTCGGTCCTCGCCTCCGCGGGCTATACCATGCAGGTGGCCTTTACCGACAACCGGATCTCCCGCGAGGAGGAGATCCTGAAAATGATCCTCGACAAGGACAATATCGACGGCCTGATCGTCGAGCCCGCGAAGAGCGCGCTCCCCAATCCGAACATCCGGTACTACCGGGAGATCACGGAGCTCGGGATCCCGATGATCTATTTTAACACGTTTTATCCAGAGCCTGAGGCGCCCTGCGTCAGGCTCGACGACCAGAGGATCGCCGGGAAAGCCGCGGAACTGCTCATCGAGAGAGGGCACAGGGAGATCGCCGGGATCTTCAAGCCGGACGACGGACAGGGGCGGCTCCGCTACGCGGGCTACCTCGACGCCCTTTTAAGGGCGGGGCTCAGCCCCGACCAGCGCCGGGTGCTCTGGCTCGATACGACCGCCTATCTTAAGATCAGCGATCTCGAGGACTATCTTTTCAAAAGAATGGAAGGATGTACCGGCATAGTATGCTATAATGATGAAATAGCGTACCAGGTTATCGAGCTTGCGCTCCGGCGGAACATCCGCGTCCCGGAGGACCTGTCGGTCGTCGGCATCGACGACTCCTACCTCGCGGGCGTGAGCAGGGTTCCGCTGACGTCATTTCCCCATCCGAAGGAGATGCTTGGGCGGAAAGTCGGCGAGAACCTGATCAGGATGATCGGCGATCCGGATTTTGACGGAAACTACATCTTTGACAGCGAACCGGTGCTCCGCAGTTCGGTCGCGGCGCCCGGGAACGGGATTCCGGAGGCGTGAAGGCCCGGGAAACCGGCCGGGAATCGGGAGGCTCTATCAACTCATTCAGGAAATTCAGGAGGTATTCAAAATGCTTGAGCAGCTGAAAGAACAGGTATACCGTGCCAACATGCAGCTTCCGGAATACGGGCTCGTGACATTTACATGGGGAAATGTCAGCGGCATCGACCGTGAGTCCGGACTCTTTGTGATCAAGCCGAGCGGCGTCGCCTACGAGGAGCTGAAGCCGTCGGATATGGTCGTCATGGACCTTCTCGGCAACAAGGTCGAGGGCGACCTCAATCCCTCCACCGACACGGACACGCATCTGGAGCTTTACAAGGCATTTCCCGAAGTCGGCGGCATCGTCCACACCCACTCGCCCTACGCGGTCGCCTGGGCGCAGGCCGGGAAGGATATCCCGTGTTACGGCACGACGCACGCCGACTATTTCTACGGGGACGTGCCCTGCGCGAGAAACCTGACGCAGGAGGAGATCGACGAGGGCTACGAAAAGAACACCGGCAAGGTGATCATCGAGGCCTTCAGGGACAGGAATCCCATGTATGTTCCCGGCGTCGTCTGCAGGAACCACGGGCCGTTCACATGGGGCAAGGACTGCTTCGCGGCGGTCTATCATGCGGTCGTCCTCGAGGAGATCGCGAAGATGGACATCCTGACGGAGCGGGTCGACCCGAAGGCCGCCAGGTGCCCGCAGGAGATCCTGGACAAGCACTTCCTGAGGAAGCACGGGCCGAACGCCTATTACGGGCAGGCCGGGCACTGATAAAGGCACATCTTTATGATAAGGCATCGCGGCGGTTTCGAAGAAGCGGCGCGAGAGGCTGATGGTTCTTACGGTAACCGCCGCAGCGGTCCTGACAGTTTTTCAAAGGAGAAAGCAATGGAAGCGAAGGAATTAATTGAAAGCGGGAAAACCGCCCTCGGTATTGAGCTCGGATCAACCAGGATCAAGGCCGTCCTGACGGACTTTGACGGAAATGTGCTTGCTGTCGGATTCCACGACTGGGAGAACTCCCTCGTCGACGGAATCTGGACCTACAGTCTCGACGAGATTCACACCGGCTGCCGCAGCTGTTACACGTCCCTCCGCAAAGCGGTTGAGGAGAAGTACGGCGTAGTCCCCAAGACCTACGGCGCGATGGGTATCAGCGCGATGATGCACGGCTACATGGCATTCGACGGGGAGGGGACGCTTCTCGCCCCGTTCCAGACATGGAGAAATTCCAACACCGAACAGGCGGCCGACAGGCTGACGGAGCTCTTCAACTTCAACATCCCGCTCCGCTGGACGATCGCCCACCTCTATCAGTGCATGCTCGACGGAGAGGAGCACGTGAAAAATGTCGACTTCGTCACGACCCTCGACTCCTACATCCACCGTGTGCTGACCGGGGAGAAGGTCACCGGCATCGGCGACGCGGCCGGGATCTTCCCGATCGACTCGAAAGCGCTGGATTACGACGGGGAGATGATCGCGAAATTCGACAGGCTCGTCGCTGAGGCGGGCTACAGCTGGAAGGTGGAAGACGTCCTCCCGAAGGTCATGGTCGCCGGCGAAGAGGCCGGACGCCTGACCGCCGAGGGCGCGGCTTTCCTCGACGAGTCCGGAAACCTTGAGCCCGGAATCCCGTTCTGCCCGCCGGAAGGCGACGCGGGGACCGGCATGGTCGCGACGAATTCGGTCGCCCCGCGCACCGGCAATGTGTCCGCCGGCACAAGCACGTTCGCGATGATCGTCCTCGAGGAGAAGCTGAAGAAGCTCTACCGCGAGATCGACATGGTCACGACGCCGACCGGCTTCCCGGTCGCGATGTCCCATGCCAACAACGGAACCTCAGACCTCAACGCGTGGGTGAACCTGTTCGGCGAGTTCGCGGAGCTGATCGGCCACAAGGTCGACATGGGTGAACTTTTCGGAACGCTCTACACAAACACCCTGAACGGCGACGCGGACTGCGGCGGCCTGCTCGCCTACGGCTACCTGTCAGGAGAGGGCATCACGCACATCAACGAGGGGCGTCCGCTCTTCGCTAGAACGCCGAACGCGAAGTTCAACCTCGCGAATTTCATGCGCGCCCATCTCTACACGTCGCTCGGCGCCGTGAAGCTCGGGATCGATATCCTGCTGAAGGAAGAGGACGTCAAGGTCGACAAGCTCTACGGACACGGCGGATTCTTCAAGACAAAGGGAGTCGGGCAGAGGTATCTCGCCGCCGCGGCGGGCGCGCCGGTCACCGTCATGGAGACGGCCGGAGAGGGCGGTCCCTGGGGCATGGCTCTCCTCGCCGCCTACCTCGTGGACGGAAAGAAGTACGGAAGGCTCGAGGACTTCCTTGAGAAGAGGGTGTTCGCCGGCAAGGAGGGCGACACGATCGCTCCGACCGAGGAGGAGATCAGGGGATTCGAGGCCTTTACCGAGCGCTACAGCGCCGGGCTTCCGGTGGAGAGGGCCGCGGTCGATTCGATGAAGTGGTGAGGAGAGAGGACATCACTGCCGGCGCTTTCTCCGCGCAGGTGACAGAATAGCGGAAAAGACGGGGCGGGAAGAGACCTTGAGGTCTCTTCCCGCCCCGTTTCGGTTTGTGAAGGCAGTTCCTGAAGGCAGGTTACTGCCCGCGTCCCCGTGACGGAGGCGCCGGGATTCCGGGCTCTTTAAGGAAATTGCCGCTTAGATACCGCCAGCATCGACCCTGCCCCCATGACAAGGATTATTCCGAACAGGTAGAACAGCAGCGTGCCCGGTCCGCCCGTGGTCGGAAGCGCGGAGCCCGACTGGTTGATAACGGTGGACGATCTGTTCTTTCCGTCAAGTACAAGCCAGATCGTTGTACGGTCTTCGTTCTCGGCATGGGAAGCCGTTATTGAAACTTCGGTATCCTCCGCCTGGGTGTACCCGGGGGGAACCGTCGTCTCGCGGAGGACATAATTTCCCAGGTCAAGCCCCCTGACGTGGATAAGCCCGGTGGAATCCGTGACCATCTCTGTTACCGTTTCTCCCTCCTCCGGCCGGTCAGCCCCGGAAGGATCATCTGTTTCGGCGGGAGCGGCCCCCTGCTGCCCTGTCCCTGTCTGTACGGCAGTATAATATATTGTGCCGTCGCTGCTGTCCCTTACAAGTTTTACCGGTACATCACCCTCGAACAGGGTAAAGCCCGCACCGGCCAGAGGCGTCTGAATCTCATCCGTCTTCAGGATGTCCACTTCATAAGTCAGTACCCACACAGTGTCGGGAGTGGTCCTGCCCCTGTCGGCAGTAAAGTCGGTGTTCGGATTGTTGGAATACTCCATATATACCGTGTTGCTGTTTGTAGTGGTGCTTTCCGACGAGATTCACATCGCCTGTGACGTTGATCGTGCCGGAGACCATTCTGCTTTCCGTTACCGCGTACCAGCCCCCCGCGAGCACTCTT
>CACYEN010000171.1 GCA_902773435.1 uncultured Lachnospiraceae bacterium | reverse complement strand
TCTCGGAGAGCGTTCCCGCGGTGTCCTGGATGCGGGCGCGACATCCTGCTGCATCATTCTGTGCGCCATGGCAGACGGTATTCTGGAACTGTAATCAGATCTTTCAGAAGTATACAGATGCTAAGAGGGTCTTTCCGTCGATGAATCGTACGGGAAGGCTCTCTTTATCGTGAAAGCGATTTCTGTGGCGGGGATGGCCAATTCATGGTTTCTGTTGTCATGCCGGTCGTTCGGATATAGAATATACCATATCATGTTCGGAGGTTTACCATCTTTTCCTTTGTTCGTGGTGAGTGACTTTTTGATGCTTCCGGAAGAGGCCGCATTTCAGGGCTTTTTATGGAAAAAACAAAAGAAAGCAGAGAGGTGAAAAATGGATCTGAAACTGTACAAGATGGATGCCTGTCCTTACTGCAGGCGAGTGATGACATATCTCAATGAGTCCGGCCGGACGGACGTACAGCTCATGGACATCCATGCGGATAAGGAGAACTACCGCACGCTCGTGGAAGTCGGCGGAATGGACCAGGTACCGTGCCTGTTCATCGACGGAAAGCCGATGTATGAGAGCCTGGACATCATCGAGTGGCTCAAGGCGCATCCGCAGGAAGGGTAAGTGTTGTTCGCTTGAGAGAACGCGGGAGAAATATCTTGCAGACGGTGCTGACGGGGAGACATGAACGGTAACAGACGGAATTTTTACAGACAGACACTCATGATCGCCGTTCCGATCATGATACAGAACGGCATCACAAACTTTGTCAGCATGATTGACAACATCATGGTCGGCAAGATCGGGACGGATCCGATGTCGGGGGTCGCGATTGTCAATCAGCTGATTTTTGTGTGGAACCTCTGTATTTTCGGGGGTTTCTCGGGGATCGGCATCTTCGCCGCCCAGTACTACGGGAAGGGAGACGAGGAGGGGATCCGGAATACGTTCAGGCTGCAGACGATACTGGGCCTGATCCTGACGGCTGCCGGCGTGCTCATCTTCAGGGCGGGCGGAGCCGGCCTGATCAGGCTCTACCTGCACGAGGACGGAGGCGTCGGAAATGCCGCCGCCACGCTGGAAGCCGCCAGCCGCTACCTCGCTGTCATGCTCTTCGGCTTCCTGCCGTACGCGTTCACACAGAGCTACTCCACGACACTCCGCTCCTCCGGCGAGACGGTCGTCCCGATGAAGGGAAGCCTCATCGCCGTCGGGGTCAACCTGGCGGGCAATTATATACTCATTTTCGGAAAATTCGGCGCCCCGGCCCTCGGCGTCGTCGGCGCAGCCTGCGCGACGGTGCTCTCCCGCACGGCGGAGGCGCTCTATGTGATCATCTGGACTCACACGCACCCGGAGAACCAGCCGTTCGTCAGGGGGGCCTATCGGACCCTCCGGGTTCCCTCCGAACTTGTCAGGAGCTGCATCAGGAAGGGGACGCCCCTGCTCGTGAATGAGACGATGTGGTCAGGCGGCATGGCGGTCCTCACGCATCTCTACTCGGTGAGGGGGCTCTCGGTCGTCGCGGCGTTCAACATCTCCCAGACGATCTCAAATGTCTTCAATGTCACGTTTATCGCCATGGGCAGCGCGATCGGAATCATCCTGGGACAGGAACTCGGGCAGGGAAAGACGGACGAGGTGAAGAGTGACGCGAACCGTCTCGCGGTGTTCTCGGTCTTGATCTGCCTGATCATGGGCGCGGGTCTCTTCTCGGTCTCGGGAGTGTTTCCGCGGATCTATAACACCTCGGATGAGATCAGGTCGCTGGCTGCCGGGCTCATCAGGATCTCGGCGGTCTGCATGCCGATCTACGCCTACGCCAACGCGTCATATTTCACGCTGCGGTCCGGGGGAAAGACATTTGTCACCTTCCTGTTTGACTCGTGCTTCAGCTGGGCCGTCTCGATTCCCGCGGCCTGGGCGCTCGTGCACCTCACGGCGATGCCGATCCTGACCCTGTACCTCACGGTCCAGCTGCTTGACCTTCTCAAGGACCTGATCGGATATGTGCTCGTGCAGAAGGGGATCTGGATCCAGGATATCACGAATATCGCCTGACATTTTTAAGGAGAATGCCTGTATGGACCCACTGAAAAAGAAATATCTCGAGCGGCTCTCGGAGATTTACCCGACGATCGCGAAGGCGTCGACCGAGATCATCAATCTGTCATCGATCCTGAACCTGCCGAAAGGAACGGAACACTATATAACAGATATTCACGGCGAGTACGAGGCATTCTCGCATGTACTCCGGAACGGATCCGGCGCGGTCAGGAAGAAGGTGACCGAGGTGTTCGGGAAGACGCTCTCGGAGGATGACATCCGGGAGCTCGCGACGCTGATCTACTACCCCGAGGAGAAGACGGACCTGACGAGGAGGGAGCTGACGGACAGGCAGATGAACGACTGGTACAAGGTCATGCTCTACCGCCTGATCGCCGTCTGCAAGTACACCGCCAGCAAGTATACGCGGAAAAAACTGCGGAAAATGCTCCCCGAGGACTTCGCATTCGTCATCGAGGAACTGATCACGGAGAAGGATGATATCGCGGACAAGGAGGCCTACTACGAGGAGATCATCAACACGATCATCCGGATCCGCAGCGCGGACCGCTTCATCGTCGCCCTCGCGGAACTCATTCCCAAGCTGACCGTGGACCATCTGCACATCCTGGGGGATATCTATGACCGCGGCAGCGGGGCGGACGACATCATGGACACGCTCATGGACTACCACAGCCTCGACATCCAGTGGGGCAATCACGACCTCGTGTGGATGGGGGCTGCCGCAGGGCAGCTCTGCTGTATCGCCAACGTCGTGCGCGTGTGCGCGAGATACGGAAACCTCGACACGCTTGAGGACGGGTACGGGATCAACCTGATCCCGCTGGTCACGTTCGCGATGACGGCCTACCAAGACGATCCCTGCAGCTGCTTCCCGATCAAGTCCGAGAGCCTTGAAGATGATGACTGGAAAATGAACCGCAAAGTCCACAAGGCCATCTCGGTGATCCAGTTCAAACTGCAGGGCCAGATCGCGAAGAAGCGGCCCTCATTCGGGATGGAAGACCGCGCGGTGCTGGAGATGATCGATTACGGGAAGGGGACATTTTCCCAGGACGGGAAGACGTACAGCCTGCTCGACACCTGGTTTCCGACAGTCGACCCGGCTGACCCCAACAGGCTCACGCCGGAGGAGGAGCAGGTGATGGAGAGGCTGCGCTCCGCGTTCATCGGGTGCAGGAGGCTGCAGCAGCACATGCAGTTCCTGCTGAACAACGGCTCCCTCTACAGGGTCTGCAACGGAAATCTTCTGTATCACGGCTGTATGCCCCTCGACGCGGAGGGACATTTCAAGGAGGTCGACGTCTATGGGCGCCGGTTCCGCGGAAAGGACCTCTACGACGCGCTGGACGGCCTGATCCGCCGGGCGTTCTTCTCGACCGACGAGAAGGAGAAGGACGAGGGGCGGGACATCCTCTGGTGGATCTGGTGCGACCGGGATTCCCCGCTCTTCGGAAAAGACCGTATGGCGACCTTTGAGCGGTACCTGGTCGCCGACAGCGAGGCCCACGCGGAGAAGAAGAATCCCTATTACGACCTGCTGGACAATCCGGAGGTCATCGACTCGATCATGACGGAATTCGGCATCGACCCGCAGCACGGCCACATCATCAACGGACATGTGCCGGTCAGGAAGGGGGATACTCCCTCGCACTGCGACGGCCGTCTTCTCGTCATAGACGGGGGCTTCTCAAAGGCCTACCAGGACAAGACGGGAATCGCCGGCTACACGCTGATCTTCAATTCCTGGGGCCTGAGACTGGTGGCCCACAAGCCCTTCACGTCGAGGGAGGAGGCGATCTTCCACGGGACCGACATACACTCCGACAAGGTCATGGTGGAGAAATTTACACGACGCCTTCAGATCGCGGATACGGACAGAGGCGTTGATCTGCGGGAGCGGATCGGGGAGCTGGAGGAGCTCGTACGCGCCTACCGGAGCGGCGCGATCGTTGAGAGGACGGGCGGCGGCAGGAGCGGCATCCCGGACTGAGCGG
>CACYEN010000170.1 GCA_902773435.1 uncultured Lachnospiraceae bacterium | reverse complement strand
TCTTTTCTGCTGCGCTTTCCCGAGGGTTACCCCTGCCGGACGTTATCCGGCATCCTGCCCTGCGGAGCCCGGACTTTCCTCGTCATGTTTCCATGCCGCGGCCGCATGTCCTGCCTCAGTCAAGACAGAAGTTTACCCAAAATGCCCGCAAAATGCAAGAAATATTTCAGAGCCTGAAGCACCCGTTTCCGATAAACTCCCTGAGAATCGAGTTCGCCGGGATTCCCGTCGGCGGCACGGCGATGAAATAGTCGAGGAACTTAAGGAGCCGCCTCGCCTCGAACCATGACGGGTCGTCCTGCTCCACCTGGAACAGCAGCGGCTCCGCAAAGGTCTTGAGGGCGGCCAGTTCATAGGGAAGCGACGTGGTGAAGACGATATCCGCCGACTCCTGGTAGGGGAAGATATTTGCCGCCTCTCCCTTCCGCACCGTGTTCCACTGGGAGATCGTCTGTGAGGCCGAATAGCCTCTCGTCCTGCTGTCGCGCACGATCCTGCGGAGCAGCCGCCCGTCTCCCGAGGGCACGCGGTTGTGCTCGTCGATATTGAGCTGCGTGAGCGCGCTGATATAGATCTTGAACTTGCTCTCCCTGGGGAGCCGGTAGCTCAGGTCGTCGTTCAGGCAGTGGAGTCCCTCGATGACGAGGACATCATTTTTCCCCATCGTCAGCTTCTCCCCGCTCATGATCCTCTTCCCGGTCACGAAGTCGAAAGTCGGGAGCTCGATCGTCTTCCCCTCCAGCAGGTCCATCATGTCCAGGTTGAATTTCTCCACGTCGACCGCCGAGAGTCCCTCAAAATCGAGCTGCCCGTCGGGCCCGGGCTTCATGTCCTCCCTGTTGATGAAGTAGTTGTCCGTCCCGATGTAGTGGGGAACGAGGCCGTGGGCGGCCAGCTGAATCGAGAGTCTCTGGGAAAATGTCGTCTTCCCCGACGACGAGGGCCCGGCGATCATCACGAAGCGGACGCCGCCGCGCTCCACGATCATCTCGGCGAAATCGGAGATCTTCGCCTCCTGGAGCGCCTCGGAGATCAGGATCAGCTGGGAGGAATCCCCTTCGATAATCCTCTCGTTGAGATCCGCGACCGTCCCGATGCGGAGCGTCTCCGCCCACTGTTCGCCCTCCGTCTTGGCGTAGAACAGCTTTGAGGAAGAGCTGAACTTAGGGATCAGGTCCGGATTTTCCCGGTCCGGCATCTGGACGACGACGCCCCCATGGAGCGGGATCAGCTTAAATTTCGTGAGGAGCGACGTGTCATAGAGCATGAAGCCGTAATAGTAGTCCTCGTAATTCCCGAGCCTGTAGACATTGACCGACGAGGACAGCCTCGTGCGGAACAGCTTCTCCTTGTCGGGCATCCCTAGTTTCCGGAAGAGCTCCCTCGCGTCCGCGGTCGGGACGGATCTCTTCTCAAACCGAAGGGACGCGGCGGCCATCTCCCTCATCCTTGAGCTGACGCGGCTGATAAAGTCCTCCCCGATACCGGAGAACCCGCTTAACGTAAACCAGAAGCCGCTTCCCTCGGCAAAATGCAGGACGATATTTCCCGCCTCCTGCCCGTAGCAGTCATTGACCGCAGCGAGAAAGAGCATCGACAGGCTCCTCCTCAGGGCGTCATATCCCGACTTATCCGTGATCGGAAGGAACTTTATCTCATCTCCTTCCCGCACCCCGTGAAACAGCTCCCTGAGCTTCCCGTTCACAACCGCGAGGGCCGTCGGGATCTCGGGGCGTTCCGCTTCCGCCAGCTGATAGAGCGTCGCGGAAGCCTCTACTTCCCTCAGTGTTCCGTTGATCGTAATCTTCATGGTCCTTCCTCTCCCGGATGCCGGGCTGTTGGATCTCATCCTCCTGCACACGCGGCAGTCCGTGTCTTCCGTTTCAGAACAGGCTCTCGCAGTAATCCACGAGACGGAGCTCGTCCTCGATCTCCTCCCTGCGCTCCCGCTTCTCCGGAGCCCCGCGGCCGAGGGCCGCGAGAATGCCCTCAAGGACGGCCTTTCTCCTCAGAAGATAGCGGAAAAGAACAGGGTTCTTCTCCCTGACGAGAACCGGGCCGAACTCGTCCAGGCATCGGAGGTGCAGGCGTTCTTCCGGCGCCTCCGCGGTTTCCTCACCGCTCCCTCCGCCGCGGCGCGCGTCTTCTTCGCTCCGGACGCCGCCCGGCACCCGCATCCCGCCTCCCGCCTCAGGGCGGGCGCAGATGACGGGATAAAACTTCCCCTCCTCCTCGACAAACTTCTCTTTCACGATCATGAATCCGAGTTCGCGCAGGGAGCGCCGGAATTCAGCGGCGTTCCGCTGGGGAGAGGCGACATACTCCGAGAAGAGGGAGAGAGCCTCCCCGGCGTCCGCAAGGATGTCCCGCATCAGGAGACCGCCCATCCCCGCCGTAATGAGCGTGAGCGGCCCCCCGGCGTATCCCGCCTCATCTCTGAGTCTTTCGATAAAATCCCCGGGGATCCCGTCTGCCAGGATACAGCAGATCCTCCCCTCAAGTCCCCTTCCGCTGATGTGCCCGGAGGCCGAGCGCAGAGGGCCTTCTCTCAGGTCCGACGCCGCTGCCGCCGGAGAGATGCCCCTTCCGACGAGTTCGATCGGGACAAACGCGTGGTCGCATCCGACGTCTAGAACCGTGTTTCCGGGTGTCACCAGGCTGATCACCGCCTCCAGGCGGTCAGAGAGTCTCATGGCCGGACCTCCCTCAGCGCGGGATCAGTCAAGATAATCCCTGAGTTTGCGGCTTCTGGAGGGCTGGCGGAGCTTTCTCAGCGCCTTGGCCTCGATCTGGCGGATGCGCTCCCTCGTGACGTGGAACTCGCGTCCGACTTCCTCGAGCGTCCTCGCCCTCCCGTCGTCAAGCCCGAAGCGCAGGCGAAGCACCTGCCTCTCGCGCTCCGTGAGCGTCGCGAGAACCTCGTCGAGCTGTTCCCGGAGCAGCGTATAGGCCGCGGCTTCGGCCGGGACCTGGACATTTTCATCCTGGATGAAATCTCCGAGATGGCTGTCCTCCTCCTCGCCGATCGGTGTCTCCAGGGAGACCGGCTCCTGGGAGACCTTCTGGATCTCGCGGACTTTCTCGACCGGGATCTCCATCGCGTCAGCGATCTCCTCGGGGGACGGCTCGCGGCCGAGTTCCTGGAGGAGCTGGCGCTGGACCCTGATCAGGCGGTTGATCGTCTCGACCATGTGAACAGGAATCCTGATCGTCCTCGCCTGGTCCGCGATGGCTCTCGTGATCGCCTGGCGGATCCACCAGGTCGCGTAGGTGGAGAACTTGAAACCCTTGTTGTAGTCATATTTCTCGACCGCCTTGATGAGGCCGAGGTTTCCCTCCTGGATCAGGTCGAGGAACAGCATTCCGCGTCCGACGTAGCGCTTCGCGATGGAGACGACCAGGCGGAGGTTGGCCTCCGCGAGCTTCTGCCGCGCGGCCTTCCCGGCCTCACCGCCCTGTTCCATCTGCTTGGAGAGTATGATTTCGTCTTCGGCAGTCAGGAGCGGAACCTTGCCGATCTCCTTCAGGTACATCCTGACCGGATCCTCGAGGGTCACACCCTCCGGGACGGTGAGGTCGATGTTCATGAGATCGACCTCCTGCTCATCCTCCTGCGCGTCGTCGGCGTCATTGATGATGAGCAGCTCATCGTCGTCCTGCTGGTCCCCGGTCTTCAGGATATCAATGCCGTTGGCCTCGAGGAAATCGTGGATCTTCTCGAGATCATTTTCAGCGAGCTGAATATCCTTGAACGTTCCCTCAACCTCATCATAGTTGATTGTGCTCTTATTCTTCCTGGCGGTCTTGACAAGATTGCTGAGCCGTTCAGAGAACACTGCCATGTCTTTTTCCATTCATTTCTCCATTTCTTTTTAAGTGACCCGGAGGCGGCGTACGCCGCTCCGCACCTGATGCGTCATTCCCCCTCATAAGGCAGGTGAAGGGGCTTCCCCATCCGTATCTTTTCCGCGAGCTGTTTTCTTCGGACGGAATCCCGGAGGGCCTCCATCTCCCCCGTCTCCGCCGCGAGAAGTGCGTCTGCCCTGGCTCCCTCGCGGAGGAGGGCCAGAACGGTTTCCGTAAAGGACCGGTCGAGCTCCGCACTGTTTCCGGCACTGATCTCGGTGTGAAATACCGAGGCGGCAAAGCGCTCGTCCTCCGGATCGTCAAATCCGGAAATGATGCCGGACTCGCTGACCCTGCCTTCGGCCAGCTGCCCGTAGAGCGCGGACGCGATCTTCGCGCAGCGCGGGTCCCTGAAATCCTGCGGACCCACGATATCTTTCGTGACGCTGTAGGCGGCGGGATAGGCCGCGAGGAAATGCAGCATCAGCATCTGTGAAGCGAGTGTGCCGTCGGCACCCTGCTCCCCGGGAGCCGCCCTCCCGGAAGCCGGCTTCCTGTACTTCTCAGCCGGCGTGCCCGCAACGGAGAGCCGTCTGACCAGCCGCCGCATCGCGTCCTCCGGGATGCCGTATCTCGCACAGACTGCCGGGATGTAATTCTCCCTCTCGAGCTCGTCGCCGATGCGCGAAAGTCTTTCGGCCGCCTTGTGCTGAAATGTCGTCCACTCCTGAGGATCGGATCTCCTGTACAAGTCGGCGAGTCTCCCGATCTCGAAAAGAAGGGAGCTGTCGGCCGACGCAAGCCTCTCCCGGAGAGCGTCCGCCCCCTCCGCCCTGATGAATTCGTCGGGATCCTTGTGGGGCGAAAGCGATACCACCCTGGAGCGAAGCCCCGCCTCTTCGAGCAGCGGGATCGCGCGGAGGGCGGCGTTCATGCCCGCTTCGTCGCTGTCGTACATCAGGACCGCTTCCCCTGTGAATCTCCGGAGCAGCTGGCACTGTTCCGGGGTCAGGGCCGTCCCGAGGGACGCGACCGTGTTGGTGAAGCCGGCCTGGTGCATCGTGATCACATCCATGTAGCCCTCGCAGAGGATCATGCAGTGCTCCCGGGTCGTCCTCGCGTAATTCAGCGCGTAGAGATGCCGCCGCTTGTTGAACAGCGCTCCCTCGGGGGAATTCAGGTACTTCGGCTTCCCCTCCCCCATCACTCTTCCGCCGAATCCGATCACGCGTCCCCTCTCGTCGGAGATCGGATACATCACCCGGTTCCAGAACCTGTCGCTCACCCCCGTCTTCTCCTCGAACCGGAAGAGGCCGGTTTCCATGAGGATGTCGTCGTCCATGTCCTTCGACTTCAGGTAGCGGTAGAGAGAATCGCCGAACTGGTCGGCGTAGCCGAGCCCGAACCTGCGGATCGTCTCATCGCTGAGTCCCCTGCTTCTCAGGTAGCGCAGCCCGGGCGCGCCCACATCGGTCCTCAGCCGGTAATAGTAGAAACCGGCCGCCTGCTTCATCGCGGAGAGCATGCTGCTCCTCCGCTCGGCCGCCGCCCTCTGCTCCGCAGTGAACTCCTCCTCGGGCAGGGTCATTCCCGCCCGGTCGGCCAGGTAATGCAGCGCCTCCGAGAATGTGTAGTTGTGATAGCGCATCATGAAGGTGATGGCGTTCCCGCCCTCGTGGCACCCGAAGCAGTAGTAGACCTGCTTCCGGTCGTTTACGCTGAACGACGGCGTCTTCTCGCTGTGAAACGGGCACAGTCCTATGTAGTTGCTCCCGGATCGCCGGAGACGGACCTGTTCACCGATGATTTCCACGATATTATTCCTGGAAAGGACTTCATCGATCACGCTGTCGGCATACTTCATCAATACTTACTCCATGATTTCGGGATGAAAATATCTCCGAATTTCGACTTGGAATACTGATCCGTCATCCCGGAGATATAATCGCATACCACCCGTTCCACCGTCTCCCCGCCTTCCGCGATCATCCGGTAGTACTCCTTCCCCATCGTCTCCGGACGGCCGACATAATAGCTGTAGAGCTGCTTCACCATCGAGACCGCCTTGGCCTCCTCGCTCTTCGCGCTCGGGTTTGAGTACAGGTTGTCGAAGAGAAATCTCCGGAGCTCCATCATTCCCTCCCCCACCTCGGGGGACATCCGGATTTCCGGCATGCCGATGGAGCTCGCGACGATATCGTGGATGAACGTGTTGAGCCGCTCCCGCGTCGACCGGCCGAGCAGATCCCTGAGATGGGGCGGAAGGTCGCTCTCCTTCAGGATGCCGGCGCGCTCTGCGTCGTCCATGTCGTGGTGTATATAGGAAATCTTGTCGCACAGGCGCACGACCTGCCCCTCGAGCGTCGCGGGGCAGCGGGATGTCCCGTGGTTCAGCATCCCGTCGAGCACCTCCCTCGTCAGGTTCAGCCCCTTCCCGTTCTTCTCGAGCTTCTGGGCGACCCTGACGCTCTGCTCGTAGTGATGAAAACCGCTCGGGCAGACCTCATCCAGGGCTCTCTCACCCGCGTGGCCGAACGGCGTATGGCCGAGGTCGTGGCCGAGCGCGATCGCCTCGACGAGGTCCTCATTGAGCCTCAGGCACTTCGCGGCGGTCCTCGCGGTCTGGGACACCTCCAGGGTGTGCATCATTCTCGTCCGGTAGTGATCTCCCTGCGGGGAGAGAAACACCTGCGTCTTGTCCTTCAGCCTGCGGAAGGACTTCGAGTGAACAATCCGGTCGCGGTCGCGCATATAGCAGGTCCGGATGTCGCACTCCTCCTCGGGCACTTCCCTGCCCGCCGAATCGGCGGAACACGCGGCATACCGGCTCAGCGTCTGTCTCTCATTCTGCTCGAGTTCAGTCCTGATCAGCATAAGCACCCTCCGCGAAAAATGCGTCTAAAGTATTATTCCGCATGCCGCCAGAATTTCCTTTTTCTTTTTTTGTCATCACACAAAAACCGGGCGGCAGCTCCCTCCTCACTTCGGAGAAGCGGTGCTGCCGCCCGCGCCGGGGATCACCTCCCCGCATCATGTTATTTCATATCAGATGATCAAATGACGCATCAGAAGATCAATAGACGCCCTGCGCGATCATCGCCTCGGCGACCTTCTCGAAGCCCGCGATATTCGCGCCCGCGACATAATTGCCCTTCATGCCGTACCTCTCAGCCGCCTCGGAGATCGTATCGGCGATCCCGTACATGATGTTCCTCAGCCTGGAATCGACCTCTTCCGCCGACCAGTGAAGTCTCTCGGAGTTCTGGGACATCTCAAGGGCCGACGTCGCGACGCCGCCCGCGTTGGAAGCCTTGCCCGGTGTGAAGAGGACACCGTTCTCCTGGAGGCACTGTGTCGCCTCAAGCGTCGTCGGCATATTTGCGCCTTCGAAGACACCCTTGCATCCGTTCGCGACAAGCGTCTTCGCGTCGTCGATGTCAAGTTCGTTCTGCGTCGCGCACGGGAACGCGTAGTCGCACTTCACCGTCCACACGCCCTTGCCCTCGTGGTACTCGGCGTTCGGACGGGCTGCCTTGTACTCCGTGAGTCTCGCTCTCCTGACTTCCTTGACGTCCTTCAGGACCGCGACATCGATTCCGTCCGGATCATAGATCCAGCCCGAGGAATCCGAGCAGGTCACGCATTTGGCGCCGAGCTGCTGGGCTTTTTCGATCGCGTATGTCGCGACATTTCCTGCACCGGAAACCACGCAGGTGCTGCCCTCGAGCTTCTGCCCGTTCAGCTTGAGGATCTCCTCGGTGTGATAGAGAAGTCCGTAGCCTGTCGCCTGGGTCCTGATGAGAGATCCGCCGAACGTGAGGCCCTTGCCCGTCATCATTCCCTCATAGGAGTTCGTAAGCCTCTTGTACTGGCCGAACATGTATCCGACCTCGCGGCCGCCCACGCCGATGTCACCGGCGGGAACGTCGATATCGGCGCCGATGTACTTGTAGAGCTCGCTCATGAAGGCCTGGCAGAAGCGCATCACCTCGCCGTCGGACTTCCCGTGAGGGTCGAAATCGGATCCGCCCTTGCCGCCGCCGATCGGAAGCGTCGTCAGCGCGTTCTTGAAGATCTGTTCAAAGCCGAGGAACTTCAGGATTCCCTGATAGACCGAGGGATGGAAGCGGAGACCGCCCTTGTACGGGCCGATCGCGTTGTTGAACTGCACGCGGTAGCCGCGCTGGACATGTACGCAGCCGTTGTCATCGGTCCAGGGGACGCGGAATGTAATTATGCGGTCCGGCTCGACGAGTCTCTCGAGCAGTGCGACTTTTCTGTACTTCTCCTCGTTTGCGTCGACGACCACGCGGATCGACTCGAGAACTTCTGTCACTGCCTGAAGAAATTCGGGTTCATGGGCGTTCTTCTGCCTTACAGACGCGAGCACTTCATCAACATACGACATAGCGAAACCTCCTCCTTAAAGAACACTTTCAAAAAATACGTTTTGTATTTTAGCACCACATGTTTTTGGACACAATAATTTCGGGCCAACAACTGGCCCGAAAATTGTATTTTATTTAGTACAATGCAGTGTTACGCTGTAATGTGATGTCGTGAAAGGTTCCCCGGCCTCCGCTCAGGCGCCGTCCTCCTGCCTGTAGCCGGCAAGGAAATGGCTGAGCTTGTCCATCGACTCGTGCAGCGTCGTGAGCATGGGCAGGTACACAATTCGGAAATGATCCGGCTGCGGCCAGTTGAATCCCGTCCCCTGTACGATCAGCACGTGCTCCTCCCTCAGGAGGTCGTACGCGAACTTCATGTCGTCGTGAATGTTGAACTTCTCGACGTCGAGCTTCGGGAAGCAGTAGAATGCCGCCTTCGGCTTCACGACGCTGATGCCCGGGATCTGGTTCAGGGCCTCGATGATGTAATCCCTCTGCTTCGTCACGCGCCCCTCCGCGTTGACATAGCCCTTGACGCTCTGGTTGCCGCCGAGCGCGGTCTGAACGATCGACTGGGCCGGCACATTGGAACAGAGGCGCATCGAGGAGAGCATCTTGATTCCCTCGATGTAATCGGCCGCGATCTTCTTGTTGCCGGAGAGAACCATCCAGCCGACGCGGAAGCCCGCGATCATGTGGGATTTCGACAGCCCGGAGAACGTCACGCAGAAGACGTCCGGGGCAAGCGACGCGATCGAGGTGTGCTGGTAGCCGTCCATGATCAGCCTGTCATAGATCTCGTCGGAGAAGATGATCAGCCCGTGCCTGCGGGCGATCTCCACTATTCTCTCGAGCAGGTCCCTCGGATAGACGGCCCCGGTCGGATTATTCGGATTGATCACGACGATGCCCTTCGTGCGATCGGTGATCTTGCTCTCGATGTCGTCGAGATCCGGGTTCCACTCGCTCTCCTCGTCGCAGAGATAGTGGACGACCTTGCCTCCGGCGAGCGTCGCGCAGGCCGTCCAGAGCGGATAGTCGGGGGCCGGGACGAGAATCTCGTCCCCGTCGTCGAGCAGCGCCTGCAGGCACAGGTTGATGAGTTCGGACACGCCGTTCCCCGTGTAGATGTCGTCGACGTCCACTCCCTCGATGTTCAGGAGCTGGGCGTACTGCATGATGGCCTTTCTGGCGGACCAGAGGCCTTTCGAATTCGAGTATCCCTGGGAGTCCCTGAGATTGGCCGCCATGTCCCGTATCACCTCGACCGGGGCGTTGAAGCCGAACGGCGCGGGATTTCCTATATTGAGTTTGAGGACGTCAATGCCCTCGGCGATCATTCTGTCCGCCTCCTCGACGACTGGCCCGCGGACGTCATACAGCACATTGTCAAGTTTTGTCGATTTCTGGAATGTTTTCATTGAGCATTCTCCCCCCGGCGGCTGCCGTTTCAGTTAACATATATCTATTTTTATAGCCTTTTAGGCCGGAAGTTTCAAGTCCCTTCTTCGGGCCGGGAGTCTCCTCCAGCATCAAAAGCGGCCGGGAATCGTTCACGCGGTTGAAAAAACGGGCATATGTGTTAAAATGACTGTATCTATTCAGTCCGCTGTGACAGGAAGGTATGCTATGTCCGAGAATATGTACCGCATCAGAATGAGAAGGGGACACCACAAGCGTCTGCGCTTCGGCTTCTGCCCCGTCAACGACCGCATCATGAACGCCGACCAGGACTGGCCCGAGGAGGCCGAGCTCTCCTGCGACACGATCTGCACGAGGGAGCTGTTTTTCCCCTTCATCGAGAAATACTATCCCGATGAATTCAAATGGCGGAACGAGCTCAACCTGATGCCGTTCGACAATGTGCGCGCCATGATCAGGGAGGTCCGGCGCGTCACGCGCGTCATGAAGCGCAACTGGAACGACCCCCGCCTCAGGAAATACAAGCGGTATATCGAGATCGACCTCCTCGTCGACAGCGAGGAATACGAGGAGAAATACATGCAGGCTTCCGACGCGGTGAGAAAGAGGGCTGTGGAGGAGCACTCCCAGGTGGTCACGGATTTCTACACGCGCCTCTGTGACTGGCTGGAGAAGACGATGGATGAGTATGAGCCCGAGGGCTACAAATATATGGCGATCTTCGCGCCTCACTGATAACACGTCGGCCGGACCGACCCGCTGGGTCAGTCCGGCCGCTTTTTTCCGCGCCCTTTCTCTCCCGTCCTCTCTCCTACGCCCGTATTCCTTTCTGTCTCCTGCGGAACTGGAGCGGGGATATTCCGTAGTGTTCCTTGAACACCCTGCAGAAATAGGAGCTGTGCCTGTAACCAACCTTGAGCGCGATCTCCGACATCAGCGACTCCTCGGTGATGAGCAGGTAAGAGGCGCGCTCCATCCGGTGCCTCTCTATATAATTCTTGACGGATTCCCCTTCCCTTCTCTTAAACAGCGTGCTCAGGTAGTTGGGCGA
>CACYEN010000169.1 GCA_902773435.1 uncultured Lachnospiraceae bacterium | reverse complement strand
GTCCGTCTTCGGGAAGTCCGGGTGCGACAGCATGGCGATGAACATGGTGGGCACGCCGTGGAAGGCGGTGATGTGCTCGTTGTGGATGCAGGAAAGCGACGACTTGGGCGAGAAATAGGGGATCGGCAGGATCGTGCCCCCGTGCGTCATCGTCGCGGTCATCGCGAGAACCATGCCGAAGCAGTGGAACATCGGGACCTGGATCATCATGCGGTCCTCGGTGGACAGGTCCATCCCGTCCCCGATGCTCTTCCCGTCGTTGACGATATTGTAGTGCGTGAGCATGACGCCTTTCGGGAACCCCGTCGTCCCGGACGTGTACTGCATGTTGCAGACGTCGTTGACGTCGACGGCCGACGCCATCCTCCGGATCTCCTCGACCGGCGTCCTCTCCGCGTATTCGAGCGACTCGTCCCAGGTAAGCGCGCCGGGCATCCGGAAGCCGACCGTGATGACGTTGCGGAGGAAGGGCAGCCTGCGGCTGTGCAGCGGTTCGCCCGGTTTTGTCTGCGCGAGCTCGGGGCACAGCTCCCCGATGATCTTCTTATAATCCGAATCCCTGTAGCCCTCGATCATGACGAGCGTGTGAGTGTCGGACTGGCGCAGCAGGTACTCCGCCTCATGGATCTTGTAGGCGGTGTTCATTGTCACGAGAACCGCGCCGATCTTGGTCGCCGCCCAGAACGTCAGGAACCACTGCGGGACATTGGTCGCCCAGATCGTGACCTTGGAACCCGCGCGGACCCCGAGCGAGACGAGGGCTCTCGCGAACTCGTCGACGTCGTCGCGGAACTCGCTGTACGTCCGCGTGTAGTCGAGCGTCGTGAAGCGGATCGCCTGCTGGTCCGGGAATTCCTCAACCATCGTGTCGAGCACCTGGGGAAATGTCTTGTCGATCAGCGTGCCCTTCTTCCAGACGTAGCGCCCGACGTGGCGCTCGCTCCGGTAGAGGTGGCGCTGTCCCCGCCTCGTCTCGCCGCAGCGGGACATGACATTTTCAAAATGAGTCAGGATGATCTCGATATCCCCGAGTCCCTCGATCCACTCCGGATCCCAGATCAGGGACACGAACCCGTCGTAGTTGACGGACCGGAGCGCGCCGACCAGGTCCTTGAGGGGAAGGGCGCCGTCGCCGATGAGCTCGGGCGCCGTCCCCTCCCCGTCCCTCCTGAAATCACGGATGTGGACGTGGCGTACGTAGGCCCCGAGGTTCGTGATCGTCGTCTCCGGCTCCTCTCCGGAAAACGCGCACGTGCCGTACATATCCCAGACGGCGGCGAGCCGGTCGTCGGAGAAGCGGTTGAGGAGGTCCCGGAGCGCGGCCGTGTCGGCCCACGGGCCGCTGGTCTCGATCAGCACCGATACGGGCGCGCCGTCCGTCACGGTGAGAATATCCGCCAGCGCGGCTTCGCAGACTGCCGCGTCCTTCTCTTCCGTCCGGATGGCGATATAGCTGATCCCGAGATTCACGGCGAGCTCAAGACATGCGGCGAATTCGCCGGCGAACTGCTCCGACGTGAAGTCGGCGGCCGCTTCGATGCACGGGATATGGAGGCCGCGCGAGGTGAGGTTCCTTCTCACCGAGGCCGCCCGCTCCGGATTCGCCGGGCCGTTCTTCCCCTGGAAGAGGCCGCTTCGTATATCAAAGAGTTCGATTCCCTTCAGGCGGGTGCAGCCGGCGGCATCACAGAGTTCGTCCCAGCTCAGTCCGTCCCAGTTTTTAACAGAAAATGACAGCTTCAATACTCATACCTCCTGTCTTCGGTACAGCGGGATGGACGGGAATCAGGCGTCTTCGTAGACAATCTTGTTGAGGGCACTCAGGTTTGCGCGGATCGCGGCACCGATGATGTCGGTCGATATACCGGTCCCCGAGTAGACCTTTCCGCCCGCGCGCAGCTTGACGAGCGCGCTTCCCATGGCGTCGCGGCCCTCCGTCACCGTCTGAATCTGGAAGTCGTCGAGCTCGTAGTGGTGGCCGATGATCTGCTCGATCGCCTGGAACGCGGCGTCGATGGGCCCGTCCCCGATTCCGACGCCCCGGTATTCCTTTCCGTCCTTCTCGAGAAGAAGGTTGGCTGTCGCGGTGATGACGTTTCCGCTGTTGATCACGTATGTCTTCAGCTTGTAGGTGGAGGGAACCTGCATCGCGGAGCTCGCGACGATCGCGTCGAGCTCCTTGGTCCCCACGAACTGCTTCTTCTCGGCGACCTGGCGGAAGGCCTCGTAGACCCTGGAGTTGTCCTCGTCGCTCAGGTCGTATCCGAGCTGCCTCACGACGCGGATCACGTCGCTGATCTCGTCCCCTGAGTCCAGGCACACGCCGGTCATCTCCTCGTTCATGAGGCCGTTGAAGCGGGAACCGCTCTCGTCGGCGGGCTCAAGGATCTTCCCGAGCTGGCCGACGGCCCGATGCAGCTCGGTCACCCGGACCCCCGTGGCGAGACCGAGGTCCTCGCCCTTCACGGCGACGAACTGCGCGAGTTCCTCGATCGTCGGGTAGCCGTTCGGAAGCGTCGTGCATTTGACTCCCGAGGCCCCCTCGCTGACGGCCGCGGCCGCGCAGGCGAGCGCCATGTTGATCCCGTCGCTGATCTCAACGTAGAATTCGATCTCCTTAAGTTCGGGGACACCGTCCCTGATCTCCGCGACGAAGGCGCCGAATTCCCCGGGGAGCATGATCCCGGCCGAGTCGCAGAGCGTGACCTTGTCGGCTCCCGCTCCGATGGCGGTTTTCACGGCTTCGATGAGGAACGGGCGCTCGGCCCGCGTCGCGTCGACGGCCGAAAATTCCACGTGCTCGCAGTAGAAGCGGGCCTTCTTCACCTGCTCCTCGATGAAGCCGATCATGGCTGAGGCCTTCTTGTGGCAGGTGTACTCCATCTGGACCGTGGAGACCGGGCAGAGGATGTTGATCCTCGGTTTTTTCGCGGTGCGGATACCTTCCCACGTTTCTTCGATGCTTCCGGAGGAGATGTCCACGGCCGCGGAGATTCTCGTCACGACCATGGAGGCGATGGTTCTCATCGCAAGCTGGTCGGCCTTGCTGCCGGAGATAGGGGCGAGCTCGATGGTATCGATCTTCAGGCGGTCGAGGCTTCTCGCGATCTCGAGCTTCTCCCTGAATGTGAGGTCCCTTCCCCTCTTTTCTCCAGCCTGTCTCAGTGTCATGTCGATAAATTTCAATGTTTTCATGAATCTGATCCTTTCTTCAAGTGCCGTGTGCTGACCTCCCCACATAAAGAAGCCCGGAGGTCGTCATAAACCTCCGGGACGAAATGATCTAATCCGATCAGACCGCGGTACCACCCGAATTGCCGTGAATACAGCCTCTCATCGGCGCTCAGCCAAGCGCCTGTCCCTGTTACGGCGGACCCCCGGGTCACCCTACACAGCCCGCGCGCGGGCCTTCAGGAGACCTGCTCCGGCATGAGACTGCCTGTCTGCTTCCATACCGGCTCACACCAGCCGCCGGTTCTCTGGGATGGTATACACAGACCGCATAGTGCCATCATCGCATTTCTCTTGCATTGAAAATGAATTTACACGAATAAAGATCGGTTGTCAACCCTCATTCTCATGTTTCCGCGCGGTTCCGGAGCTTTAAAGCGGGCAGGCCCTAGAGAATCAGCATCGCATCCCCGAACGAGAAGAACCTGTACCCTTCCCTCACCGCCTCCGCGTACGCCGCGAGAACGTGTTCGCGGCCCGCGAACGCCGAGACCAGCATGATGAGCGTCGACTCCGGCAGGTGGAAATTCGTGATGAGGCCGTCCATGATCCTGAACTTATAGCCCGGATAGATGAAGATGTTCGTCCACCCGCTGCCCGCCTCGATGTAATCCGCTCCTCCGTCCTCTCCTTCTTCCCCGATGCCCTTCTTCCTGGCCACCGCGGATTCGACGGTCCTGCACGAGGTGGTTCCCACGCAGATCACCCGCCTGCCCGACGCCTTCGCCTCGTTGATCGCCCTCGCCGTCTCCCCACTTACGGTGTAGAACTCGGAGTGCATGTGGTGGTCGGTGATCTCCTCGGCTTTCACGGGGCGGAACGTTCCGAGCCCCACGTGGAGCGTGACGCTGACGATGATGACGCCCATCTCCCGGATATCCGCGAGCAGCCTGTCCGTAAAATGGAGACCCGCCGTCGGCGCGGCGGCGGAGCCCTCGTACTTCGCGTACACGGTGTTGTACCTGTCGCGGTTTTTCAGCTTCCTGTGGATATACGGCGGGAGCGGCATCTCGCCGAGGGCGTCGAGGACTTCCTCGAAGACGCCCTCGTACGTGAACTTCACCTTCCGCATCCCCTCCTCCAGCACGTCCCGGATCTCGGCTGTGAGCGGGTAGATGCCGTCCTCATCCGGGATCCCGAAGCCGACGAGCGTGCCGGGCCGGCACTTGCGTCCCGGCCTCACCAGGCACTCCCACTCGTCGCCGGTGAGCCTCCGGAGAAGCAGGATCTCGATCTTCGCCCCCGTGCCGATCCTGACCCCGAGGAGCCTCGCGGGAATCACCTTGGTGTCGTTGACGACCAGGACGTCCCCCGCCCTCAGATGGCCCAGGATGTCCGGAAACCGCTCGTGGCTGATGCTTCCGGTTTCCCTGTCAAGGACCATGAGTCTCGAGGACGAGCGGTCCGGCAGTGGATCCTGCGCGATCAGCGACTCAGGCAGGTCGTAATAAAAATCAGCTGTTTTCATAGTCCGTATATATCCCACTGTCCCGTCACTTCCGGAGCTCGATCCCGAGCTCGAGAAGCCCGTTCAGGATCTTGTGCATCGCGCTCTGGACCTCCGCGTCCTCCAGCGTCTTCCCGCTGTCGCGGAACCTGAGCGAATACGCCATCGACTTGAAGCCGGGAAGGATCGGGGCCCCCTCGTAGATGTCGAAAAGCCTGCAGTCCTCCAGGATCTTTCCGCCCCTCTCGGAGATGACTTTCTCAATCTGGGCGTGCGTGACGTTCTTCGGGACGATCATGCTGATGTCGCGGGAGACCGCCGGATACTTCGCGATCCCTCTGTACTTTCTGTCAAATGTCGCGAATCCGGTGACCGCCGGAAGATCGAGCACGGCGATATAGGTCCTCTCGCCGATCCCGTAGGACTTCATGACGTCCGGATGGACCTCGCCGATCTCCCCGACGCAGGTGCCTCCGTAGAAGATCCGGGCCTGACGGCCAGGGTGGAAATAGTTCATCGGGGCGTCCGTCCTGTACTCCGGAACAAGCGTCATGCCGAGCCTGTCGAAAAACAGCTCGACGACGCCCTTCATGTCAAAGAAGTCGCCGCTTCCGAACATGCCGAGCGTGAACCTCATGCGCTCGTCCGGCAGCTCGGTGAGCGGAAGCTCCTTCGCGAGATAGACGTTTCCGAGTTCGTAGAGCTTTACGCCCCTGTTCCGGCGGTTGTAGTTCGTCGCAAGCGACGTCAGGATGCCATTAAGGGACGTGGTCCTCATGATCGAGTAGTCCGGGCCGAGCGGGTTCCTGATCTCGATCGCCTTCCTCTCGGGGGCGTCGGCGTCAAAGAGGAGCCTGTCGAAAATCCTGGGCGACTCGAAGCTGTAGCAGTAGCCCTCGGAGAAGCCGCAGTCCTCCGCGGCGCCCCGGGCGATCTCCCGCACGCGCATCTCAAACGTGATTCCGCCCGCCGTCGCCGCGCCTCCCGGGAGCGTGACCGGGATGCGGTCGTATCCGTAGAACCTGGCAACCTCCTCCGCGAGGTCGCAGGTCCGAAGCAGATCCTGGCGGAAGGTGGGGGCGATGACGACGCCCTTCTCGCGGTCGTATTCGAGGCCCTCGGTCTCGAAATACCCGATCATCTCCTCGGCGGGGATGGCGGTCCCGAGCATCGCGTTGATCTTCTCCGGCTCAAAAGGTATGACCGCGGGCTCCCTCTTCACGGGATAGACGTCGACGCAGCCGCCGACGACCTCACCGCACCCGAATTCCTCGATGAGCTGGCACGCCCTGTCGATGGCTTCCCTCGCAGTGTTCGGGTCAAGGCCCTTGTCGAACTTCTGGGAGGCGTCGGTCTGATGGCCGATCCTCTTCGATGTCAGACGGATGTTCGTGCCGTCGAAATTCGCGGCCTCGAAGAGCACCGTCGTACAATTGTCGGTGATCATGGAGTTTTCCCCGCCCATGATGCCGGCGAGGCCGACGGCCTTCTCCGCGTCACAGATCATCAGCATCCTGTCGTCGAGCGTGTGCTCCTGGCCGTCCAGGGTCACGAACTTCTCGCCGTCGTCCGCCCTTCTTACGATAATCCTGTGCCCGGCAATCATGTCGTAATCATAGGAGTGCATCGGCTGGCCGTACTCCTCCATGATATAGTTCGTGATATCGACGATGTTGTTGATCGGCCGGATCCCGTTGGACGCGAGGCATCTCTGCATCCACTTCGGGGAAGGTCCGATCTTCACGTTTTTGACGACTCTCGCCGTGAATCTCGGGCAGAGCTCCGTGTCCTTCACCTCGACCGACACGTAGTCGTTCACGTCCTCGGAATTTCCCGTCTCCGCCACGACGGGGGGATGGAACGCCCTGCGGAACGTGGCGGCAGCCTCTCTCGCGATACCGATCGCGCTGTAGCAGTCCACGCGGTTCGAGGTGATCTCGAACTCGACGACCGCGTCGTGGAGGCCCAGGAGCTCTACGGCGTCCGCGCCGACCGGGGTGTCCTCAGGGAACACGTAGATTCCGTCCGAGGGGGCTTCCGGATAGAACTCGGAAGAGCTCCCGAGCTCGTCGATGGAGCAGATCATGCCGTTCGACTCGACGCCGCGGAGCTTTCCCTTCCTGATGACGATTCCGTCCTCGGCGCTGCCCCCGGAGTGCGTCCCGCAGACCTTTCCGCCCACGAGCACGACCGGGACTTTCTGCCCCGCCGCGACATTCGGCGCCCCGCAGACGATCTGCAGCGGCTCCCCCTCCCCGACGTCCACCGTGCAGACGTGGAGGTGGTCCGAATCCGGGTGCGGTTCGCAGGTCAGGATTTTCCCGACGACGATATTTTCAAGATTCGCGTCGAGGGCCGTGTAGCCCTCGGCCTTTGTGCCCGAAAGCGTCATCGCGTCGCAGAATTCCTTCGGCGTCACATCGAGATCCGGCACATACTGTTTTAACCATGACATGGATATATTCATGACAGAGACTCCTTCTCACTCACTCTTTTATTCGTTCCCGGCTGCCGCCCCCGCTCCGTCCGCGGGCGGCGCAGCCCCATTCATTTCACTTAGCCGCGGTCTTCAGAACTGAGAGATAAATCTCACGTCATTTTCGTAGAGAAGTCTCATGTCGTCGATCTCGTATTTGAGCAGGGCGATCCGTTCGAGGCCGATTCCGAAGGCGAAGCCCCCGTATACTTCCGGGTCGAGGCCGCACATTTCGAGGACATGGGGATGCACCATCCCGCACCCGAGGATCTCGATCCAGCCCTCACCCTTGCAGAACCTGCAGCCCTTCCCGCCGCACTTGAAGCAGGAGACGTCCACTTCCGCGGACGGCTCGGTGAACGGGAAATGGTGCGGGCGGAACTTCGTCTTCGTGTCCGGGCCGAACAGCTTCTTCGCGAAGATATCGAGCGTCCCCTTGAGGTCCGCGAACGTGATTCCCCTGTCGATCACGAGTCCCTCGATCTGGTGGAAGGACGGCGAATGCGTCGCGTCGACCTCGTCGGAGCGGAACACGCGCCCCGGGGCGATCATCCTGATCGGGAGTTTTCCCTGCTCCATGATCCTTGCCTGAACCGGCGAAGTCTGCGTGCGGAGCAGGATCTCGTCGGTGATGTAGAACGTGTCCTGCTCGTCCTTGGCGGGATGGTTCGCGGGAATGTTGAGCTTTGTAAAATTGTAGTCGTCGTACTCGATCTCCGGGCCCTCGATGACCTCGTAACCCATGCCGGTGAAGATCCGCTCGACCTCCTCGAGCGTGACCGTGTTCGGATGCCTGTGGCCGGAGACCTGCTTTCTGGCGGGAAGCGTCACGTCGATCGCCTCGGCGGAAAGGCGCCTGTTCTGAAGCTCGGCCTCAAGGCGGGCGCGGCTCTCCTCGATGCTCCTTTCGATGGCTTCGCGGGCGTCGTTGACCCATTTCCCGACTTGCGGGCGCTCCTCGGGAGCCACGTCCTTCATGCCTTTCAGCACGGAAGTCAGCGTGCCCTTCTTTCCGAGAAAGGCGATCCTGATCTCGTTGAGGCGCTCGAGGCCGTCGACGCCGCTGATCTCGTCTGAAGCCTTTTCGGCGATTTCTCTGACTCTCTTCTCAAATTCACTCATTCGTGTGAACCTCCTTCAGGAAACACGCGTTTCCATTTCTGACTTATAATCGGGTCATTTTCTGATATTGTTAAGCAGGTCGTCGAACATGACGCCCGCCGGTTTCTGCGTTACGGTCTCCTCGTTCTCATCGTCCCAGGGAATATAGATGTCGCCCGGCTGGGAGCTCTCCCGCTCAACGTCGTCGCCGACGGGCCTCCAATCCGAATGGGCATCCAGCTCCTCCATGATCTCCAGGCGCTTCTTCACGCTCTGGTCCCTCATGACGCCGATGGAGCTGACGATGATATTTCCCTCCGGATCCTCGTAGAGCGACCTGTTTAGCTCCGCCCCGAAGAGCAGGAAGAAGCAGCAGAAATACAGCCAGATCATGGCGAGGATCACACCCGTCAGACTCCCGTAGACGTTGTTGAAATTCTCGTTGTGCTCGTAATAGAGGGTCATCAGGTAGGAAATGAACATCCACACCGTCGAGACGATCAGCGCGCCCGGAAGCTGGCTCCTGACCGTGTAATGGCAGTTCGGGAGAAATATGTAGAGAAAGAGGAACAGCGCGATCAGGCCCAGATACGCGAAGAGCGTCCGGAACGAATTCAGATATCTGATGAAGTCCCCGAGCATCGGGACCTCCCGCTCTATGCTCTCCATGATCGGCTGCCCGAAGATCGACAGCATCAGGGCGGCGACCACGAAGACGACGAGGAAAAGGACGTACATCATGGACCGGAACCTGAGGAAGAACCAGCCCCTGGTCTCCCTCACCCTGCTGATCACGTTGAGGCCGTTCGTCAGGGCGTGGAAGACCTTGGAGGCGGACCAGATGAGGATGATGACCGACAGCGGCACATAGGCGTACGTTCTGCCCGTCACCTCGCTGATGATGGTCCGGACGTAATCCTTGAGTCCGGATGGGACGATCGAGATGATACCCTCGGTTATGATGGAGATGTCACCCCCGCTCCTGTCCGCGAAAGCCAGAAAGACCATGAGCATGGGGACAAAGGAGATCATAATAAAATAGGCGCACGATGCAGCGTATGCGCCCATGTGGTCATCCAGCATTCTCCTGCCGAACGGACGAAACTCCTTTAACAGACTTCTGATCATGAACCGGCCATTCTTTCTTATCCTTCAGTGCCGAAAGCGTAGCTGGTCACTGTGAGGTACTCTTCTCCTGCGTCCACCTTCGGGCTCTCGAAAGCCAGCACGTTGACCGAATTCGGGAAATGCTGTGTCTCGAGCGCGAATCCGTCCCTCGGACGGTACTCGGCGCCGCCCTTGCCGCTGGGGCCGCTGATGAAATTGCCGGCGTAGAACTGCAGTCCGGGCTGATCCGTGTTCACGGTCATGGTGATGCCGCTCTTCGAAGACTTCGCCTCGGCAGCCTTCCTCATCCCCGCCCCGTTCAGCGCGAAATTGTGGTCGTAGCCGCCGGTATGCTTCAGCTGCTCGTCTTCGGCGTAGGCGTCCCTGCCGATCATCTTCATCTCCCTGAAGTCGAACGGGGTGCCCTCGACGCTCTCGACGGTGCCGTAGGGGATCGAGAACTCGTCCACGGGGGTGTAGCCGTCCGCGTTGATCATGAGCTCGTGCTCCATGATCGTTCCCGCGCCATGGCCGTCAAGGTTGAAATAGGAGTGATTCGTCATATTGATGACGGTATCGGCGTCGCTTCTGCCGTCGTACCGGATCACGACCTCGTTGTTCTCGGTGAAAGAATACGTCACGGTGATCTTCAGCGTTCCCGGGAAGCCCTGGTCTCCGTCGGGACTCAGGAGCGAGAAGGCAACCGACCCGTCCTCCTCGCAGGGAACCCCCTCCCAGAGGCGGAAGTTGTAGCCGTCCGGCCCGCTGTGCAGGTTGTTGCGGTCATTTTCATTCAGCGCCAGCTGATAGTCGACGCCGCCGAGATTAAATGCCCCTCCCTCGATCCTGTTGCCGTTTCTCCCGATCGTCGCCCCGAAGTAGGGCGGATTCAGCTCATAATCAGCCACGTTATCATAGCCAAGACAGACGTCCGTGAGTTTTCCGTCCCTGTCGGGAACGACGACGTCCACGAGGATGGCGCCGAAATCGATCACTCTGATGTACGCTCCCGATGAATTCCGGATTGTGTACGCGGTTACCTGCCTGCCGTCTTTCGTCTGGCCAAATAGGCTGCTCTCTATCTTCATCTTTCTCTCTTTCCGTGTGATGATTTTCGTTTGAAAAACCAATAAACTACCCGGAATGCCGTTCCTATAGAGCTGACACCTAGCCGTGCCAGGTGGGTAACCACAATCTGTTCTCTGCCTTCCTCCGTACGGAAATGAGGCCTGACATCGAGACAGACAATATCGGAATCCCTTACGTCAAATGTAGGTTCAGAAATAAATAGGGCGTCGAACATTCCAGGTTCGCTTCAAATTATAAACTATTACTGTAATCCGGTCAATTCGGAGTACAAATCTTTTGCGTACGAATCCGTCATCCCGCTGATCGTATCCGTCGCCATGAGAAGCCTCGAGTAGATCACGTCGCGCTCCTTCGCGCCCTCGGACGCCCGCCTGCAGACCTGCGCGTAGTTATCCGGGATCAGCGACAGGTACTTCTCCTCCATCAGCCCGGGATTCGGGGAATCCAGGAGCAGGGACGCCGGAACCAGGATGTCGAGAAGGTAGTTCAGGATCCTGTGGGCGGCGATCTCCGTCCTGTAGATGGAGGCCGACGTGAAGGCGTAGTCGTAGGCGATCGCCTTCAGGATGCCGAGCAGCTTCGCCGGCTGCTTCCCGATGATCAGCTCCCCGCCGAACGACCCGGCCATGATCCTCGCATAATTTGACAGGAACCCGTCCGTCGCCGCGACGATCAGCTCATCCTGCATCTCGCGGAGCCACCCCCTGACCGCGTACTCCTCCGGGTCGGAGACGCCGGAAAGCCTTGCCATGTCGTAGATGTCGGAGAGGCGGACCCTGTACTGCTTTCCCGCCCCGCGCTCCATGAGTTCCCTCATCAGCGTCGCGTAATCGAAGAAGTCCTTCTTGAAGGCATCCTCGATATCGGCCGTCGAGTACGCGATGTCATCCGCTGCCTCCAGGATGAAGGCGAGCGGGTTCCTCGCCCCGTTCGTGCCCGTCTCCGCCTGCACGTCCCGGAAGAGAGCCTCCTCCGAGGCGAAATACCCGTTCTTCCTTCCCGAGACGTTCCTCGACGCCGGGGAACAGCCGAGCGAGGACACCGGGTATTTGATCACGGCGGAGAGCAGCCCGTATGTGAGGTTCATCCCCTCGCTTCTCACGGGATAATCGAGTCTCGCCGCCATCCGGAACCCCTGGGCGTTGCCCTCGAAGGACCGGAAATCCGCGACCTGCTGGCCGGTCATGATTTCGCCGACGGGCCGCCCCTCCCACAGGAGGGTGTCGAGGTTCTTCGCGAACCAGTCCCGGATCGTCTCCTCACCAAAATGCCCGAACGGGGGATTCCCGATGTCGTGAATCAGCCCGGCGCACTGGAGAATATCACAGACGTCGGCCTTCATCGCGATCGTGAACTCGGGGTCGATCCCCGACGAGAGGATCGCGGCGGCTATATTCTGCGCGAGCGAGCGCCCGATCGACGAGACCTCGAGTGAATGGGTCAGCCTCGTGCGGATGAAGTCGCTCTTGTCCAGCGGGAACACCTGCGTCTTGTCCTGAAGACGCCGGAACGACGCGCTCACGATGATCCGGTGGTAGTCCTTCTCGAAGCCGCTCCGGAGATCCCTTTCCCCGGCCCCCGGATGATCGCGGCCCCGCCTCTTCTCAGAAAGCAGAGTCTTCCATTTCATGATCCTGCCCTGTCCTCCTCCGTCTGCTCAGATGCCGAGGCAGCGCTCGACGGCAGCGCCCATGTCGTCCACGTCGACGACCTCCCTGTGCCTGACGGGCGCGGTCCTGATGTCCGTGATCGCGGCGGGCTCCGGGACACCCGAGAGTTCCGCGAGGAGGTCGATCAGCTCGAAATCCCCGAGTCCCTGTGCGCGGTCCGGCGCAATGGCTCCGACGACATCCCGGGCGAACTTGAACGGGCTCGCCGTCGAGGCGACGACGGTCGGTGTCACGTCCCCGGTTTTCGCCGCGTAGGCCCTGTAGACGGCATTTCCGATTCCCGTATGTGTATCGATGACGTAACCGGTCCGCTCATAGAGCTCCCGGATCCCCCTGAAGTTCTCCTCCTCGGAGGCGAATCCCCCGTAAAAATCGGCAAGTTCTTTTCTCATGTCATCCGTGATCCGGTACTCCCCGGTCTCGGACAGCTCCCTCATGAAGCCGCGGCAGCGGTCGGGGTCGTCCCCGCCGATCCTGAAGATGAGCCTCTCCAGGTTGCTGGAGACGAGGATGTCCATGGAGGGGGAGGACGTCAGGATAAAGTCCCTCTTCCTGTCGTAGTCGCCGGTGCCGAAGAAGTCGCTTAACACCTTGTTCTCATTTGACGCGCAGATCAGGGTCTTCACGGGGAGGCCCATCTGCTTCGCGTAATAGGCGGCGAGGATGTTGCCGAAATTCCCGGTCGGAACCGTGATATTGATCTGGTCGCCCGCCTCGATGTCCCCGGCCTTCACCATCTGCTCGTAGGCGTAGACGTAGTAGACGATCTGCGGGACCAGCCGGCCGACGTTGATCGAGTTCGCCGAGGAGAACCGGAAGCCTCTCTCCCGCATCTTCTCCGCGATGGCTGGATCGCTGAAGATCTTTTTGACAGCGGTCTGGGCATCGTCAAAGTTCCCCCTGATGGCGACCACGTGCGTGTTGTCCCCGCGCTGGGTGACCATCTGCTTCTCCTGGATTCCGGAGACGCCGTTCTTCGGGTAGAACACGATGATCTCGGTCCCGGGGACGTCGGCGAAGCCCGCCATCGCGGCCTTCCCGGTATCCCCCGACGTGGCCGTCAGGATCACGATCCTGCCCTCCGCGCGGTTCTTCTTTGCCGCCGCCGTCATGAGATAGGGAAGGATCGAGAGCGCCATGTCCTTGAAGGCGATCGTCGACCCGTGGAAGAGCTCGAGGTACCACACGCCATCCTTCTTCACGAGCGGGGCGAAGAGCGGATTGTCGAACTTCCGGTCATAGGCCCCGTCTATGCAGGCCCTGAGCTCCTCCTCCGTGAAGTCCGTGAGGAAGAGCCTCATCACGCGGAAGGCGAGCTCCCGGTAATCGTAATCCGCCGCTTCGCGCAGGTCAAAATCAAGCTTCGGGATCGTCTCG
>CACYEN010000168.1 GCA_902773435.1 uncultured Lachnospiraceae bacterium | reverse complement strand
GAGAGGATGGGATTCGAACCCATGCGCCCTTGCGGACAAACGGTTTTCAAGACCGCCTCGTTATGACCACTTCGATACCTCTCCTGACGTGCCGCCGTAGACGGCGAAACTCATTATATCAGACGCATTATCCGTTTGCAACAGGAAAATCCCCGGCGCGCGTCAGGGCAGCCGCCCCTTAAAGGCTGCGGCGGCGAGGTCCTCCGGCGTCGTGATCTTGATGTTCGAATAGGCCCCCTCCACAAGTTTCACTCTCGCGAGCCCGCTCATCTCGACGATCATCGCGTCGTCGGTCACGCCCTCCATCCTTCCTTCGCGGATCAGGATCTCGTTCGCCTCGCGGATGATTCTGTAGGAAAATGCCTGCGGAGTCTGAATCGTCCACACAAGCCTTCGGTCGGGCGTCGTCTCCGCGAACCCCTCGGAATCCGCGATCTTCACCGTGTCCTTCGAAGGCATGCCGGCCACCGCGGCCCCGTACTCCCGCACGGCCCCGTCGACCCTTCTGAGGATCTCCTCCGTCACGAAGGGGCGGGCCCCGTCGTGAATCATGACGAAGTCGGTATCCCCGCAGGCGAGGAGAGCCCGGTAGACGGAGTCGTAGCGCTCCCTTCCGCCCGCGACGACGTCCCGGACCTTCCGGAAGCCGTACCCGCCGACGATTACGTCGAGGCAGTAGGGCACGTACTCCGGCGACGCGACGAGCAGGATCTCGTCGACAAACGGGGCATTTTCGAAGACGCGGAGCGATTTCACGATCATCGGCTCCCCGCCGATCTCAAGAAACTGCTTCGGCAGGTCTCCCCCTATCCGGCTTCCCCGCCCTGCCGCAAGAACGATGGCTGTCATCATGGCGAAATCCCTCATCTCTCCCCGAGCTTAAGGCCCGGAACGGCGTTGAGGTCCCAGCCCGAGAACCTGCCGGCCCGCATCTCGTGCCAGGCGGCGACGCCGATCATCGCGGCGTTGTCCGTGCAGTAGACCGGGGAGGGGACATAGAACTTCATGCCGCGGCTCTCACAGGCCCGCTCCATGGAGGTCCGGAGGGCGCTGTTGGCGGACACGCCGCCCGCGAGCGCGATCCTGTCGATGCCGCATTCCTCCGCCGCGAGCATCGTGTGCTCGCAGAGCACGTCGACGACGGCCTTCTGGAAACTGGCGGCGAGATCGTCCGGGCTGACTGTCTCACCGGTCATCTCCGCGTGATTCAGGTAATTGAGCACCGCGCTTTTCAGGCCGCTGAAACTGAAGTCGTACGCCGAGCCGTTGACCTTCGCCTTCGGAAATGTGATCGCTTCCGCGTTGCCCGCCTTCGCGGCGGCGTCGATCTTGGGTCCCCCGGGATAACCGAGCCCGATGGCGCGCGCGACCTTGTCGAACGCCTCGCCGGCGGCGTCGTCCACCGTCCGCCCGAGGATCTCGAATTCAGCCCAGTCCCTCACGACCACGAGGTGGGTGTGCCCGCCCGATACCACGAGGCAGAGGTAGGGGGGCTCAAGGTCGGGGTGCTCGATGTAGTTCGCCGCGATGTGTCCCTCGATGTGATTCACCCCGATGAGAGGCTTGCGAGAAGCCCAGGCGATGGCCTTCGCTTCGGCGACGCCGACGAGCAGCGCGCCCACGAGCC
Organism: uncultured Lachnospiraceae bacterium; assembly: GCA_902773435.1. Taxonomy (GTDB): domain Bacteria; phylum Bacillota; class Clostridia; order Lachnospirales; family Lachnospiraceae; genus Chordicoccus. The sequence continues at coordinate 13,270 of CACYEN010000168.1, read as the reverse complement.
CGGGCCCGTAGGTGACGGCGACCGCGTCGATGTCATCTAACGCAAGGCCCGCGTCCGCGAGCGCTTTTTCGATGACCGCGTTGATCTTCTCGATGTGTTTTCTGGAGGCGAGTTCGGGAACGACCCCGCCGTAGACTGTATGCATCGCGATCTGCGTGTAGATCGTGCTGGAGAGAATCTCCCTGCCGTTCCGCACGACGGCGGCGGCGGTCTCGTCGCAGGACGTCTCGATCGCGAGGATATCGGTATCTGTGTTCGATGTCATGTCATTATCCCGTCTTTTAAGAATCTCCGGATCAAAGAGAGGAAACTCCGGGGCCCGGCATCCGCGTTCAGCCGTCGCTGCCGCTCTCCTGCCCGTCCTCCGCGGGCTCCTCGTCGTCGAAGAGAAGGGAGATCCGCCTCCCGTCTTTCGCGGCGACCGTGTTGGGAAAGATCTTCCTGAGCTCCGGGAGATACTCCTCGGGACGGACGAGCGAGGGGCTGTAGTGGGTGAGCCAGAGTTCCTTCACCCGCGCCCTCTTCGCGATTCCCGCCGCCTCGAGCATGGTCATGTGCTTGTACGCGCGCGCGTTGTCGTCCTTCTCGTGGCCCCCGTAGATGCCCTCGAGGATCGCGAGGTCCGCCTCCTCGGCGTGGCTTTCGATCGCCGGCGTGGGCCGGGTGTCGGTCGAGTAGATCACTTTGAGTCCCCGCCGCGACTCGCCGAGAACCATGTCGGGGGTCAGCGTCCGTCCCTCGTACTCGATGACGGCGCCTTTCTGGAGCGGACTCCACAGTTTCAGGGGAATCCCGTTGGCCTTGGCCTTCTCCACGTCGAAGCGTCCGTTCCGCAGCACTTCCACCCGGTAGGAGTAGCAGGTGACGCGGTGGTTGACCCGGAACGCCGTGACCGTGAGGTCTCCGGCGCGGAAGGTCTCCTCCGTGCCCCGGATCTCCCTCACCTTCGTCTCGAAGGGAAGCTCGGGCGCGATCGTCCGGACGGCCCGGACGACGCTGCCGATTCCCTTCGGGCCTATGATCGTGACCGGTTCCGTCCGGTCCGCGTTGCCCATCGAGAGCAGGAAACCCGGAAGCCCGGCGATGTGGTCCGCGTGAAAATGCGTTATGAATATTGTGTTGATCGGCTTGCAGGACCAGCCGAGTTCGCGCAGGGCGATCTGCGTGCCCTCGCCGCAGTCGATGAGGATGTTGTTCCCGCCGCAGCGAATGAGGCAGGAAGTGAGCCATCTCTTCGGCAGCGGCATCATGCCCCCGGTCCCGAGAAGTGCGACGTCCAGCATAGATATTCAGTCCTCCTGTCCATTGATCGTGAGACGCATCGTGATTCCGTCCTCGACCGGATCCGTGTAGTAATTCTTCCGGATGCCCGTCTCCCTGAATCCGAGCTTCCCGTAGAGAGCCCTCGCGGGAGCGTTGCCGGTCCGGACCTCGAGCCAGACCGTGTTCACGCCGCGCTTCCGGGCTTCCCCGAAGAGGGAGACGAGAAGTTCTTCCCCGTATCCGCGCCTGCGGAAGCTGCCCGCGACCGTGACGTCGAGGATGTCGGATTCGGGAGGGGCCGTGAGCATCGCCGTAAAACCGACGAGACCGGGTTCCCCCGGGTCGTCCCCGCCTTTCCCGTCCTCCTCCCCGACGAGCAGGATGGAGTCGTCGCGCAGGAAATAGGTGAAGAGACTCGTCTCGCTCCAGGGCGTCCGTGAGTCCCTCGCTTCAAGCTCCGCGACGGCACTGATGTCGTCTATCGTCATTTCGCGTACCCGCATCGGATGTTCCTGCTCCTCTTTTCCCGGTATTTCTGCCGGCGGCTGCCGACGGTCAGGTGAATCCGCGGACGACCGCGTCCGCGCTCACGTTCCTGCGTTCTTCTTCTCAAGTGCCTCCCGCTCGCGCTCCGCCTGCGATTTCCGGAGATAGACCGGGGTGTGCTGCCCGGCCGTCACGGTTATCCCCTCGCGGAGCAGGAGCAGGCCGAGCGCCCCCACACTTGCCGCCCTCTGGCGGTTCACATGGGCGGGGGCATAGGCGTGGGGAACCTCAAGGAGCGAGTCCAGGAGCTCCCGGTATACCGGCACCCCGTCCCCGAGGAGGATGACCCCTCCGGGCGCGTCCATGCCGTTCAGCTCCGACGCGAGCTCTTCGACGCCGATCGCGCGCTGCTCCCGGACGGTGACGAATTCGCCGTCCCGGAATGTGTAGAGCCCGTTGTAGACCTGCTGCCTTCTCGCGTCCATGATCGGGCAGATCAGTCCCTCCGCCCTCCAGAGCGTGTAGGCCATGGCGTCGAGAGTCGGGACCTCGACGATGGGGATGCCGAGCGCGAGCGCGATCCCCTTGGCGGTCGCCGACCCGATCCTAAGGCCGGTAAAGGAACCGGGGCCGGCCGAGACCGCGACCGCGTCCGCGGAGGAGAGGTCCGTCTCCGTCATGCGGGTGATCTCGTCCAGCATCGGGAGCAGCGTCTGGCTGTGTGTTTTTCTGTAATCGACCGTGTAAGAGGCGGTCAGTCCCTCGTCCCCGATGATCGCGACGCTCGCGGTGAGCCCCGAGGAGTCGATGGCTATGAGTTTCATGAGAGACCTCCGTTATCCGCGCGGCGCCCTAGAGGCTTCCGTCGACCGTGATTTTCCTGTAGTCTGGCCCCTTCGAAGGGTCCTTTTCAATAGTGATGTCCACGGTATCCGGGGGCAGCAGCTCCCGGATCCGGTCCGCCCACTCGATGAGCGTGACGCCATCCCCGCCGACGTACTCGTCGAGGCCGACCTCGTACATCTCCTCCGGGTCCATGATCCGGTAGACATCAAAATGACGGAGCGCGAGACGCCCTCCCTCGTAGATCTGCATGATGGTAAATGTCGGACTCGTCACGGTCTCCGTGATCCCGAGCCCTCTCGCGAATCCCTTCGTGAACACGGTCTTGCCGGTTCCGAGATCCCCGCGGAGGGAGATGACGAGACCGGACCTGCAGGACTCCGCGAGCGTCTCCGCGAAGTGAAATGTCTCCTCCGCGCTGTGGCTTTCAAAGAGCATGGTTTTTCCCGCCGGTGATGGTTATGATTGTGTCTCAGGCTGAGAATCAAGTATAGCAGAACTTTCGGAGAATGCAAAGAAGCGCTTTTGCCGCGGGACGGGTTTGCGCGCGGATTCCCCGCTTTCCCTTGACCAAAGCGCGCGGGTGGGCTAAAATCTAAAAATGCGTTTTCCTGCATTTATTTTTTGTATCTGCCGCGCTTTTGCGGAATGGCGCAATGATGCGGGGAAGCGGAAAAGCCTAGGTATCTGGAACGGAGTAATTATGGCAAAGTACATTGTTAAGAGGATTCTGATGGGCTTTCTGACGGCTTTTCTCGTCGCCACCCTGACATTTTTCATCATGAATCTTGTCCCGGGCGGCCCCTTCCTGTCAGAGAAAGCGATCACGCCCCAGGCTCAGGCCGCGATGGAGGCGAAGTTCGGCATGGACAAGCCTCTCTTTCAGCAGTACCTGACCTACATGGGCGATCTCGTCCACGGCAATCTCGGCATGTCGATCAAGAAGCGCGGGAGGACCGTCAACCAGATCATCGCCGAAAAATTCCCGACGTCCGCGAGACTCGGCGGCCTCGCGATCCTGTTCGCCCTCGGCGTCGGCGTGCCGCTTGGCTCCATCGCCGCGTTCAGGCGGGGAAAGCTCGCGGACAACATCATTATCGTTTTCGCCACGGCGGGAATCGCGATACCGAGCTTCCTGTCGTCGACATTGCTGATGTATATCTTCTCCGTGAAACTGAAGCTGCTGCCGTCGCTCGGCCTGAAGACGGCGGCGAGCTATATCATGCCGGTCTTCGCGCTCGCGCTTTACCCCGCGAGCTACATTTCCCGGCTCATGAGGTCCTCGATGCTGGACGTCATCGGACAGGACTACATGAGGACCGCAAAGGCCAAAGGCGTGTCCACCTTCAAGTCGATCTTCAAGCACGCCCTCCGCAACGCGATTCTTCCGGTCGTGACGTACGTGGGACCGCTGGTCGCCTATCTCATGACTGGCTCCTTTATTATTGAAAAGATTTTCACGATTCCGGGACTCGGGCATGAGTTCGTCGGAGCGATCACGTCGAGAGACTACCCGATGATCATGGGAACGACGATTTTCCTGGCGGTCTTCGTCATCATCATGAACGTGATCGTGGATATCGTCTACGCGTTTATCGATCCGAGAATCAAATTGAAATAAGACAGCAGCCGGGGGAATATCGTGGAAAATACAGATAAGATGAAAAATAACATTCTCAGCATGCAGCTTGACGTCGACGACTTCGTTCCGGCGTCGGCTGACGAGAAGGAATCGCTGGTCGTCATGCGGGAATCTGTCAGCTTCTGGAAGGACGGCTTCCGCAGGCTGCGCAGAAACAAGATTGCCATGGCAGCCCTCGTGCTCGTCATCGCGATCATGCTGCTGTCCTTCATCGTGCCGCTTTTCTATCCGTACAAGTATGAGCAGCAGACGAAGGGATCGGAGCGCCTCGGCCCGATGCAGTACAGCTCGAAGGAACTGGAGCGCATCGAGGCGGGGGAGAAGGTGTTCCCGCACATCCTCGGGACGGACCAGAATGGGCGCGACTACGCGATCCGCGTCCTCGTGGGATCCAGGGTCTCGATGACCGTCGGCCTCGTCGCGTCGGCCCTGATCCTCCTGATCGGCTCGATCTACGGCGCGATCGCGGGCTATTTCGGGGGAAAGGTTGACATGGTGATGATGAGAATCGTCGATATCCTCTACACCGTGCCGGACGTGCTCATCATCATCCTGCTCGCGCAGGTTCTCGAGTACCCGCTGCAGAGACTCTCCAGGGTGCCGGGCTTCAGCTGGATCACGACGATGGGCCCGAACATGGTTTCAATGTTCATCGTGTTCGCCCTCCTCTACTGGGTCGGAATGGCGAGAATCGTGCGCGGCCAGATCATGGTCCTCAAGCAGAACGAGTACGTCACGGCCGCCAGAGCGCTCGGGGCGACGAACGGGAGAATCATCAGAAAGCACCTGATCACGAACTGCATCGGGACGCTGATCGTCACGACGACGCTCCAGATCCCCTCGTCGATCTTCACGGAGTCGTTCCTCAGCTTCCTCGGACTCGGTGTCCAGGCCCCGATGCCGTCGCTCGGCTCCCTTGCCAGCGCGGCCCTGAACGGCCTGCAGACTTTCCCGGAAAAGCTGTTTGCGCCGGCGTTTATGATCTTTATCATCATCCTCAGCTTCAATCTTCTCGGGGACGGCCTGCGGGACGCGTTTGACCCGAAGATGAAGCGGTAAGGGGGACGGAAGGCCATGAGTGATTATTTAGTTGATATCCAGCACGAAAAATTGTCGTTCTTCACGCCGGCCGGCGAGGTCAGGGCGCTGAATGACGTCACCATCCGGATGAAAGAGGGAGAGGTCCTCGGCATCGTGGGCGAGTCGGGGAGCGGCAAGTCCGTCACCGCCTACTCGATCATGGGCCTTACCGCGGAGAACGGGAAGCTGATGGGAGGGACCGTCGAATTCAACGGCCATCGGATCGACCAGATGTCGGAGCAGGAGATCCGGAAGATCCGCGGCAAGGAGGTCAGCATCATCTTCCAGGACCCGATGACGTCGCTCAATCCCGTCTACACAATCGGAAACCAGATCGAGGAAGTGCTGAAGCTGCACACGGGGAAGAGGGGGGCGGAAGCCCATGCCCGCGCGGTGGAACTTCTCCGCCTCGTCGGCATCAACGAGCCTGAAAAGAGGGTGAAGCAGTACCCGCACGAGCTGTCGGGCGGCATGAGGCAGCGCGTGATGATCGCGATCGCGCTCGCGTGCGAGCCGAAGCTCCTGATCGCCGACGAGCCAACGACGGCCCTCGACGTGACGATCCAGGCACAGATCCTCGAGCTTATGCAGGAGCTCAAGGGCAAGCTGGGAATGGGGATCATCCTGATCACCCACGACCTCGGCGTCGTCGCCTCGATGTGCGACCACATCGCGGTCATGTACGCGGGCGAGATCGTCGAGTACGGGGAGACGGACGACATCTTCTACAACCCGCAGCACGAGTACACGAAGGGCCTCCTGAGATCGATCCCGAAATTCTCGGAGAGGGACTACACGAAACTCGTGCCGATCGAGGGACAGCCCGTCGATATGCTGAATCCGCCGGTCGGATGCGCGTTCGCACCCCGGTGCGACAGCTGCATGAAGATATGCCTGACAAAGAAACCGGACAGGACCGATTTTGAGGGGGTCCACTACTCGAGGTGCTGGCTCCAGAAGAAGGCCGCATTCATGGCCGCGCGCGGCGCGGAGTCCGGAAAGTGAAGGGAAGACGCATGGCGGAAAAGAATATTCTCGAAGTAACTGATCTCAAGCAGTATTTCCCGGCCGGGTCCGGCAGGGTGGTGAAGGCGGTCGACGGCGTGTCCTTCTTTATCAGGAAGGGGGAGACATTCGGCCTCGTGGGGGAGTCCGGCTGCGGCAAGACGACGACCGGCCGCGCGGTGCTCCGGCTCACGGAGCCGACGTCGGGAAAGATCGTCTTCGACGGCGACGTGATCTTCGACAGCGGCAGGAAGAAACAGGCCGACATGCTGAAGTACCGCCGGAGGATGCAGATCGTGTTCCAGGATCCGTATGCCTCTCTCGACCCGAGAATGACGGTCGGTGATATCGTCGGCGAGGCGATCGATATCCACAAACTGCTCCCCTCAAAGTCGGAGAGGCGTGACCGCATCATCTCGCTTCTTGAGAAAGTGGGACTCAACTCCGAGCACGCGAACCGGTTTCCCCACGAGTTCTCGGGAGGGCAGAGACAGAGGGTCGGCATCGCGAGAGCGCTCGCCGTCGATCCGGAGTTTATCGTCTGCGACGAGCCGGTCTCAGCTCTGGACGTCAGCATACAGGCCCAGGTCGTCAACATGTTCGAGGAACTGCAGGACGATCTCGGACTGACCTATATGTTCATCGCGCACGACCTCTCGGTCGTCAACCACATCTCGGACCGGATCGGGGTCATGTATCTCGGGCACATCGTCGAGATGGCTGATGGCGACGAGCTGATCTTCCACTCGATGCACCCGTACACGAGGTCCCTGATCTCGGCGGTCCCGGTCGCCGACCCGAAGACTGCGAGGGCTTCGAAGCGCATTGTCCTGCAGGGCGACGTGCCGAGCCCGCTGAACCCGCCGAGCGGCTGCGCGTTCAGGACCCGGTGCCCGTACGCCGACGAGCGCTGCGCCGCCGAGGCTCCGGAGTTCCGGGAGCAGTCGCCGGGCCACTTCGCGGCGTGTCATCATCTGGATAAGCTCAACTGATTATGATATAATGACCATTGGTCTTTATATACGCCCGGAAACCGGGCGGAAACACTTCTCATAAAAGGAGGAAAAGAAGTATGAGACGCAAAGCAGCAGCACTCCTCGCGGCAGTTCTCGCAGTGACGTCTGTGCTTGGTTTCAGCACAGTCGGTTACGCGGACGACGCGGCCGAAGAGACGGTCCTCAATGTTCAGGTCGGCCCCTCTCCGGAAACCATCGACCCGGCTCTCAACAGCGCGGTTGACGGCGCGAACATGATCCTTCACGCGTTTGAAGGCCTTCTCAAGTTCGACCAGGACAACAACGTTGTTCCGGGCGTCGCGGAATCCTACGAGATGTCCGAGGACGGCCTCACATGGACGTTCAAGCTCCGTGACGGCCTGAAGTGGTCCGACGGCAGCGATCTGACGGCCGAGGATTTTGTCTACTCATGGAAGAGAGTCGTCGATCCGATGACGGCAGCCCCGTACGCCTATGACCTTCTCAACTATGTCAAGGGCTTCGACGAGGCTTCCGAGGGCGACCTCGACGCGCTCGCGGTCTCCGCTCCGGATCCGCAGACGTTCGTCGTCGAGCTCAGCAATCCCTGCATCTTCTTCGACAAGATCTGCGCGTTCGCGGTTCTCGTACCGGTTCAGCAGGCGACTGTTGAAGCGAACGGCGAATCCTGGACGATCGATCCCGAGACCTACGTCACGAACGGCCCGTACTACATGACGGAGTTCACGGACGGCTCCCAGATCGTGTTCCAGAAGAACCCGAACTACTGGGATGCTGAGAACATCACGTTCGACCAGATCGTCTGGCACCTGATCGAGGACGCCAACGCCGCCTACAGCGCGTATCAGAACGGCGACCTCAACATGATCAAGGACGTCCCGACGGAAGAAATCCCGTCTCTCGAGGGAAGTGACGAGTTCTACATCGAGCCGATCATGGGCACCTATTACATCTCCTTCAACTGCAACGTCGAGCCGTTTGACAACTCCCAGGTCCGCGAGGCCCTTTCTCTCGCGATCGACAGGGAATATGTCGCCGGAACGATCATGCAGGGCACCTACACACCGGCCAAGAACTTCGTCGGCCCCGGCGTCTCCGACGCGGCAGAGGGTTCCTCTTACGAGGAAGTGACGACAGCTACCTACGGCGATCACTTCGACATCGGCAATTACGATGCTGATTTCGAGAAGGCGAAGGAACTTCTCGCCGAAGCGGGTTATCCGGACGGCGAGGGCTTCCCGGAGATCAAGTACCTGACAAATGACGCGGGCTACCACAAGGCAGTCGCCGAATATCTGCAGTCCGCGTGGGGTGAGCTCGGCATCACGATGACGATCGACATCCAGGAGTGGAAGACCGTCACGGCTGACAGACGTGCCGGCAACTTCGACGTCGCCCGCAACGGCTGGGTCTATGACTGGGATGATCCGTCCAACATGATCAACCTTCTCGAGACATCCAACGGCAACAACGACGGCAAGTACTCCAGCGAGGAGTTCGACGCCCTTGTCGACGCCGCCAGGAACTCCACGGATGTCGCCGAGCACTATGACCTTCTGCACCAGGCTGAGCAGGCCATGCTGAATGACGCTGCCTGCGCGCCGGTCGCTTACTACAACGACTTCTATCTGCAGAACACCAACCTCAAGGGAACATGGCATTCGCCGTACGGCTACTGGTACTTCATGTACGGATATTTTGAATAAGATGATCCTGTGACCCGGGGAGCGCCGTAGGCGCGTCCCCGCGGAAGGCGCCCGGCGAGGGCGCCTTCTTTTGTGGGAACGATTTATAACCGGAGAGGACTATGATCAAAAAGAAGAGTTTATACGACAGATTTGTCCGCTACGCGCGTGTCGACACGCAGTCCGCGGAGGACACGGGGCTTCACCCCTCGACCGGAAAGCAGTTCGACCTCGCACGCATGCTGGCCGGAGAGCTCCGGGAGATGGGGGCGGACGTCGATTTCGATGAGGAACACTGCTACGTCTATGCGGCGGTCCCGGGGCAGGCGCCCGCGCTCGGCTTCGTCTCGCACATGGACACGTCGCCGGCGGCGTCCGGGACGGACGTGAAACCGCGCCTGATTGAGAACTACGACGGAAACGACCGCCTGCTCCGGCAGGAGGATTTTCCGGAGCTCGCGCGGCACATCGGGGAGGACCTGGTCGCGGCGGACGGAACGACCCTGCTTGGGGCCGACGACAAGGCCGGCGTGGCGGAGATCATGGAGATGGCGTCATTCTATCTGGCCCACCCGGAAATCCCGCACAGGGAGATCCGGATCGCCTTCACGCCGGATGAGGAGATCGGGGAGGGGACCGCGAACTTCGACCCGGCAAGATTCGGCGCGCGAGAGGCCTACACCGTCGACGGCGGCGGACTCGGCGAGCTCGAGTACGAGTGCTTCAACGGGGCGGCCGTGAGGCTCGACGTGGCGGGAAAGAGCGTGCATCCCGGGGACGCGAAGAACAAGATGGTCAACGCGGCACTCATCGCCGCTGAGTTCGTCGCGATGCTGCCCGAGGCGGAATCCCCGCAGCACACGGAGGGCTACGAGGGCTTCTACTATCTCGATGAGATCGGCGGGACCTGCGAGAGCGCCTTCGTCAAGTGCATAGTCCGCGACCACGACAGGGAGAAGTTCGAGGCAAGGAAGGCATTTGTCCGTGACGCGGTCAGCTTCCTTGAGCGCAAATACGGGGAGGGGATCCTGACCCTCACCGTCAGGGACCAGTACTACAACATGGCGGAGGTGCTGCGCGACCGCATGGAGCTCATCGAGCGGGCGAAGGCGGCGTTCAGGGAGTGCGGGGCGGAGCCCGTCGTGAAGCCGATCCGCGGCGGCACGGACGGCGCGGCGCTCTCATTCATGGGAATCCCGTGTCCGAACCTGGGCACCGGGGGATACAATTTCCACGGGAGATTTGAATTCGCTTCCGTGCAGGAGATGGAGAAGATGGCCGACGTGCTGATCAGTCTGGCGCGCGGCTGATCAGCCGTGCAGCGACTCATCCGGTCCGCCGTGCAGCGGCTCTTCCGGCCTGCCGCGCATCCGCTCCCGGATCCCCTCAGTACTCAGCCTTGTATATCCCAAGATATTGTGGTATTATTAACAAAGGATTACAAAATGTAGTCCGAAAAGGGGAGTGTTAAGGGAGCAGACAGGCGCGGCTCTGTCTGCTCTTCTTATCATCACAGAGGTCCGGGGAGGGGCGGGCGAGGGGAGAACGGCCGGATATGTATTACGGAAATCTTAAGGAATATGACGTCGCCGACGGGGAGGGAGTGAGGGTCACGCTGTTCGTCTCGGGGTGTACGAACCGCTGCAAGGGATGCTTCCAGCCCGCGACGTGGAGCTTCACCTACGGGGAACCGTACACGGAGGAGACGGAACGGCGGATCCTCGACTTTCTCGCGCTGCCGTTTTCCGACGGGCTCACCCTTCTCGGAGGGGAGCCCATGGAGCCGGAAAACCAGCGGGAGCTCGTCGGGCTCTGCAGAAAGGTGAAAGAAAGCTGTCCGGGAAAGACGATCTGGTGTTATACTGGGTTTGTGCTGGAGCGGGACCTGATGGAGGGGCAGCGGAAGCACACCGGGGTGACAGACGAACTGCTGTCCCTGATCGATGTGCTCGTGGACGGCCCGTTCATCGAGGAGGAGAGAAACCTGGCGCTCTCCTTCCGCGGATCGGAGAACCAGCGGGTTCTGGACCTGAAGAAGACGCTGGCGGAGGGGAGGCCGGTGCCGTATCCGGTGTGAAGCGCGGAACATGATGAGGAGACAGGATTCCGGAGGTGGAACGCGATGCTGAAACGGGACAAGGTGCTCATGGGGGTCACGATCGGGGTGGCAGTCCTCGATCTCACGCTCGCGTGGAGCACGTATATGAAGAAACGCGGAGTAGTGCTGAGAGATATGATCCTCACGGGGATAGAGGAGAAGCTGCTCCGGAAGAAAGATACTGAGAGCGGGGATGCCATGGAGATCCCCATCGAGTAAGCGGAGGTATGAAGGTGAAGAAGGGAATGACCGCGGCGCTCGTCTGTGCCGTGGCGGCACTGACCGGATGCGCCGGAAAGCCCGCGGAGAAGACGGAGCCCGTACCTGAGCTCCAGGTGTCGTCCGCGGTGGCCGCCGCGGAGGACCTGGCGCAGGAGGCCGGCAATCCGCTGCTCGGGATCTCGGGAGAGTACTGGGAGGCGGTGATCGGACCGGGCAACTACCTCGTGGGGACGGATATCCCGGTCTGCGTGCTGAACATGGAAGTCGTCGCCGGGGAGGGGCGCGTCGTCTCGACGGACGGGACGCTGAACCTGGATATGGTCGAGTCGGGGGAAGACCTTGAAACCGTGAGCATGACCGAGGGAGAGCTTCTCGCGGAGAGGATCACGGCCATGGCCGAAGCCGCCGATGTGGGGCCGGATCTCGACAGCGTCGACATGCTGACCGAGGAGGAGATGTCCGCGCTCCTCAATGACGCGGCTCTTGAAGCCGCCGGCGAAGAGCGGAGTTACTACGAGGGGGTCGGCTTCATGGCGGGCGTGGTGATCCATGTGTCCGGGAGCGTCAAACTGAGGCTCGTCTCCGAAGATGCCGACGTCATGGGAATGAAGAAGCGCAGCAGGGTCGGCGACCCGGTCGCGCTCGGAGAGGGGACATTTACCGCGGGTAAGGATTTTGATCCGGGGACCTACGTGATCACCGCGAAGGACGGGATCGGAAGCGTCGCCGCGGGAGACGGCTCAATGTTCGTGTATATGGGGGTTCCCGAGGAAGAGGGGATCAACAGCGGGCGGTTTGTGAACTACACCTGCGCTGAGGGCGACGAGCTCCGCGTGGAGGGGCTTGAGATCGAGCTTCAGCAGGTGAGCGACGGAGAGGCCTGAGCGCATATCCCCGCCGCGCGGGAGGCGATGGAAGCTTATAGTAAAGAAAAGAACCGGAGTTCCTGAAAATCCAGGAACTCCGGTTCTTTTCCCTGCGCGGAGAAGGAGGGATTTGAACCCTCGCACCGCTATTAACGACCTGCACCCTTTCCAGGGGTGTCCCTTCGGCCAGCTTGGGTACTTCTCCAAGATGCTCGAACGAAAGAGCAATATGATGCTGCGGCGGGAGCCACAGCACCAATTATACTATCAGATCCGGTTTAAAAATGCAAGCCCCATCTTTTGGATTTCGAGGGAGGGGTGAGGGCCCCTGCTTCCGGACTATGAGGAACGGAGCGCGGCTCCGGTCTCAGACCGGCTCCTCCCCGCGGTGTCTCACGCCGTAGAGACCGTCCCAGACGACCTCGCGGAACCTCGTCGGATCGGTGTTGCCTTCCGTCGAGACCAGCAGGACCCTGGACTCCTCGTTCAGCTCAAGCGCCTCCTTCACGGCCGCGTAGCGCGGATATCTCATGATGGAAGCGAGGAAGCCCATCGGCACCGAGCCCGACTCACCGGAGATGATGACCGGGTCGCCCGCGAGCGGGACGCCGTACATGCGGGTTCCCTTGGCGCTCATCCAGTCCGGGCAGCCCGCGAAGCCCCTCGCGTGGTTGCGCAGGATGTCCCATCCGATCGTGTTGGGCTCGCCGCAGGCGAGGCCGGCCATGATCGTGTCGAGCTTGCCGGTCACGCGGACCGTCTTGCCCGTGCCCTTCTTGGCGGAGCGGTAGAGGCAGTCGGCCGCGCCGGCCTCCTCGACGCACATGATGGGCTCGCAGCCCCTGTATTTGTTCGCGAAGTAACCGACGACGGCCCCGGCGAGGGAACCGACACCGGCCTGGATGATGACGTGCGTCGGCCTCTCCACGCCGTCCGCGATCAGCTGCCTGTCCGCCTCGAGGGCGAGCGTCCCGTAGCCCTGCATGATCCATCCAGGAATGTCCGTGTAGCCGCGCCATGCCGTATCCTGGATGATGACGCCGTTCTCATCGTCCTTCGCCTGCTGGGCGGCGAGCCTTACGCAG
>CACYEN010000167.1 GCA_902773435.1 uncultured Lachnospiraceae bacterium | reverse complement strand
CCCTCTGCTGCTGGCCGCCGGAGAGCTGGTTCGTCATTCTCTCCTCCATTCCCTCGAGCTCGACGAGCTTCAGGATCCCGGTCACCTTCTCGCGGATCTCCTCCTTCGGGAGCTTCCTGATCTTGAGCCCATAGGCCACGTTGTCGAACACGTTGTAGTGCGGGAGCAGCGCGTAGCTCTGGAACACCATCGCCGTGTCGCGCTTGTTGGGCGTGAGTTCGTTGATCGGCTCGCCGCCCAGGTAGATCTCCCCCTCGTCCGGGCTCTCAAACCCGGCGATCATGCGGAGCGTGGTCGTCTTGCCGCAGCCGGACGGGCCGAGCAGCGTCACGAACGTGCCGGGCTCGATGTCCAGCGTCGTATCCTTTACGGCGTAAAATTCTTTCTTTGTCTTGGGGTCCTGGTAAATCTTGGAAATGTGGTCCAGCCGGACACCCTTCTTCTCCTTTGCCATTGCCTCGTTCCTCCACCTGTTTCTATCTTATCCGGGGCGCGGATCAGTCCGCGCCGGCCGTGTTCCTGCTGGTTCCGAAGACTTTGATGAGACCGTTCATGATCAGCACGATGCCGTACGTGATCGCGATCAGCACCGTCGCGTACGCGCAGGCGACGCCGTAATTGCCCTTCTCGGCCTGCTCGTTGATCTGCGTCGTGATCAGCAGGAACTGCGGCGTGACGAGAAGGATGACCGCCGAGATCGCCGTGATGCTCCTGACGAACGCGGTGACAAGTCCGCTGAAGAACGAATCCTTGATCAGCGGCAGCGTCACGGTCGTGAACACCCTGGCGGAATTCGCGCCCATGTCGTAGGCCGACTCCTCGATCGACTTGTCGATCTGCCGCAGGGCCGAGATTCCGCTCCGCGTCCCGGTCGGCAGGCTTCGGACGACGAACACGATGATCAGGATAAGTCCGGTTCCGTAGATCCCCTGCATGACGCCGGTGCGGAAAATGCCGTTCGCGAATCCGCGGATATAGCCGATACCGAGGACGGTTCCGGGGACGGCCATCGCCAGCATGGAGACGAATTCAATGAAGGCCTTGGCCCTGAACTTCCGCTTGACGACCAGGTAGGCGATCACCATCGACAGGAATGCCGTGATCACAGCGGCGATCAGCGACAGGACAATCGAGTCGCGGAACGCCTTGAGGCCGCTGGTCTTCAGCATGTACTGGAACCACTTGAGGCTGAGGGAGTAGTCACGCCCCCAGAGCTTGAAGCAGGCCCCGATCGGAACCATGATGTACATGAGGATGACGAACGCCGCGACCGCGCAGCAGAAGATCGTGAGCGGCAGCGTTACGCTCCTGTCCTCGATCAGCATCCTCACGCGGGAGGCCTTGCCGGTCAGCGTCGCCGCGGTCTTCCTCTCGAGGTAATACTTCTGGACCAGGAACAGGACCACCGTGAGCGACAGCAGCACGACGGACATCGCCGCCGCGCCCGTGGAGTCGAAGGCCCCGGTCACCTGCAGGTAGATCGTCGTCGCCAGCGTGTCGTAGGAACCTCCGATCATCATCGGGTTCGCGAAATCCGCGACCGACTCGATAAATGTGACGAGGAACGCATTGCCGAGACCGGGCAGGAGCAGGGGAAGCGTCACGCTCGTGAACACCTTCCACCTGGAGGCCCCCATATCGCGGGTCGCCTCCTCGAGGGAGGGATCGATATTCTTGAGAAGGCCCCTCAGCATCAGGTAGCAGACCGGGAAAAATGTCAGCGTCTGAACGATCGCGATACCCTTGAGCCCGTAGACGTTGGCCCCCCGGATCCCGAGCAGCGTCTTCGTGATGAGACCGCTCCTGCCGAAAAGCATGATCATCGACAGCGACAGGACGAAGGGCGGCGAGACGACAGGCAGCATCGAGACGACGCCGAAGAGTCTCTCCAGAATCTTCGTCCGCACCTTCACGTAGACCTCGACGTAGGCGAAGAGCAGGCCGATCAGCGTCGAGGCGAAGCCGACGATGAAGCCGAGGACGAGCGTATTGCTGAAGGCGTTCCTGAACCTCTGCAGGCTGAGGACCCTCCTGAACACGTCGAGCGTGAGCCGGCCCTCCGAGTACACGCTGTCAATCAGCAGCATCAGGAGCGGATACAGGATAAAGATAGCCAGAAAGATCAGCAGGACCGCGATCATGCCGACCAGAATCGGATCGGAGAAGAATTTCTTTCTCTCGAGTCTTTTGTTCTGATTTTGCGCCATGTTTCCTTCCTCCAGTGAAAGGAATGGGGCGCGAACATGCGCCGCGCCCCACTTAGTGTCCGTTCATTCCGCGAGTCACCCGAGGGATGGTTACTCCTCGAGGAACCTGCTCGTATCCGTGCCCTCGAGAGCGGCGAAGAAGTCTTCCACGTACTGGGCGGTGTTCTGCTTCGCGTCCTCGAAGTCATAGTCGATCGTGTTGTTCATGTCGAGGCCGAACTCCTCGGCTTCTTCCGGCTGCGTCGCGTTCGAGAGGACGAGGAACTGATAGGAGCCGTTCTCCTTAGCGATATCCACGCAGTCCGGCGAGAGCGCGAACTCGATCCAGAGCTTCGCAGCTTCCGGATGCTTCGCTCCCTTGAAGATCGCCGTCGCGCCGACTTCGAACGAAGTGCCGTCCTCGGGGACGATCAGGCCGATGTTGTCATAGCCCTGAAGAATCTGGTAGATGCCGTCGTGCAGGAAGCCGACACCGATGACGCACTCGCCCGGGCCGACCATCTTGGACGGGCCGGATCCTGACTTCGTGTACTGGGAGACATTCTTATCGAGGTCGACGAAATACTGCATCGCCTCGTCGTGGCCCTTCATCTGGACCATCGTGTTGATGATGAGCTTCGCGGTACCTGCCGTGTTCGGGTTGGAGAGCATGATCAGGCCCTCGTACTCGGGCTTGAGCAGGTCGTCCCAGGTCTTCGGGGCTTCGATGCCTTCCGCCTCGAGCTCCTCATTGTTGACCATGAAGCCGAGGATG
>CACYEN010000166.1 GCA_902773435.1 uncultured Lachnospiraceae bacterium | reverse complement strand
TTCGTGGATCTTTAGCTCAGTTGGTCAGAGCAGTCGGCTCATAACCGATCGGTCCTGGGTTCGAGTCCCCGAAGATCCATGTCCTGCTTCTGCCTGCGCGGGACAGGCCGCCGGACTGCCGCGGCGGCGTTGCCGGCAGGTCAGAACAGAGTTTATTGGCCCAGTGGCGAAGTTGGTTATCGCGCCGCCCTGTCACGGCGGAGGTCACGGGTTCGAGTCCCGTTTGGGTCGCTTTAAGTGCCGCATTCGAAGTCCGCAACGGACGGACGGGTGCGGTACTTGTGTCTTATGATGCCGGTGTGGCGGAATTGGCAGACGCAAGGGACTTAAAATCCCTCGGGGGCAACTTCGTGCCGGTTCGAGTCCGGCCACCGGCAGGGACCGGTTTTTTTACGCGCCGCCGACACGGAAGTGTCGGCGGCGCTGCTGTTATAACGAGGGAGAAACGGCTGCCGGAGAAAGGAGGACCTGAGTATGCCAGGAAGAACCTCCGCGGAGTATATCCATCTCATCCACACCTTCGAGCCCGCGTATGACGGGGAATCGAGAATACTGATCCTCGGGTCGTTTCCCTCGGTGAAATCCAGGGAGAGCGGCTTTTACTACGGCCATCCGCAGAACCGCTTCTGGCGGCTTGCCGCCGACCTGAGAGGGGAGAAGATCCCGCGGGATCCGGATGAGAAGAAGGAATTTCTCAGGAGAAACCGGATCGCCCTCTACGACGTGATCGGGGAGTGCGACATCCGGGGTTCCTCGGACAGCAGTGTGAGAAACGCGGTGCCTACGGATCTCCGCCCGATCCTCGAGGGCGCCCCGGTGAGGACGATCTACGTGAACGGAAAGCTCGCGGAGAAGCTCTACCGCCGGTTTCAGGAGAAGACGTGCGGCAGGCCCTGCGTCCCGCTGCCCTCGACGTCGCCCGCCAACGCGGCGTGGACATTTCCCATGCTGCGCGCGGCCTGGGCTGTCATCAACAGAGACCTGGACGGATAATCCGCATCGCAGAAGGAGACGAACATGGACATACTCTACGTCATTGTGCCCGCTTACAATGAGGAGGAGAATATCGACGCCCTCGTCAGGGACTGGTACCCGGTGATCCGCCGCCACCCTGGGGGCGGACTCTCCCGCCTCGTCGTGGTCAACGACGGGAGCACGGACGGGACGGAGGAGAAGCTCCAAAGTCTTACCCGCGGGTACGACTGCCTGGTCCCCCTCACGAAGAAGAACGGCGGCCACGGCTCCGCGGTCCTTTCGGGATACCGGTACGCGCTCGGCCAGGGTGCCGACTATATCTTCCAGACCGACTCCGACGGCCAGACCGATCCGGCGGAATTTGAGTCCTTCTGGCAGGGCAGGGAAACTTATGAGGCTGAGTTCGGGGAGCGCCCGGTGCGCGGCGACGGCGCGGCGCGCGCCTTCGTCGAGAAGATCCTGTGCGTGATCCTGAAGCTGTACTTCGGCGTGATGCTGCCCGACGCGAACTGCCCCTACCGCCTGATGAGCGCCGGGTATCTCCGGAGGTATCTCGGGAAAATGCACCCCGACTACAATCTGCCAAACGCCATCCTGACGGTTCTCGGCGCCCGCGACCGGAGAAAAATCCGCTTTATCCCCGTCACGTTCCGGCCCCGCAGGGCGGGAAAGAACTCCATCAACCTGAAGAAGATCGTGAAGATCGGAATCCGGGCGCTCAGGGATTTCGCGATGATCAGGGCGAAACTCTGAGGGCGCCCCCTGTGGTCATTGACGCAGGGAGCTCCGCATGATACGATGATTATGAGAACGATGTCACATCGGAACGGAGGGCTCTATGAATATCGGCGATATCGCACGGATGGCAGGAGTCTCCAGAGCTGCCGTCTCAAGGTATCTGAACAGCGGGTATGTGAGCGACGAGAAGCGCGAGAGGATCCGCCGCGTGATCGAGGAGACCGGATACCAGCCCTCAGTCATGGCCCAGACTCTCAGAACCAAGAAGACGTTTCTCATCGGCGTCATCCTGCCGCGCGTAAATTCCGACTCGATCTCCAGCGTCATCGAGGGAATCGGCCCGGTTCTCCAGGACGCCGGGTACAATATGCTCCTGGCGACGACTGACAACAGTCCCGTGAAGGAGCTCGAATTTCTGCAGATCTTTTCAAATCACCGCGTGGACGGCGTCATTCTCGTCGCCACCGTCTTCACCGAAGAACACAAGAGAATACTGAAGGATTACGCCCTGCCCTTCGTACTCGTGGGACAGAGCCTTCCCGGGTTTGCCTGCGTCTACCATGATGATTACAGCGCGGGCCTTTTGCTGACCCGCTATATCATCGGGAAGGGGAGGCGGAACGTCGGCTACATCGGCGTCCTGAGTGAGGATGAGGCGGTCGGGCAGCGGCGGTTCGAGGGTGTGAGGGACGCGCTCGCGGAGGGCGGAATCCCGCTCAGCCCCGGGATGAGGGAGACCGCGGATTTTTCGACGGAGTCCGGGTATGAGCGGATGAAGGCGCTCTTCGAGAGGCGCGGGGACATCGACGCCGTCATCTGCGCGACGGACAGGATCGCGCTCGGCGCGATGCGGTACCTGAAGGAGGCCGGAAAGCGCGTCCCTGAGGACGTCGCGGTCGCGGGATTCGGGGACAACATCGTGTCCGGGGTGACGTCCCCTGCGATGACGACGGTCCGGTTCAGGTACCGGGAGAGCGGGATGCTGGCGGCGGAGAAGATCCTGAAGGAGATCAGCGGCGGCGGGGACGACCGGCAGCAGGTCATGCTCGATGTCGGCCTGGTCCCGCGGGAGAGCGTCTGAGACGACGGATCGGCTGGCACAGGATCCGCGGGCAGCGCCCCGCGGTTTGAAATAAAAGATATGAGAGATATAAGAGACATTAGAGACAGGGAGGCACAGGAGACATGATCGACAAATCGTGGGAAAAAGAGTTCAGGGAGCGTCTGACGGAGCACTTCGATGAACTCAGGTGGCTGTATTTTGAGCTGTATCACAGCGACGAGCAGGCATTTGACTACTTCCTCAGCATGCTGCACAGGTATTACGCGGAGCGCCCGGAATCCCTGCGCATGTGGGACCGCAGCCGCGTCTCCTGCGGGACATGGTACAAGAGCAGCCGGATGCTGGGAATGCAGATGTACGTCCACGCGTTCGCAGGGAACCTGAAAGGGGTCTCGAAACATCTCGGCTACCTCGAGGAGAGCGGGATCAACTATCTTCACCTTATGCCCCTCCTCGAAAGTCCCGAGGGACGGAGCGACGGCGGCTACGCGGTCTCCGACTTCAGGAAGGTGGATCCGAAGTACGGGACAATGGAAGACCTGGCGGAGCTTGCCGACGAGTGCCACAGGAAGGGAATCAGCCTGTGCCTGGACTTCGTAATGAATCACACGAGCGAAGACCACGAGTGGGCAAAGCGGGCGCGCGCCGGCGAGAAGGAGTACCAGGACCGCTATTTCTTTTTTGACAGCTGGGACATCCCGAACCAGTTTGAGCGCACCTGCCCGCAGGTGTTCCCGCAGACCGCCCCGGGCAGCTTCACCTGGTGCGAGGAGGCGGGCAAGGTCGTGATGACGACATTTTACCCGTACCAGTGGGACCTCAATTACGCCAATCCGACGGTCTTC
>CACYEN010000165.1 GCA_902773435.1 uncultured Lachnospiraceae bacterium | reverse complement strand
GCTTCCTTACCGGAAAGATATCCTTCCGACTTATTTGATTTTGCCATACAGACCTCCCTTTCAGCGCTTCATCTTGGGATCGAACGCGTCCCTCAGGCCGTCGCCGACCAGATTGAACGCGAGTACTGTCGCCAGCAGGCAGAAGCCCGCGGGGATCCAGATGAACCAGTAGTTTGTGAGTACATAGGTGTCGTTGACGTCATTGATGATATTTCCCCAGGAGGCGAACGGGAACTTGACGCCGAGTCCGAGGAAGGAAAGCGTCGCCTCCGTGATGATCGTGCTGCCGAGGCTCATCGTCATCGTGACGATGAGCTGGGGGATGACATTCGGGATCAGGTGCTTGAAGATCCTGCGCGAAGCACGTATTCCCGACGCCTCCGCGGCGACCATGAACTCCTGTTCGCGGAGTGACAGGATCTGTCCGCGCACAAGACGTGCGATGCCCGGCCAGCCGAAGAATCCGAGGATCAGCATCAGGTAGACCATCCTGATCTGGGGATCCACTCTCATCGCGTCCATGGCGGCGCCGAGGATAATGATCAGCGGCATCGAGGGAATACAGTAGAAAATATCAACGATCCTCATGATCAGATTGTCGACCCATCCGCCGCAGTAGCCTGAGATCCCCCCGAGGATAACGCCGATCACGGACTCTATGATGACGACGATGAATCCGATGTAGAGCGATACACGGCCGCCGTACATCAGCCTCGTCAGCATGTCCATCCCGTTCTTATCCGTCCCGAGGATATGCTCTTTTGTCGGCTTGTGGTAGGAGTCAAAGACTTTCGTCTCGACTTTCTGGAGGACCTTCCAGGTCTCCGTGGCGGCGTCGTGGGTGATCGTATACTCAGCCTCCGTGCCCGTGCTGTCCGTGTAGAGGAAAGTCGTATCGCCGCTGCTCACGGACTCGATCAGGGCCTCTTTGAATTCCCTTGTGAGAAACACGTCGGACATGCTCGCCTGCACGGCGTAGCGGCTCGCGTATCCGATCTCCTCCTCCCCTCTCCGCACGGTCCCGGCCTCGTCGATGAGGTACTCCTCGCCCTCCCATGTGAAGGAATCCGCTCCGGACATATGGGCGCTCTCCATCTCGTACTGGAGGCTGAAGGGCAGCGTCTCCTTCGAGGTGCTGCTGCTGATGATGTCGTAGGTCGCGAACGCGACGGGTTCGGCGGCGTCCTCCTCGTAGATCGTGTAGAAGCCTTCCCCGCCCGTCTCGATCCTGTAATTTATCTTTTTTGCCTTGAACTCCGTGTCGCCTTTCTTTGCCGCGAGGACGAACTTCGCCCTGGCGACCGACGGAAAGCTGTTCTTCGACGCCTCGACATAGCGAAGCTCCGTGTTCTCCTTCACGCTCGCGTACTGCTTTCTCTGGAAGTCTGACCGGTAGAACAGCTGGTCCTCCTTGTACGGAGAGATCGCACCGCCGACAAAGGAGAAAAGAAACATCGCGATCAGAATGACAAGACCTGTAACGGCTACCCGGTTTCTTAAGAATCTTCTGACGACAAGAGCCCCGGGGGACAGTGTCCGCACGCGGCGGTCGTCGTTCAGCGAATACTCCTCGTTCCCTGTTCTCTTCATCTCTTCACTCATGATGCATCCCCCCGTCAGCTGATTCGAACGCGGGGGTCAACCACCGCGTACAGGATATCCGATATCAGGTTCCCAAGGAGCGTGAGCACGGACATGAATACCAGGTAAAACATGGAGAACGGAATATCGCCCGATATCATCGACTGAAACGACACGTAGCCGATTCCGGGGATCGAGTAGAGGGTCTCCGTGATCAGGGCCCCGGCGAAGAGACCCGGCAGAGAACTGCCGAGCATGGTTACGAGCGGGATCAGCGTGTTGCGGAACGCGTGCTTGTAGATGACCTTGCTCTCAGCGAGTCCCTTGGCCCTGGCCGTCCTGATGTAATCCGCGTTAAGGACCTCCAGCATATTGGTTCTCGTGTAGCGCATGAGGGATCCGATGCTGATCACGACAAGAGTGATGATCGGAAGCACGAGATGATTGGCCTTATCCATGAACTGCCCGGCTGCGGACAGCCGGTGGTAGTTCCTGCCGACAAGCCCGCCGAGGTCGAACCATCCGAGTTTGACACTGAAGACGAGCTTCATGAGCGAGGCGAAGAAGAATGTCGGCAGTGAAAAACACGCGAGCGCGACGACCGTGATCGTGTAGTCGGTCTTCGAATACTGCTTTGTGGCCGCGATGATACCGAGCGGAATCGCGATCAGGATCTCAAGGATAAACGCGATGCCCCCCATGACGAACGAGATCCACACGGAATCCTTGAACTTCTCGATAACCGGAACAGTCCACTTCCAGCTGTCGCCGAAATCTCCCCTTAAGGCCCGGCCGGCCCAGGAGAGGAACCCCTGGAGGATCCCCTTGTCCATTCCGTAGGTCGCGGAGAGCTGGGCCATCCACTCTTCGAAGCTTTTAGAGCCGGGCTGCATCGATTTCTGTCTGGCAACGTCTTCGAGATAGGATGTCGGCAGACATCTCATAAGGACATAGATAAGAAATGAGACTATTACGAGTATGACCGCTGAGATCAGCAGCCTCTTTATGATGAACTTTCTCATCAGGCACCCCTTGCTTAAGTCATCGTCGGAATACTATAAGAAAGACCGCGGCCTCTTGCAGGAGGCCGCGGAAAAGCCTTAATGGTGTCGGATCATGACAGAGCGATCAGATATCAGGCCGCCATCTCGAAGTTTTCGATCTCCGCGTACCACTTGTAGAATGTCGTGATGTCCGGAGTGATGGTGTCGATATTAATGCGCTCGGTGCTGAAGATCACAGCGTTCTGGCGCTGGTAGACGGGAACCTCGCACGCCCAGTCGATGATGGTGTCGAGGCAGGCCTTGTACATGGCCTTGCGGTATTCCGTGTCAAGGGAGGTGCGGGCGTCGAGGATCATCTCGTCGAGATCCGCGTCCTCAATCGAGTACATGTAGTTGGAGCCGCCGGGCTCCTTGCCGGATTCGACACCCGAATAATAAACCTGGTACATATCGGGATCCACAGTGGCTCCCCATGCGGCGCACCACATATCGACCTGGTTGGCCTCGAGACCGGTCCAGAGATCAGAGGAATTCGAGAGGTCGGTCACGACCAGGTTGATACCGAGTTTCTCGAGAGCATCGTGGGCGAGCTTGAGGATCATGAAGGACGGGTGATCACCGCTGCCGTCAGCCGGGATCTGGACCTCATACTCGAGCTTGGCGCCCTCGGGGGCCGCTGTTACCTTGCCGTTCTCGACCGTATATCCGGCAGCCTCGAAGAAACCGAGAGCCGCCTCCGCAGCTGCGGCATACCTGTCGTCGGCTGACATGTCCGAAGTGTAAATGTCCTCTCCGTCGACGTCGATGGAGAACGCAACCTGGTAGTCGTCGTCAGTCGTCTGGGGCGCCGCCCAGGAGGTGCTGGAGATCGGATAGTTGATGACGGAGGCGAGTTCGCCGTAATAGGAGTCGATCGAGACGTCGCGGTAGACCGAGAAGATCGTCGCGAAGGCGCGGCGGAGATTCTTGGACTCCTCGGACGCGGGGTCATCCCCGACGCGGACTCTCTTCGCGTTGATGCCGATGTATCCGTAGCCGAGGTTGTCGACCGTATTCGTCGTGATGACCGGTCCGGAGGTCTCTCCCCCGTTGTACTCCTCGATCTGGCCGAGCGACTGCTCGTTGTAGGTCGGCTCGGAGATGTCGACCGTTCCGGTGACGATACCGCTGATCTTGTCCGTCTCCTGAGCCATCTCGCGGAAGCTCATGTACTTTGTTTTCGGCTCGCCGAGATAGTAGTTCTCGTTGGCCTCGAAGT
This sequence comes from uncultured Lachnospiraceae bacterium, assembly GCA_902773435.1. Lineage (GTDB taxonomy): Bacteria > Bacillota > Clostridia > Lachnospirales > Lachnospiraceae > Chordicoccus. The sequence continues at coordinate 54,962 of CACYEN010000165.1, read as the reverse complement.
TCACGACGCCGTTCTCGAACCCGGCGAACTTGTAGGGGCCTGCTCCGAGAGGCTTTGTCGTCTTCGATTTGATCATGGAGAGATCGCCCTTCGGGAAGCCGAACATGTTGTTCTCGTAGTCGTACTGGGCGGGATCGCCGTAGTAGTGGAGCGGCGCGATCTCAAGCTGGAGCTGGTAGATCATCGTCGCGTCGACCTGTGTCGCCACGACGCGGAGCTCGGTGTCGCTCAGCCTCTGGATGCCGCTGATGCTGGGGGCTGACTCACCGGCCTCGATGCCCTTCGTATATGCCTCGTAATTGTCGAAGCAGTCCGCGTAGCTGACGTCGGCCGCTTCAGTCGCGGTCATCTCGGCGAGGCTCTCATAGCTGCCGAGCATCTCCTCGAAGAAATCGGCGCTTGTCGCGTCTTCCGGGAGCTCATAGCCCCAGTTCGCGGCGCAGGCGGCGATGGAGTCGCCCTCGGCGTTGTAGCCGTTGGCGATGCAGTAATCGGCGATGCTCTGCGCGAATTTCTCTCCGGCCGCGTCATAGGATTCCCAGAAAGCGGCCTGCTCCTCTTCGGTCCAGAGGGAGAAATCCGTGTTGTCCCTGCCCGCCGCCGCAAGGAGGTTGAACAGGGTGTCCATGCCGCTCCTGTACTCCTCGAGGCCCTCGATGGGCTGCGAGAACAGGGTCGCGGATCCGTCGTAGGTCGGATCACATCTCACGTACATGCTGAAAATGACGTCATCGATCGTGAGCGGCTCGCCGTCCGAGAAGACGATGTCGTCGCGGAGCTTGAAATCATAGTAGACCGTTCCGTCCTCATTCTCGGTGATCTCAAGATCAGCCGGCCCGTAGTAGGTGTAATCCGTCCCGTTGTAGGGGATCGTCTCGCCCTCGATACCCTTCATGATGACGGCGCCCTTGCGGTCGCTGTTGAGGAGCGGGAGCTGAGTCATGATCTGGACGTCCTGATCGTAGGCGGTCTCAGAGAAAAACGGTGAGAACTTGCTGTTGAACGGCGAGTACCCGACGACAAGCGTCGAGGCATCGCGCGCCTCCGCGGGGGCCTCCGCGATACTTTCCGCGGAAACGGCCGTCCCAGTCATTCCTGCTGTCAATGCGGCCGCCATGAGTACCGCGAGCCATCTCTTTCTGATCATATGAGTAATCCTCCTTCCCGGATCACGCCTGCCAGACTGCCATGTTTTTAGTGAAATTGCGGCAATTTTAATGCGTGTCCAATAAAAAATTATAGTATCTGTCGTATTCTCCTGTCAATGATCACGGAGCAGATTTATAGCCGCAGCGCTGAAAATCAATGACATAGATCTTGGACCAGATGGTGTGGTCCTCCCACAGGTCCTCGGTCAGCATATAGGAGTTGCCGGATTTGTCGTTCCAGGTGGGGTCGATATAGTACCAGACGTCGTCGATCCTGACCTGGTTCCAGTCATGGCCCCCGTCCGCGTATCCCGTCACCTGGCAGCAGGCAATGCCCGAGAGCTCGCAGAGCGCCATGAAGAGGGACGCGTAGCCGGTGCACTTTGAGTATTTGGTGTTGAGGGCGATGTCGAGCGTCCCCGCGTTGTCCTTCCACGTCAGCTTCTTGCAGACGTAGTTGTTGATCGCGATGACCTTCTTCCGGTCGGTATCACGGCCCTTCGTGATCGTCTCCAGGATCTTCCTCAGCTTCGCCGCGTTCTCGAGATGGTGCCGGTACCGCTCCCTGGAGGAGGCGACGTTGATCTCCGCCCGGATTCCCCGGTACGTCCCTTCCCTGTCGAACACCGAGTACGCCTTCATGTCGATCCGGCTGTAGTACCTGAAGTAGGTGTTGTTGACAGCGTTCCACACCCTGAGGAAATCCCCCTCCGGCATCCGGTAGCGGATTGTGACCTCGTCCGTCTCGGAGTGCCGCACCATGTCCATGATGGATTCGGCCGCGGTCATCTCCTCGTCGCTGAGGGAGAGGAGCGTCAGGTTTCTGTATACGGTGAAGGAGCCGAAGGCCCTGCGGGGGGAGGCGAAAACTGACAGCAGGACGACTGCCAGGCACGCGGCGCCGCGGATCAGGGCGCGTCCGTGTGCGCCCTTCATCCCCTCTCCCTCCGGTATCCGCGGGCAGGTCCGCGCATCCTTCGGACAGCGGGCTCAGTCGTCATCGCGGAACGCGTCGTCCGGGACATCCCCGTCCGTCCCCCCGTCGCGGTTCTTTCTCGGAGGCACGGCAATCCCGCTCAAGGAGGCGTCCTCCTCCTCAATCTGTTCGATTGTCCGGTCCCAGGAATTCTCCCTGATCGGCTCGTCGTAGGAATACACGATCTCGTCCCTGTTTTTGATCCAGTCGTAGAGATTCCTGGCCCTGCCGTCGACTTCTTTCGTCACGATGTCCTTCGTGACCGGATCAACCTTGTCGACATAGTGATAGGCCTCGAGCTCTCCGGGCAGGCCGTGCTTCTTGGTCCTCCGGAGAATTGCGCTCTGCACGAACGCGGAGATGACGGCGAACGTCGGAACCGCGATGATCATGCCGGTGAATCCGAAGAATCCCGATCCGATCAGGATCGCGATGATCACCATGTAGCTTGATACGCCGACGGAAGTTCCGAGGATCTTCGGACCGAGCAGGTTGCCGTCGAACTGCTGGATACAGAGGATGAAAATGATAAAGATCAGCGCCTTCACGGGGTCCACGACGAAGATCAGTACCGTGGACGGAACCGCCCCGATGAAGGGGCCGAAGAACGGGACGACATTCGTCACGCCGATCACGACGGAGATCAGCATCGCGTAAGGGAAGTCGAAGAGCCTGCAGCAGACGTAGCAGATCACGCCGATGATCGCGGAATCGATGATCTTTCCGATGACGAATCCGCCGAATTTCTCGTCGGCAAACCTCAGGTTGAAGAGGATCCTGTTGCCGGTCGGGATCGGGAACACCGCGTAGATGAAGCGGCGGAACCGCGCCAGCATGCTCTCTTTGGAGATCAGGACGTAGATCGAGATAACGACGCCGAGAAGTATGTTTTTCAGGAAAGTCACGAAGTTGAAGAGCCCGCTCGTGACGCCGCCGACGAGATTGTCAAGCCTCGGAGTCATCTCGGCGGAGAACCACTCCTGGATCTTCCCGGCGTATTCGGTGATCAGGGCGGTCGTCTTGGCGTCGAGCTCCGCGTTGTCCTTGAAGATCGTGGTGTCAAGGAAGTGATTGACGTTGTTGACGTATCTCTGGAAATTGAAGACGATGCTCCGGACGCTCTTAAGGAGCTCCGGGAGAACGCTCGAGATCAGGGCGTAGATGACGAGTCCCGAGAGAAAGACCGAAAAGAATACGGAGATGACCCGGATGAACTTCTTGGCGCGTCTTGAGGGGGCCTTCTTCAGCTTCATGCGGTATATGAGCCGGAAGACGGTGCTCTCGGTGAGCGTCGAGACGGGATTGAGAATGTAGGCGATGATGTACCCGTAGATGATCGGGTTCATGACCGCGATCACTTTTCCGAGCCCGACGCCGAGTGTCGACGTTCTGAACAGCAGGAAATAGAACAGCATGCTCGCCGCGACGACGATGAATGCCGTGATCCCTATATTCCTGTATCCGTGAGTCGGTTTCCACTTCATGCCGCCCTGTCTTCCCCGCCTTTCAAGTTATATCCGGTGCCGCCTTAAGGTCCGGGAGGCCCCGCCCTGAATCAGGCCATGAGCTTCGCGGCCGCAAGGATCAGTTCCGCGCAGCCGTCGATCCCGAAGACGGAGCTGTTCGCGGTCAGGTCATAGTTCCCGGCCGAGCCCCATTTCCTGTCGGAAAAATAGTTGTAATAGCTGCTGCGCTTCTTGTCGCCCCTGACGACGGCGTCCCTGGCCTTGTCCCTCGGGAGTCCGCGTTCCTCCGCGATCCGGGTCACGCGGTCCTCCTCGTCCCCGGTGATGAAGACGGTCAGGAGCTTCTCCCTGTCCGCGAGCGCGTAGTCGGCGCATCTGCCGACGATCACGCAGGACTCCTTATCCGCGAGCTGGCGTATGACGTCGAACTGCTTGAGAAAGATCCTGTGGTCGAGAGGCAGGTCCCCGACCGGCGAGATCCCGTTGAAACTGTAGCCGGTTCCGGCGTAGAGCGAATAGAGAAAGCTGCTCGTCGGCTTCTCGTCGCGGCTCTCCACGACGCGCTCGTCAAAACCGCCCTCTTTCGCGGTGATGGCGAGCAGTTCCTTGTCGTAGCACCTGATGCCGAGAGAATCGGCGACTTTCTGGCCGATCTCTTTTCCTGCCGATCCCGTCTGTCTTCCGATCGTGATGATGAGATGTTCAGCGCTCATGGCATTCTCCTCCGCATAATAATTTATCCGAAACAAAAACCGTCGGCGGTCATGGCCGTCCCTTACCCCTCAGCGTTTCGATAAGTCTGGAAAAATACTCCGGCAGCGGCGCCGTAAACTCCATGTACTGCCCCGTCGACGGATGGATAAAGCCGATCACAGAGGCATGGAGAGTCTGTCCCGTCAGATTGAACGGGCACTCCTTCGGGCCATAGACGTCGTCCCCGACGAGCGGGTGGCCGATCGAAGCCATATGGACCCTGATCTGGTGGGTCCGCCCGGTCTCGAGACGGAACTCCAGCAGCGAGTACCCGCGAAAGCGCTCGACGACCCGGTAATGGGTGACGGCAGGCTTTCCTCCCTCCCTGACCACGGCCATCTTCTTCCGGTCCCGCGCGCTCCGGCCGATCGGGCCCTCTACGGTCCCCTCATCCTCCTGCGGACAGCCGTACACAATCCCGAGGTAGACCCGGGTGATGCTGTGCTCCTTCAGCTGTTCCGAGACGGATCTGTGGGCCCTGTCGTTCTTGCAGACGATCAGGGAACCCGTGGTGTTCATGTCGATGCGGTGAACGATCCCGGGCCGCAGGGCGCCCCCTATTCCGGAGAGCTCGCTCCCGCAGTGTTCCATCAGCCCGTTGACCAGCGTCCCGGAGGCGTGGCCGGGGGCCGGGTGGACGGGAAGTCCTTTCGGCTTATCTATAATAATAACATCTTTATCCTCGTAAAGGATACGCAGATTCATTTTTTCGGGCAGAATCTCAGCGGGGGCCGGGTCGGGAATCCCGATGCTGACGGTCTCGCCCTCCGCCATCTTCCGGCTGCTCTTCGCCGGCGTGCCGCCGACGAGAACCTGCCCGTCCCCGATCAGTTCCTGTATGTAAGTCCTGGAGAGATCCGGGCAGAGCGCCGCAAGAAGCCTGTCCAGCCTCGCCCCCTCTCCGTCCTCCCCCACCTGAAATGTCCTGATCTCCGGCATATATCGTCCTCTCCACGGGGCCGCCGTCCGTTCCTTGTGCGCATGAAATGGAACGCTGTCCTAGCCGCGCCTCCTCCTCAGAAAATCGAATTCGTCGTCCCTGTAGCGGATTAGGACGAGCAGAAGGATCGAGGCCGCGGAGCAGGTGACAAAGATGTCGGCCAGGTTGAAAATCGGAAAATCGACAGCCCTGATATAGATAAAATCCCTCACCATGTGGAGGCGGACCCGGTCCAGAAGGTTCCCCGCGGCGCCGCCCGCGAGAAAGAGGACGGAGATGCCGAGGGGAAGAAAGCGTCGGTTGAGCGGGAGCCTCTTTATGAGGACCAGGGCACCCGTGATGACGGCGCAGGCAATCGCGATAAAGAGCCACTGTCTGTCCCTCAGGATCCCGAAAGCGGCGCCCCTGTTCTCAAGGTAGCGAAGTTCGAGAATCCCGGGAATCAGGACTTTCGGGCCGGAGCGGAGCTTCCCCGCGGCCGCCTTCGTGAGCTGGTCAAGGGCGGCTGCCGCCGCGATGAAGGCCGCGCCGAAAACCATCTTCAATACTGTCTTCTTTCCCTCAGTCATCTGCTGTCAGTCTCTCTCCCGCCGCGGCGCGGATCCCCCCGATGAGCTCCTCGTCGCTCACGTCGTCGAAGACGGCCGCCCGTCCGATCCCGTCGATCAGGATAAAGCGGATCTGTCCCTCCGACATCTTCTTGTCGCTCTTCGTGTAGCGCAGCACGGCCCCGGTGTCGAGTCCGGGGACCGTCGCCGTCACCCCGTAGAGGTCCAGTGTGTCCCGGATCTCACTTACTTCGCTCTCCGTCAGCAGGCCGCGGTCCGCGCTGATCCTTGCGGCGGCGGTCAGGCCTGCTCCTACGCAGTGGCCGTGGAGCATGCGGAAATTCCCGTACTTTTCGATCGCGTGACCGACAGTGTGGCCGAGGTTGAGAAGGGCTCTCTCCCCTCTGTCGCCCGGGTCCCTCCCGACGATGTCCGCCTTGATGCCCGACGTGCGCCTGATCATCTCCATGAGCGCGGAGGGCTCCATGCCCATGATGCCGCCGGCATTGTCCCGAAGGAATCTTAAGAGGTCCGCGTCGGCGATGAGCGCGCTCTTTATGACCTCTCCCATCCCGGCCGAAAACTGCTCCGCAGGAAGCGTCTTCAGCGTCGAGACGTTCGAGTAAGTGAAGACAGGCATGTGAAACGCGCCGATCATGTTCTTGAACCCGCGGTAATCAACGCCGGTCTTTCCGCCGATTCCCGAGTCGACCTGCGCGAGCAGCGTCGTCGGCAGCTGCACCACCGCGATGCCGCGGAGGAAGATCGCCGCCGCGAAACCCGCCATGTCTCCGGTCACGCCGCCCCCGAGCGCGAAGATACAGTCGCCGCGGTCGTAGCCGCAGGCGATGAGGACGCCGATCAGCTCCTCCACCGAGGAGAGCGTCTTGTTCTTCTCTCCGGCCGGAAAAGCGTAGGACCGCACCTCGCGGAACAGCGGCCTCAGGAGGTCTTTGACCTCCTCTCCGTAGAGCGGCAGCGTATTCGTGTCGCCGACGACCATAGCCCTGTGGAGCGGCAGCCCGCACTCCAGGAGATACCGGGGAAGGCCGGCGAAGGAATCCTCGATGTGAATCCGCACGCTTCCTGGTGTCAGCATAGGTTCCTCCAAATAAAGAGAGCCGGAACTTTCCGTTCCGGCACACTCAAATTAATAAGATGTCTGGATCGATGAGAGATCAAACGCGCCGCTCAGGATACTCTGGAAATCACCGGATATATCGACATCCGCCGGGGTCAGAATGAAGATGTAGTTCGCCACCTTCTGCAGTCTGCCCTCCAGGGAATAGCACACGCCGCAGGAGAAATCGATCACGCGCTGCGCGATATCCACGTCCAGGCCCTCCAGGTTCAGGATCACCGTGCAGCCGCCCATGAGCGTGTCGGCGATCTCTCTTGTGTCCTCCATCGACGACGGCCTGATCACGCTCACTTCCATCCCGGGAACGGCGCTCTTCCGCCTGATCGGAGTGACCTTCGAGCGCTTCTGATAGGTGCTTCTGGCGACGCTCTCGGCGAAGTCTTCGCCGCGGTAATCCCTCTGTCCCGTCTGGCGGGAGCTCTTCCTGTCCCGGGTTCTCTCATGCCCGGATGAAGTGGATTCATAGGTGGAAGAAGTTCTTCTCTTCTGCGCGGCCGAGCCGGATTTTGTCTTCTCCCTGGATGCCGCCGCCTTCGGCTTTCGCGTTCTCAGCGGCTCCTCATCGGGCTCGTCGTCGTAATCATCCGCCTCGTCGTCATCGTCGTCGGCCCGAAACTTGCTGAAAAACCGCTTCTTGGTCTTCGGGCGCTCATAGAAATCGTCATCGTAATCGTCGAGGTCTTCTTCTTCGTCGTCTTCTTCGTCGAAATACTCCTCGTCGTCAAAGTCGTCGTTCAGTTTTATGGCGTTTAAGAACTTTTCAATAAAACCCATCAGTATATCTCCGCAAGAATCACGTCCGGCTGTACTCTCTCTCCCCGAAGACGGAAGTTCCCACCCTCACACAGGCGGAGCCCTCCTCAACCGCGACCTCAAAATCGCTGGACATTCCCATACTCAGAAAATCCACTTTATAATTATTATGGTTTTTCAAATTCATGTCAACACTTAATTGACGCAGTTCCCTGAACACCGGGCGGTTCGCGGAGGGGTCTTCGACGGGGGGCGCTGAGGTCATGAGTCCCTCGAGCCGGACGTGCGGAAGCGTGCCGATCACTTCGGCAAGCTGCACCGCCTCCTCCGGGCTGACCCCGAACTTGGTCTCCTCTCCCGCGACGTTGACCTCGATCAGCACCGGGATCACGCGGTCGTGCTTCGCCGCCTCCTTCTCGATAGTCCGGGCCAGTTCCGGGGAATCCACGGAGTGGATCATCGCCACGAAATCCGCGATGTACTTCACCTTGTTTCTCTGCAGATGGCCGATCATGTGCCACCTGATGTCCGCCGGCAGCCGCTCGTGCTTCCCGCGGAGCTCCTGTACATAGTTCTCACCGAAATCCCTGTGGCCGGCGTCATAGAGTTCCATGATGGCCTCATCCGGCTTCGTCTTGCTCACGGCGAGCAGCATCACATCGCCCGGGTCTCTTCCAGAGCGCAGGCACGCCTCCGCTATCCTCTCCTGGGTTTTTCTGTACATCTCTAGTATCGGCATCTCCGTCATTCCTCCGCCGTCTCATCCGCGCGCGGTGATCTGCGATTCCCTCACGTCATCCGCGTTGAGGACGATGTTGTCGAACTGGGCTATCCCGTAGGACGTGCCTTTGTCGACGATGCAGTAGTTCTCGTTCTTGTCGCGGATCGACACCTTCCTGAACATCGCGTATCCTTTGTTCATGCAGTAGACGCCTTCCAGTTCATCCGTGTCGCGGATGATATAGCGGTCGGTCGTCGAACCGTCCTTTACGATGATGTCGCCCTCGCGGAACGAGGTGTTATCGATGTAGTAGCGACCGTCCCTCTTCTCATAGAGCGTAGTCGTCACGAACGAGGCCGTCGTCCGCCCCTGCCTGTCGGCGGTGAGCCGCAGAAAGCCGATCTCCCGCCCGTCGTCCCCGTAGGTCGCGAATTCCTCGGGAATCGTGAAGAATTCCTTGGTGACGATCGACGACACCGGGATCTTGAGCCCGACTTCGGTATTCGTGACGAGCTCGATGTCGATAAAGCGGTTGTCGAGATAGCGGATCAGGCCGGATGAGAAATCGAGCTTTCCGATATAGCTCCCGTCCGGGGCTGTCAGAATCGTGAAGGCCGCCCTCTGGGTAACGCCGTCCTTGAGGAATTTCACCCTGATGTAGTCGATATCGGTGAGCCTCACGATCTGCTTCGCCGTCAGCGGAATCAGGAGCGACCAGTCCTCGGAGGTGATCACGCGGTACACGGGATCGCCCGCGCTGACCTTGCCGGCCTGCTTGAGGGTGTCCATGTGGTAGGATTTCTCGTCAAAAATATCCCCGGATACGTTCCGGTAATCCAGGTTCTCCATCCCGTCGGAGGAATAGCAGACGATGCCGTCCTCCATCGCGAGGTTCACGGTCTCGCTCCCGACAGTAACGGTACCGATGACCGGCCGGCTCTCAAGCATCTGGTTGAGGAGATCCCCCTCGACGAGGTATTTCAGCGAGTAGACGTCGTGGAAGTCCCCGGTCTCGAAGGTCTGGGTGAACGTCTCCATCTCCTCCCTGATCTTTCCGAGCGTCTCCCCGTCCGCCGGGACGGCCGCCTCAGCGGCCCGGTCGGCGCTGATCCCGTAGACGACCCCTCCTTTGCGGATCCGGCTGTTGTCCCTCGCGTAGTACTGCACGTATCCGGTCGTGTCCGCGGTGATGACTTTCTCGCTGTAGACCGCGATCCCGGTATAATTCTGGTTCCTCGCGAGAGGCCCCGACGTGACCTGGTAGGATTTCACGTGGGTGGCGGTCATGTAGAGGAAGACGCTGATGATGATATAAATAAAAAGGATACCGAATATAATCGTTCCGATATTCGGCGTGAATCTGCGCCGCATACCGGAATGATTATTGAGCGGTATCCCTTTCTTCTTTTTCGGTAGTCTGGTATTCTGCATCAGAGGGCGATCATTACCTTGTCCTGTATCTCTTCGGGGAGCTCTTCCTTGTCGAGAGATACCGAAATATAGAAATTGATGTTGAACATCTTTCCGATCCGGTCAAGTTTGTTGATAGTGGAAAGAATCCCGTCACTCTCAATGCAGGCGCACTTCATGAAACGGTCGAGATACATGGACTGGATGTCGTGATCCTGTGAGATGATGCCGCTGATAAACCCAATGAACTCATCGCTGCTCGTTACCGGGTATCCGGACATATCTATCAGTCTGACCTTGTTGTTCAGTTCGTACATGTGCTTGTTGTTTTTGTCGATGAACACGATATTGCCGGCAGCGGTCTTAACCTCCTCATTGACCTTGTTCAGAATCTCGGTGGTTTTTCCTTTTCCCTTCTGACCGGCGATCAGCTGGACCATGTGCAGTTTCCTCCTTGTCTCGTAATTATAATTTACGCGAAAAAACGTCTGTTTCGGTATAAATTCCTATTTCATTATAAGTTAGGGGAGGCAAAAATACAAGTCTTGCGGGACTCTTTGTCCTCCGCCCGCGCGATTTGAAGCTTCTCAGGAGTTGATCTGTGAAAGCAGCACGTTCTGGTCGTCGTACAGGTCCTCCTTGCTGAGAGCTCCCATGACGATGGAGATGAAGAACTGGCCGTACGCGTTCTGCGAGACGAGCGCCAGGCAGTTGCCCGCGGCAGACGTCGTCCCGGTCTTTCCCCCGAGCACCGTGACGTCCTTCGGCGGCTCGCACTGCCCCGTCAGGTAGCGGTCGGTCGAGTCGAGCGTCACATGGAGCTCCTCCCCGTCCGCGTTGCGGTACTGGAAGTCGTAGACGCTCACCTGCATGATGTTGATGAAGTCGTCGAACTTCAGCGCCTCGTTCAGCATCAGGTAGATGTCGTAGACGGTCGTGTAGTGACGGTCGTCGTGAAGACCGGTCGGGTTCGTGAAATGGCTGCCCGTGCAGCCGAGCCGGTTGAGCTCCTCGTTCATCATCGCGACGAACTTGTCCTGGGTTCCGCCGATGTGCCGGGCGATCGCCTGTGCGGCGTCATTTCCGGAGTGGATCAGAAGGCCGCGGAGCAGCACGCTCATCTTCACCTGGTCTCCGATACGGAGCCCGATGACCTGGGACCCGTATTCGAGCTCCAGGTCCTGCCAGCCGATCGTGACCGTGTCGTCCATGTTCCCGTATTTCAGGGCGAGGATGGCGGTCAGGATCTTCGTGACGCTGGCCGGATAGATCTCGCTGAACATGTCCTTGGCGAACACGACCTCCCCGTCGTCGATGGAGAAGAGGGCCGCGGTCTCATTTTCATGGATGGTAATCGCGCTGTTGGGGACGTTGCTCCCCCCGACGCAGAGATTCTGTGTAAAATAGTCCCTCGACTGCATCGCGGTCTGGTCCGCCGACGTGTAGACCATGTCGGAATTCGACCACTGATACGGGACCGGGAGCGACCCGGAGTCGGAGGACAGAACGATCGTGAGCGCCATCACCGCGGCCGCCGCCAGGACGACGAGCAGCGCGAGCATGATGAGCCACGCGCGCCTCTCCCGCTTCTTTGCCTGCCCTGTCATGCGCGCCTCCTCCTTCTCCTGTTTCCGGATACATAGCGGATCCTGCTCTGAAGCCCGACGTTGAGGACAAATCCCATGCCGAAGTAGAGCGTCATCAGCGAGGTGAGGCCGTAACTGACGAATGGAAGCGGGGTTCCCGTATTAGGGAGCATCCGCGTCGCGACCCCTATGTTTATGAAGCTCTGCAGCGCAATCAGCGACGCCATTCCGCAGCACACGATTCTGCCCGAAAGGTCTTTAGCCCGCATGGACGTGAGAAGGCACTCGAGGACGATGAGCAGCAACAGGATGATGATGCCCGCGCTCCCGAGGAAGCCGAGCTCCTCCCCCGCCACGGCGAAGATGAAGTCTGTCTGGATCTCCGCGATGAAGCGGCCCTTGTTGGCAGACGAGACGCCGCTGTTGTTGAGGCCCTTTCCCGAAAGCATCCCGCTCCCGATCGCGATGACGGAGTTGTCCTGCTGCGTCGTCCCCTCGGAGTATTCCTCGCTGTCCGGGTTGAGGAACGCCATGATGCGGTTCCTCTGGTAGTCGCGGATGAGGGTCTGGTCCGGCCGGATGACGATGCTCATGAAGATGACGAGCAGCGGCACCGCGACGATGAGGACGCCGAAGATGTACTTCCAACTGAGACCCGCGACAAAGTACATGACCAGGAACAGGAACGTGATCGTGATCGTGTTCTTCATGTCGGGCTGGAGATAGATCAGCAGCAGCGGGAGTCCGGCCAGAAGCAGCGAGCGGATTACGATGAGCGGCTTGTTCAGGTCATTCTCGTGCGTCATGAAGTACTTGGCGAAAAATATGATGAGCAGGACCTTTGAGAGCTCAACGGGCTGGAACCGGATGCCGGCGATCGTGATCCATCTCGAGGCGCCGTTCAGCGTGTTGCCGAAGATACGCACCGCAAGAAGGATCCCGATGTTCATCACATAGAGGATCCAGTAGAAATTCATGATCCATGAGAAGTCGATCAGCGACACGATGAGCATCGCGCCGATTCCGCCGATGACCCCGGCCAGCTGCTTGCCCTGCAGCGACTGCTCGGCGCTGCCCACGAGCAACACGCCGAGAGCCGACAGGACAATCAGCCAAAGGACCAGCCTGAAGTTGTAATCCCTGAAACGATACTGTTTAAACATGAATCCGCGCTTTCGTCAGTCGACGTTTACGGCCGTCATATTGCCGGTCTTCGCCGTGCCCGTGAGAATCTCCGACACATCGGCGAGCTTGAAATAGTACTGGAGGATGTCCTTAGCGGCCATCGCGGTGTTCGTCGAGGAATACCCGTTGCCGATGCGGACGGCCATGGCGATCTCCGGAGACTTGTAGGGGGCGTAGCAGATGAAGAGCGCGTGAGACGGTCTCGACTTGCTCTCCTGCGCCGTCCCGGTCTTCCCGGCGACCTCGATCGGGAGATCCGCGTACTCGTCCTTGTTCTGGATCACGGCCCGCATGCCCTCGTGGATGACGTCCCACGTGGACGTGTTGATGGAGATGATGCTCTCCACCTCCGGCGAGTACTCCTCGACGGTATTGTCCTCGGCGTCCGTGATCTTCTCGATCATGGACAGCGAGTAGCTCGTGCCGTTGTTGGCGAGCGTACTGACGTACCTCGCGAGCTGCGTCGTCGTGTAAGTGTGGGTTCCCTGCCCGATCGACGATTGTATCGCGTACTGGTCCGAGACGTGGGGCTCATTTTCGGGAACCTCGATCCCGGACGGCTTGTCCATATTGTAGATGCGGGCGTACTGCTGCAGTTTGCTGAGCGAGAGGGAGTCGGACCAGACGCCCTCCTCGTTGGTCCCGAGCACATAGGCGACGTTGCAGAAGAACACGTTGCAGGAGTTCTGGATGCCGCCGACGATGTTGAGAGGTCCATGCCCCGAAGTCAGCCAGCAGCGCAGCGGCGTCTCCGTCTCGCTGAATGTTCCCGTGCAGTTGAAGATCGTGTCCTTCGTGATCGCCCTCTCCTCGAGCCCTGCGGTTGTCGTGATCAGCTTGAACGTCGATCCCGGCGCGGTCTCCTGCTGAGTGGCCTTGTTGTAGAACGGCCTCGATTCGTCCTGGGCGAGGAGGTTGTAGTAGGCGACGTCCATCTTGTTGGCGAGACGGTTGTTGTCGTAGCCCGGGTAGGTCACACAGGCGAGCACCCTGCCGGAGTTCGGATCCGTCACGACGGCAGAACCCGAGCAGGGATCGAGGGCCAGCATTGCCGGGGTCAGCGCGAGCGAGTCGATCTTGCTGCAGATCAGATCGTAGCTGTCGACATTTCCCTCCCTGAACAGGTCGTAGGTCCCGTCCTCCTTGTCGAAGATCCCCTGGTCGTAGAGCGCGTGCATGATCTGGTTGCCGCTGATGCTGTGGCTGCGGATCAGGTACTTGTAGAGGATCTTGGAGAATTCCTCGTCCTTCTGCAGCGATTCCTCGATGTAGTCGGACAGCATCTGGTAGGTCTCGGCGGTATCGAGGTAGGTGTCGTCCTCGGCGATGGCCGAGATGTCGATCCAGTTCCGGCTGACCGCGTAGGTCAGGTACTCCTTCAGGCTGATTGTCTCGTCTCTTGTCCACGCGAGGTAGGTCTCGTCGGTCTTGTCGATCTTTGAGCTCGAGAGGACCTTCGTCTTCGACATAAGGAGATCATTGACGATGTAGGATTCGTACTCCTTCGTCTCGTCGTCCAGCTCGTTGTAGGGAAGCGGCGAGGCCCCCATGAGCTGGCTGCTGATCTCGCTGAAGACCATGTCCTGCTTCTCGGCGAAGATCGCCGCGATCGCGTGCTCTGTCTCCGAGGCGTCCGCCATGTCGAAGTGCGTGATGTCGAGGACGCCGTTGTCGAAGATCGCGTTGTAGACATTGGTGATCGGAATACGGACGGCTTCCGTGTCGGTCAGGTTCGAGTTGTCGTACTCCTCCTGGTCGACGATGACGCTTCTCAGGATGCCGGCGATTCGCTGTTCGAGGATCCGGTAGGTCGCAACCTGCAGGTCGCGGTCGATCGTGAGATAGACATTTCCCCCGGCAGTCGGCCTGATCGTGGAGTCCTCGTCGATCTGGAGCACCTTGCCGAACCGGTCGACGTAGACGGTCTCCTGCCCGTCGCTGCCCTGCAGCGTCTGCTCGCAGACCTTCTCGATGCCGGACTTGCCGACGACGGACTCGCTCGTGTAGCGGGAATTCACGGCCTGGAGTTCCGCGAGGTCCTCGCTGGAGACTCTTCCGGTGTAACCGATGAGGGATGCGAACGCCTCGGGCTCGGAGTAAACCCTCGTCGTATCCTCGACGATCTCGATGCCCTCGAGCGTATCCGCCTCCTCAGACAGGGCCGCTACGGACTCGTCCGAGATCGCCCGGGCGATCGTGACCGGCATATATTTCCTGTACTGGGTTGTGAACAGCATGTAGCGCACGTAGACGATGTCGAGGATCTGCGACTTGGTGAGCTCCGTGGGAAGGCCCACCTGCTGGAGCTCGGCCCTCGTGTACGGCTTTCCGACACGGATGATACCGAAGCGCTTCTCGTGCGTGAGCTTCGAGATCATCTCGGGGGCGGTGCTCGCCGCCTCCTCGTCCGTCAGGTCGGAAATCTTCGCGTGTCCGTAGACGTCGGCCTTGAAGCGCTCGAGCGTCCTCCCCTCGCAGTCGTACGTGTAGTCCCCGGTCGAATCAAGGACAACGTGGAAATTGTTGTCAAGGCTGTCGCCGTGCTCCTTCAGGATGCAGGAGATCCGGTAGGCCTCGGCGTTCAGGCAGAGGTCGCGCATCCTCGTGGTCTCATAGGTCCCCGAGTCCTCAAGCGTGAGGCTGTAGGACAGCTCGTTGCAGGCGAGGACGTTGCCGCTTCTGTCGTAGATATTTCCGCGCGTGCTCTTTAAGGTCCTGGTCCGCGTCGTCTTCATGCTGAAGTTGTTCCGGTAATCCTCCCCGTTGATGATCTGAAGGCCGTAGAGCCTGCGGAGCAGGAAGCCGGACATGGCAAGGAAGAGCAGCGCCAGTATCAGGGCCCTGTTGACATGTATCTTTCTGAATCTTCGCTTCAGTCCCGAATCCATAAGGATTGTCTGCCTTTCTTTTCCTTCTCTACGAGCGAATGGTTGATTCTGTAGACCAGGCGGTAGAACAACAGTGTGATGAGGATCGTGGATACAGCCTCAGGAAAAATGACCCCCTTCAGGTAGCCGGGGAAATCCAGGCGGCCCCTCAGAAGAAACCTGCTCACATAGATGATGAAATTCTTGACGAAGTCACAGACCGTGACGAGGAGCAGCGGCATCTTCACGTCCTCGTCGAAATAGATCTGGGAAAATGACCCGCAGAAATATCCCGCGATGACATAGAGAAGCGCCTGGAACCCGAAGATGTCCCCATAGAACAGGTCGGTCAGAAGGCCGCAGATGAACCCCGTTAGGATGCCCTCGTTCCTCCCCTGCATGAACGCGATCGACACGGTGAGGAAGAGCATGACGTCCGGCACGGCCGCCAGGAAGTCGAGCATCGGGAACACCGAAGTCTGAAGTATGAACGAGATCCACAGGACCGCCGCGATCACAAGCTTCCGTTTCACTCTCAGTTCTCCTTTTTCTGTTTGAGATCCGTGACGACGAGAACCTCCCGGAGACTGCGGAAATCCGCGGCGGGGATGATGGTCCCCGACTTGGTCAGGTTGTTCGAGTCGAGGTGGATCTCGCTCACGTAGCCGATGAGGAGGCCGGTGAGGTACTTGTCACTGATGTTCGATGTGACGATGCTCGTCCCCTCGGTCACCGCGTTGTCGTCATCCCGGAGGCCTTTAAAATCGATCTTCCCGGAATCCATCCCAAGAAGGTTTCCCGTCACGACGCAGGGCTCCGACGTGCTCGAGGCCATCCCGCTGATATTGCTCTCGTCGTCGATGATTGACCTCACCTGCGCCCAGTTGGCGCCGACCTCGGTCACGATTCCGATCAGCCCGCCCTGCCCGAGGACGTTCATATCGACCTTGATGCCGTCCGAGCTGCCCTTGTTGATGACGAACGTGCTGTACCAGTTTCCGGGATCCTTGGAGATGACGGATGCCGCCATCTTGTTGAAATCGCTGTACTTCTTGTCCAGGGCGTAGAGTGCCTCGAGCCTCGCGAGCTCGGTCTGGTTCTGGACGAGTTCGTTATTCTTCTGTGTGAGTTCCGCGATCTCCTGCCTGAGCTCCGCGTTCTCGCGGGCCAGTTCCTTCACGTCCTCGAAGCCTGAAAACTGGTCGGTCAGCCATTTCCCGATATTGTTGACCCCGTTCTGAAACGGCGCCACCAGGTATCCAGTGAAGTCCCTCACGGGGCCGGCGACGGCTGACGTCGTAAGGGTGACAAGAATAAGCCCGATGCAGATAATGATCATGACCGTGAGAAGGTTCTTCCCTTTTCCGTTGATATCCAGCTTCTTCCTCATTGCTTATTCCTTATCGAATATGCCCACTTTTTCAGTTCCTTGTGACGAATCAGCTCCTCGAGACCCTTGACGGTCGAGAACTCGTAGTCTGACGAGAGGTTGATCCTGCACCCGATCACCCTGCTCAGGTAGCGGTCGATCCCGGGAATCCTTGCGGTTCCCCCGGTCAGGTAGATGCCCTCGTCGATGATGCATTTGGCGATCTGCGGCGGCGTCCGCTCGAGGAACGAGCGCATCTCCTCCGCTCCCTTGTGCAGCTCTGCCTCTACCGCGAGGCTGATGAGATCCGTCGTGACGACGTCCTCCCGGGGAAGCCCCGAGAGCGTATCGACACCGGTGATCTTTCTCTCCTCGCTGCCCCGGCTCTCGAAGGAGGCCAGGACCGATTTCAGCCTTCTGGCCGTCCTTTTCCCGACCAGCAGGTTCCTGCTTCTCCTGATCTCGTTGCAGATGCTCTCGTTGAGCTGCTGTCCTCCCAGCTGTATGATGTCGCTGACGATAACCTGCTCGCCCGCGATCACCGACACCTCGGTGCTCTGGGCCCCGATATTGAGGATCATGCTTCCTTTCGTCTTCGACAGGGGGATTCCGAGCGAGAGCGCGTCGCAGATGGGCCGGTCCACGAGAAAGACCCTCGGGTTGCGGAGGCTCCCCGTGTGGCTGATCGCGTAATAGGCCCTCTTCTCAAGTTCCGACATGTTGAGCGGCGCGGAGAAGTAGATGACCGGATTCGCCCCGGCGTGGCGGTCGGTGCGGGCGATCAGCACCCGCATCATCATCTCGACCTCCGCCACGTCGGCGATCCTCCCGTTTACCATCGGGCGGTCGACCGAGATTCCCGGCGGATTCTTTTCGTACATCTCAAACGCGTCGCTGCCCACGGCAATGACCTGCGTGCCGTTCATGACCGCGATCATGTTGTGCTCGATCATGAGACGGTTCTTTCTGAGACTGTATATCTTGATGGCGCTGGTCCCAAGATCAACGCCGAACACATTCCTGTTGAACATGCGCGCTCCCGTAAATCAGTTCTTGCTTTCGTCCGGACCATTCGCGGAAGATTCAAAGAATCCGTTGTCGGCGAAGCTGACATAGCACCTGTCGCCGATGATGATGTGATCCAGAAGCCTGATATCAAGCAGGCTTCCAGCCTCCCTCGCTTTCTCCGTCAGGAGGACGTCCGCCTCGGACGGCGTCGGATCCCCGCTCGGATGGTTGTGAACGAGGATGATCCCTGTCGCCCGGTACCTGAGTGCCGCCCCGAAGAGGTCCCTCGTCGAAAGAGGCGAGCAGTCGGATGTTCCCCTGGTCAGCCGCTCCTCCCCGAGCACATGGTTCCTCGTGTCCAGCATCATGCAGTGGATATTCTCCTGGCTGTCGTGCCGGAGCAGCTCCATGTAGTATTCCGCGACGCCGGACGGGTCATGAATGCTCAGGCGGCTCCCCGCGTCGGACGACGCGATTCTCCGCGAGATCTCCCCGACGCAGCAGATCTCGATCGCCTTCACCTCTCCGATCCCGGGAAGCGTCATGAGCTCCGGGACGCTGAGACCGGGAAGGACGCCGAGTCCTCTCCCTTCCCCGCGCAGCGAAAGAACCTGCTCCGCGAGCCGGACGGCGCCGGTTCCGCGCGCGCCGGTCCTCATAATGACAGCCAAAAGCTCGGCGTCCGTAAGCTTTGCGGCGCCGAAGCGGAGACATTTTTCATAAGGGCGGCTGACTTCCGTCAGTCCCCCGCTTTTTCTGATCATACACCCCTCTTCCGAACCAGGTGTGCCGGCAGAAAGAAGTGTATCCTATCATACACTATTAACAGGCCCGATGCAAGTTTACCAGCCCCGCCTCCTTCATGGACTGGAGGGACATCATGACGCCGAATTTCGCGGAAGGCCACGTGAGGCCGCCCTGAAAATAGACGTTGTAGGGGGGCCTGATCGGGCCGTCCGCCGAGAGCTCGATCGAGGACCCCTCGACGAAGGCACCCGCGGCCATGATCACCGGGTCGTCGTAGCCCGGCATGTCCCAGGGCTCCGGCGTGACGAACGAATCGACGGGCGCGCCTCTCTGGATGCCCCTGCAGAAAGCCTCGACGCCCTCCGCGGATCCGAGCGTCACGGCCTGTATAATGTCGTGCCTCTCCTCGGTGCTGTCGGGATTCACGGCAAAGCCGAGTCGCTCATAGATATTCGCCGCGAAAATCGCCCCCTTGAGCGCGGCCGCCGTGACGACCGGGGCCAGGAAGAACCCCTCGAAGAGAGACGTGTTGAGGCCGAGCGACGGACCGATCTCCGCGCCGAGCCCGGGGCAGGTCATCCTGTAGGCCGCCCTTCCGACGCACTCCTTCTTCCCGCAGATGTACCCCCCGCTCGGGGCGAGTCCTCCCCCGGGGTTCTTGATGAGGGACCCGACAATCATGTCGGCGCCGACGTCGGTCGGCTCGATCTCCTCCACGAATTCGCCGTAGCAGTTGTCGACCATGACGATGAGGTCGGGTCTCACGGATTTCACGGTCCGGACCGCCTCCCCGATCTCCCGGACGGAGAGCGTCCTCCTGTCCGCGTATCCCTTGGACCTCTGGATCGCGACCATCCTCGTCTCCTGCCTGATGGCGGCCCTGATTCCCTCGTGGTCGAAACGGCCGCCGGGCAGAAGCCCGACCTCCCTGTAGGTGATCCCGTACTCCCTCAGAGAGCCCGCTGACGGGCGGATCCCGATCACCTCCTCGAGCGTGTCGTAGGGCTTCCCCGTGATCGAGAGCAGCTCGTCCCCGGGCCTGAGATTCCCGAAAAGAGCGATCGCGAGGGCGTGCGTCCCGCAGGCGATGAGCGGCCTCACGAGGGCGGCCTCCGCGTGGAAGGCCGCGGCGTATACTTCCTCCAGCCTGTCCCTCCCGAGATCGTTGTAGCCGTAACCGGTTGTCCCGGACAGGCAGGCGGAGCTCACATTCGCGGACCGGAAGGCCTGGATCACCTTTGTCTGGTTGTACTCGGCGAGAAGATCGATCCTGCTGAACCGCTCATAAAGACCGGAGCAGACGTCTTCGCAGAATTCGAAGACGTCGCTGTCTATCCCTGCCTCCGCGGCGCACAGGGCGCGCAGATCCCTCAGTTCTTCATTTTTCATATGGGTTTCCGACTTCCTTTGCTTTAATTCCCGTCCTTGCTTCCGTCACGCGGATCAGCTCGCCGAGGATCCTCCCCGTATCGCCGCCGAAATCCGGGCGGAAGATCCTGATGGCGTCCCTCTCCCTGCGGAACCAGGTCCCCTGCCTCTTCGCGTATCTTCTCGAATTCCGCTTGATGAGTCTCTCCGCCTCCTCCATGGGGATCTCCCCGTCGAGAGCGCTCAGAATCTCCTTGTACCCGATTCCCTGCATGGACACGTCCCGCCCGGAAAGCCCCATGGCTTTCAGGTAAGCCACTTCGTCGACAAGTCCCTCCTCCATCATGAAGTCGACCCGCCGGTCAATCCGCTCATAGAGCGCGTCGCGGTCGTCGTCGATGAAAAAATAGACGAGATTGTAACCGCTCTCCCGCTCCCTCTGTTCCCGGTTGTGCCGAGAGATGAGCCCTCCCGTCCCGCGGTGGAACTCGAGCGCCCGGATCACGCGCTTGAGATTGTTGGGATGGATCTCCCCCGCCGCGTCGGGATCCGCCTCCTCAAGCATCGCGTGAAGCGCCTCCGCGCCTTCCCGCTCCGCGATTCCGCGCAGGTATTCCCTGTAGTTGCCGTCGGGCGCCGCCTCCGAAAAATCGATGTCCCTGATGACGGACTGGATGTAGAAACCCGTTCCGCCGCAGAGGACCGGTACATGGCCTCTCCCGTAGATCTCCCGGATACAGGCCTTCGCTTCGGCGGCGTACCTCGCCGCGTCCATCGCCTCCGCCGGGTCCGCGACGTCGATCATGTGGTGCGGCACCCCGAGCATCTCCTCTCTTGTCACCTTTGCGGATCCGATGTCCATGTATCGGTACACCTGCATGGAATCGGCCGAGACCACCTCACCGCCGATCCTTCTCGCCAGTTCCGCCGCGAGTTCGCTCTTTCCGACCGCCGTCGGTCCCGCGATCACGATGAGCGGCTTTTTTTCCGAGCCTTCCATCACACGATCCTCTTAAAGAGTTTTTCCAGGTCCTTCTCCGTAAAGGAGATGATCGTCGGGCGCCCGTGAGGGCAGTGATACGGATCCTCGCACTTCATCAGTTCGTCCAGCAGGGCTTCCGCCTCGGCGAACGAGAGCGTCTCTCCCCCCTTGACCGCGGCCTTGCAGGCCTCGGTCGCGACTTTCAGGACATAAAGTTTCATATCCCTGAGTGAGGGCGTCACCTCGAGCTGGTCGAGGAGCTCCAGAAACAGTTTTTCGGAGCTGATCGTCCCGAGGGAATACGGGACTGCCCTCACGGCGTAATCCCGGTCCCCGAACGGCTCGATCTCAAAGCCGAGGGCCGTGAACGCGTCCATATAGGTTTCCATCAGGTCCTGTTCCCTCATATCGAGGGACACGAGCATGGGCGGCTCGAGCGTCTGGGACATGATCTCCCTCTTCTCGTAGGTCTCCATGAATTTCTCGAACAGGACTTTCTCGTGGGCGGCGTGCTGGTCAAAGAGGTAGACGGAGCCGCCGTACTCGCAGATCCAGTAGGTGGAGAACACCTGTCCGACGAGGCGCCTCATCGGCTTCGCCTCTGCAGACACAAATTCCGGAGAAAATGTCTGCTGGACAAAACGCCCCCTCCCGCTCCCGGCGGAATAGACCTCGTCCCTCACGAGGTCCCGGCCCCCGTAGTCGGCCTGCTCCTCCATAAGTGCGTCTGTCAGGCGCTCCCTCGCGTGTTCAGCCTCCTTCCGGACCGGAGTCTCCGGCGGGGCGGACACCTCCCTGCGGGCTGTTCCCGACGCCCCGGTCTCAAAAGCCTGTAAGGCGACCGTCTTTTTCCGGGAATCAGCGCCCCTGCCGGACGTCTCTCCCGTCCGGCCGTTCTCCGTGCCGGGCGATTCGACGACCATGGCCAGCCCGCGGAGCGCGGACTCGACCGCCTCCCTCACGGCGCCGTAGACGAGCTTCTCATCGGAGAAGCGCACCTCCATCTTCGTCGGATGGACATTGACGTCGACAGCGTCCGTGTCGAGCGTGATCATGAAGCAGGAGAACGGGTACTGGTGCTGCATCAGCTTTGTGCCGTATCCGTCCTCGATTCCCCTCGCTATGATTTTGCTCTTCACATATCTGCCATTGACATAATAGTTCTCATAATTCCTGTTTCCCCTCGAGATGGCGGGTTTGCCGATCCACCCCTCGATCCGGATTCCCGGCTCCGTCCGGGAGATCTCCGTCATGCGGGACGCGATCTCCTTCCCGTAGACGTTGAAGATCGTGTCGCGGAGATTTCCGTTCCCCGGAGACGCGAGCTTCGTCTGCCCGTTTACGATCCAGGTGAATGACACACCGGGATTGGAAAGCAGGAGCTGCTCGATGACGGCGCCGGCGTGGGCGGCCTCGGTCATGGGCGTCTTCAGGAATTTCGCCCTCGCGGGGGTATTGTAGAAGAGGTCCCTCACGATGATCGTCGTCCCGTCCGGCGCGCCGATCTCCTCCGAGAGCTTCTCCCTCCCTCCCTCGATCAGGTATCGGAGGGCTGACAGTTCCTCCGGTCTCTTTGTGATGAGTTCGACTCTTGAGACCGCGGCGATGCTCGACAGCGCCTCACCCCGGAACCCGAGGGACTGAAGCGTCCGAAGGTCGCCGGCGTCGGTGATCTTGCTGGTCGCGTGCCTCAGAAACGCGAGCGGGACGTCCTCGGGCGCGATGCCCCTCCCGTTGTCCGTGACCCGGATGAGCGAGATGCCCCCGTCCCTGATCTCGACCGTCACCCTCGACGCCCCGGCGTCGACTGCGTTCTCGACCAGTTCCTTGATGACGGAAGCGGGCCGCTCGACGACCTCACCCGCGGCGATCCGGTCTATTGTTCTCTCATCGAGAATATGAATATCACCCATGTAAAATCCTCCGCCCGCGGACCACCCGGCCCTCTGTGGGAAGGCGGGCCCGGTCCGCAGAAAGGAAAATGTCTCAGTCGTTCTTCCAGCGGTTCCTGAGGCGGTTCTGGAGCCTGTAGAGCTCGTTCAGGGCGTCGAGCGGCGTCATGTTCTGGACGTCGAGCTCCTTCAGCTCCTTCAGGACGTCGTCGTCGGAGACGGCGTCGAAAAACGAGATCTGCTCGAGGTCCACGTCGTCGTAATGGGCGGGCTTGGCCTTCTTCTTCCCTGAATCAAAGAGCGAGGAGACCGCCGCCGTGATGTCCGCCTGCGACAGTTCCATGACGAGCTCGTTTGCCCTCGCCAGAACCGCTTCCGGGACCCCCGCGAGTCTTGCGACCTGGATCCCGTAGCTCCTGTCGGCGCCGCCCCTGACGATCTTACGGAGGAAAATGATGCTGTCCCCCTTCTCCTTCACGGCGATGCAGTAGTTGCTGACGCCGGGGATCTTCCCCTCGAGTTCGGTCAGCTCGTGGTAGTGCGTCGCGAAGAGCGTCTTCGCTCCGATCAGTTTCGGGTTCGCGATGTACTCGATGATCGCCCAGGCGAGCGAGAGCCCGTCGAACGTGGACGTGCCCCTTCCGATCTCGTCGAGGATCAGGAGGCTCCTCGACGTGGCGCGCCGGAGGATATTCGCTACCTCCGTCATCTCCACCATGAACGTGCTCCGCCCGCTGGCGAGATCGTCGGAGGCGCCGACCCTCGTGAAGATCCGGTCGACGATCCCGATCTCCGCGCTGTCCGCGGGGACGAAAGACCCGATCTGCGCGAGGAGGACGATCAGGGCCGTCTGGCGCATATAGGTGGACTTTCCGGCCATGTTCGGCCCGGTGATGACGGCGACCCTGCGGTTCTTCAGGTCGAGATTCGTGTCGTTCGGAACGAACGACTCACCCTTCTGCATGAGCTCGACGACCGGATGGCGCCCGTTCCTGATCCTGATCGCGCCGTCGGTCCTGATCTCCGGCCTCACGTAGTGGTTTCTCACCGCGATATGGGCGAGTGACGAGAGCGCGTCGGCCTCCGCGACGAGTCCCGCGGCCTTCTGGATCCTCTCGGTGTTCCTCTCCAGGGTGTCCCTGATCTCACAGAACATGTCGTACTCGAGGTCGCAGAGCCTGTCCTTCGCCCCGAGAATCCGGTCCTCGATCTCCTTCAGCTTCGCGGTCGTGTACCGCTCGCCGCCGACCAGCGTCTGCTTCCTGATATAGTCATCCGGGACTTTGTCCCTGAAGGAATTGGAGACCTCGATGCAGTAGCCGAACACGCGGTTGAACTTGACTTTCAGCGTGTGGATCCCCGTCCTCTCCTTCTCTTCCCTCTCCAGGTCCATGAGCCACCTGCGCCCGTCGGTTCCGGCGGCGCGGAGCTCGTCGACCTCGGGAGAGTAGCCGTCGCGGATGATCCCTCCCTCTTTCATCGCGAGCGGGGGATCGTCGCAGAGCGCGGCGTCGAGGAGCTCCCTGAGATCCTGGAGATCGTCGAATTCCGCCGCTGATTTCGCGGTGAGCTCCGCCGGGAATTCCGAGATGACCTGCCGGACCGGCGGCAGCATCGCGAACGAGGACCGGAGCGCGAGGAGATCCCTCGGATTCGCGGTTCGGTAGCTGATCCTCGCGATCAGGCGCTCGAGGTCGTAGACCGGGCCCAGGTACTCCCTCAGCTCCTCCCTCGAGATCTCATTTTCCGCCATCGCCCCGACCGCGTCGAGCCTAAGGTCGATCTCTTCCTTCCGGATCAGGGGCTGTTCGACCCATTTTCTCAGGAGTCTCGCCCCCATCGCGGTCTTCGTGCGGTCGAGCACCCAGAGGAGCGTCCCCTTCTTCTCCTTTTCCCTCAGGGTCTCCACGAGTTCAAGATTCCTCACCGTGGAATTGCCGAGCACCATGAAGGACTCGGAGCGGTACGCCTGTATGTGGGAAATGTGGCGGAGATCCGTCTTCTGCGTCTCGAAGAGGTAGGTCAGGAGCGCGCCGGCGGCGCAGATGCCTGTCGGGAAGGTGTCGATGCCGAGTCCCTCCATCGTCCCGGCATGGAAGTGGTCGGACAGCACCTGGGCACAGGCTTCATCTTCAAAGTAGCGGTCGTCGAGGGGTTCGATCAGCATGCCGAACCGGTCTTTCAGGTCGTCGAGATCGAGGCCGCACAGGCGCACAGCCTCATTGCAGATGATCTCCGACGGCATGAGCTTCATGATCTCGTCACCGAGCGTCCGCAGGCTGTCGGTCTCCGTCAGCAGAAATTCGCCGGTCGAGACATCGCAGGTCGCGATCCCGAACCGGTCGTCAGTGCACACGATAGACGTGAGGTAATTATTTTTTCCCTCTTCCTGTGACGAGGGATCGAGATTCGTCCCCGGCGTCACGACCCTCGTTACCTCGCGCTTCACAAGTCCCTTCGCGAAGCGGGGATCCTCGACCTGGTCGCACACGGCGACCTTGAATCCCTGTTTGATGAGTCTGCCTATGTAGGTGTCGACCGCGTGATGCGGGACGCCGCACATGGGCGCCCGCTCGGGAAGACCGCACTCTTTTCCCGTCAGCGTGAGTTCGAGTGCCTTTGACACCGTCACGGCGTCGTCGAAAAACATCTCGAAGAAATCGCCGACGCGGTACATCAGGATACAGTCTCTGTACTGCTCCTTGGTCAGACGGTATTCCTGCATCATGGGTGAAAGCGCCATTCTCAACTGCCTCTTTGCGCGCCCCTTCCGGGCGTGGATCGGTATCTTCTGTCAGCTTTGCCTGGTTCCGAAATAGTAGAATCCCCTGCAGCTCTCAAGCCGCACCGGGATGATTTTCCCGATATCGGACTCGTCCCCCGGGAGATGGACCGTGATGTTCTCCGAGATCCGGCCGGACACATACCCGGGTTCCCTGTTGACGTCCTCGACAAGGACGTCCTTCATCTGGCCGGTGAACCGGGAGCTTCTCTCCTCCCCCGTCTGCTTGACGAGATCCAGGAGCCTGTCAAAGCGGGAGTGGACGACGTCGTCGGGGATCTGGTCCTCCATGCGCGCCGCCGGGGTCCCGGTCCGCCTGGAATAGATGAATGTAAACGCGCTGTCGAATCCCACCTTCTCGACGAGCGACATCGTATCGAGGAAATCTTCCTCCGTCTCACCGGGAAAGCCGACGATGATATCGGTCGTCAGGGAGATGTCCGGAACCGCTTCCCGAATTCTGTCCACGAGGCCCAGGTATTCTTCCCTCGTATAGTGTCTGTTCATGTTCTTCAGTATCCTGCTGCTCCCCGACTGCACCGGCAGGTGGATGTGACGGCAGATCTTCTCATTCTCCGCGATCACCCTGATGAGGTCGTCCGAGAGATCCTTCGGATGGGAGGTCATGAAGCGGACCCTCTCGATGCCCGGGACGCCGCAAACCTTTGTGAGAAGCTCCGAGAAGGTGATCGCCCCGTCAAGCTTCTTCCCGTAGGAATTGACGTTCTGTCCGAGCAGCATGATCTCCTTCACGCCGTCTCCGGCGAGCCGCCCGATCTCGTCGAGAATATCCGCGGGATTCCTCGATCTCTCCCTCCCCCTGACATAGGGGACGATGCAGTAGCTGCAGAAATTGTCGCATCCGAACATGATATTGACTCCGGACTTGAAGCTGTACTTCCTGCGGACCGGCAGGTTTTCGACGATCATGTCGGTGCCGTCCCAGAGCTCGACGACCCTCTTCCCCTCCGTCAGCCTGCGGTAGAGCAGCTCGGGAAATGTGTAGAGATTATGAGTCCCGAAAATAAGGTCCACGACGGGATAGCTCTTCCTGATCTTCCGGACGACGTGGTCCTCCTGCATCATGCAGCCGCAGAGGCCGACGATCAGGTCCGGTTTCTTCTTCTTGAGACCGGTCAGGCGCCCGAGCCTCCCGTAGACGTGCTGGTCCGCGTTCTCGCGGACCGTGCAGGTGTTGCAGATCACGAGATCGGCGTCCTGCTCCTCCTCGGTCATGAGGAAGCCCGACTCGGCCAGGATCCCCTTAAGCTTCTCGGAGTCCCTCGCATTCATCTGGCAGCCGAACGTGACGACGCACGCCTTTAGGGCATGGCCCCGGAGGTCCGCGATCCTCCGGACCTTCTCCGCCGTCATCTTTATATAGTCGTTCTGCCGGATCTCCTCTTCACGGTTTTTTGCACGGAGTTCTTCCACTTCTTATTCTCTCACCTGTCCGTTTCCGTAAATGATGTACTTCCATGTCGTCAGCGCTGCGAGTCCCATCGGCCCCCTCGCGTGCAGCTTCTGGGTACTGATCCCGATCTCCGCCCCGAACCCGAACTCGAACCCGTCGGTGAAGCGGGTTGAGGCATTGACGTAGACACAGGCCGCGTCGACCTCGCGCAGGAATTTCTGCGCGTTCTCATAGTTCTCCGTGACGATCGCCTCAGAGTGCCCGGTGTTGTACCGGTTGATGTGTGCGACCGCCTCGTCGATCCCTCCGACGGTCTTCACCGACAGGATGTAGTCCAGATATTCCGTTCCCCAGTCCTCCTCGGTGGCGGGCACGGACTCCCTGAGATACGCGGCGGACTCGCTGTCCGCCCTGAGCTCGACGTGGTGTTCCTTAAGCTTCTCCTCGAGGACCGGGAGCAGCTTCGGGGCGATCTCCCTGTGCACGACCAGGGACTCCTCCGCGTTGCACACGCCGATCCGCTGGGTCTTGGCGTTGTTGATGATGCGGACGGCCATTTCGACGTCGGCACTCTCATCGACGTACACATGGCAGTTTCCGGTTCCGGTCTCGATGACCGGGATCGTGCTCTCCCTCGCGACGGTCCTGATGAGGCCGGCTCCCCCGCGCGGGATCATGAGGTCGACGTACCTGTCAAGGCGCATGAAGGCCTTCGCGGTCTCGCGGGACGTATCATTAATAAATGACAGCGCGTCCTCCGTGACGCCGCAGGACCTGAGAGCCTCCCTCAGCACGCCGGAGATCGCGGTGTTGGAGCTGACCGCGTCGCTTCCGCCCTTGAGGATTGTGACATTTCCGGCCTTGAAACAGAGCCCGAAGACATCAGACGTCACGTTCGGCCTCGCCTCGTAGATCACGCCGATCACGCCGAGGGGGACGGTCATGCGGCCGATCATAAGGCCGTTCGGGCGCCTCTTCATCTCTGACACATTTCCGATCGGGTCATCGAGCGCGGCGATCGCCCTGAGGCCCTCCGCCATTGCGCTTATCCTGGATT
Source organism: uncultured Lachnospiraceae bacterium (assembly GCA_902773435.1). Lineage (GTDB taxonomy): Bacteria > Bacillota > Clostridia > Lachnospirales > Lachnospiraceae > Chordicoccus. Next base: position 26,849 of record CACYEN010000165.1, on the reverse strand, counting down.
CCGTCAGCGTCAGCCGGTCCAGCAGCCCCTCGGCCATGCCGGCCTCTTTCGCCCTCGCGGTATCCTCCGCGTTGGCGGCGAGAATGGCGGGGGTCGACTCGACCAGCAGGTCCGCGGCCTTCCCGAGGACGCAGTTCTTCAGTTCGGTGGAGAGTCCGGCGACCTCCGGGGCCGCTGCCTTTGCCTTCCGGCCTGTGATCTCAAGATCCATCATATTCCTTACTCCTTTCTGTGCCCGGCATGCCGTCCGGGCGGTCGGAACCGCGGCCGCGGCAGTCAATCAGCCGCGTCTCGGTGACAATCAGGTCGACTCTCTGATCCCCCTCATCGCGGGGGATCTCGTCAAATACGGCAAAATCGTAGGAGAGCGCAATCCGCATGCGGCCTTTATCACGTGCGAGGAAGCGGTCGTAGTACCCGCCGCCGTATCCCATCCTGTTTCCGGCCAGATCGAACGCGCAGCCCGGGAGAATCATGGGCGTCCCGGCCGTGCTCTCCGCGGGATCTGTGACTGGCTCCTGAATCCCCCGGTATCCCGGGGCCAGGTCCTCCATCGACCGGATGCTGCAGAAGACGAGCTCTCTTCCGCACACCCTCGGCAGAAACACCCGCTTCCCGGAGAGGAGGGCCTCCCTGATCAGGGTTCGGGTCTCAACCTCTTCCCCGAAGGAGACGTAGAGGCAGACATCCGGGGCGTTCCGCCATTCGGGCAGGGATATGAGCCGCTCTGCGATGCGTTCGCTCCCTGAAATCAGCTCGGGCGGAGGCGTCCGCCTCCGCCGCATGAGCATCTCTTTTCTGAATTCGGATTTTGATCTTTCCATTCTCCGTCCGTAACCTGTGCGGGCTCTCAGATTCTCTCAAGAAAATCCATCAGCTGGTACTCGTGGGGATGGGCGTGGAAAACGGTTCCGAGATCCTCCCCCTCGAGGACGCGGTGAATCATCCGGAAATCCTCCGCGTTCGCGATCACCATGTCCGCCCCCGCCGCCGAGGCGATCTCCGCCGCGGCGAGCTTCGTCGCCATGCCGCCGGTGCCGTACGCGCTCCCGGCGGTCGCTTTTGCCATGGACTTCATCCTCTCGTCGAGAAACTCAACCTCACTGATGAAGCCGGCGTCCGGATTCACCTTCGGGTCGTCGCTGTAGAGACCGTCGATGTCCGACAGAAGGATCAGGAGATCGGCGTTGATCAGCGCCGTCACGATGGCTGAGAGCCGGTCGTTGTCGCCGAAGCGGATGTCGTAGGTCTCGACGGTGTCGTTTTCATTGACGATGGGGATGACGCCGAGTGAAAACAGCTGCTCGAACGTGTTTCTCGCGTTCGTCCTGCTCTCCTCGTCGAGCATCGTCTGCTTCGTCAGCAGGATCTGTGCCGTCGTCTGTCCGTACTCGGCGAAGAACTTCTGGTAAATCATCATGAGCCGGACCTGTCCGACCGCGGCGCAGGCCTGCTTCTCCTTGAGCGAGTGAAGCGTCCCGATCCCGAGCGCGGCTCTCCCGACGGAGATCGCCCCGGAGGAGACGACGACGACGTCCCTCCCCTGGTTGCGGATGTCACTCACTTCTCTCGTGAGAATTTCTATTTTGGGAAGGTTCAGCTTCCCCGTCTCCCTGTGTACAAGGGAAGAAGAGCCGATCTTGATGACGACTCTCCGCTTGTCCCTGAAATGATCACGTATACTCAACTTAGGGAAGTCCCTTCTCGACTTTGGTCTCACCGTTGTGCTTCGCCACATTGTCCGTGCGCTGCTGAGCCATCCCGCTCAGATATACTTCCTCGCCCGCCTTGTATTCCGCCGTCCACGCGTCGTTCTCCGCGATGGCCTGCCGGGCCTCCTCGTCGGAGACGACACAGGAGAGGGAATCCTCGGACGCGCCGATCAGGCACCGGTCCATCTGGTTGTTCCTGATGACGTTGACGAACGTCTTGCCGGTGTTGAGCACAAGGGGCGACCCGTCGGCAAGCCTGTACTCGACCGGGGCGAAGAACGATGGCCTGGACCACGTGATGTCGACCGCCTTGCCGTTCGTGATGTACTTTCCCCTGCCCTCGCCCTCGGTGACGTAGTGGAGATAGACGGAAGTCTGGTAAGTCGTGCCGTTCTGGTACTCGAGAATGATGTTTTTGACCTTGATCACTTCGCCGTTCTCGTAGTCCGTGTGGGGCTCCCCGTACTGGTAGCGCTCATAGAGTCCGGTATCCGGATTGTAGATGTACCTCGGATCGTTCATCGGGTACCCGATCTTCACATAGGACGCGTCCCTGCCGTCCTCGAGTGTGACGGTGCCGCCCTCGTCGACGAAGTGCAGCATGGGCTTGTAGTCCTCCGGGTATTCCTGGGAATAACCGCAGGTCCTGATCATCTTCTCCATGCCCTCGGCGCTCGTGTAGCAGTTGTGGGGGGCCTTGAACGGGCCGTCCCTGAAGAAGCCCTGGTCGGCGTACCACATCATGCCGCTGACGTTGTCGACGTCATCGGACTCGAGGTACGGGAGCGCGTAGGCGGCCTGTCCGTAGTGTTCGTAGATCGGACAGAGGCCGGACACGAGAGAGATGAAGTAATCGCGGCAGCTGCGCATGGGGCCGATCTTCGTGAGGCCGTCATATTTCTCGTAGACCGCGCAGATCCTGGAAAGATCCGTCTCTACCTCGCACTCGTAATAGATGGAGGCTTTCGTGATATTGCTCTGGGGACGGGAATCCTTGACATTGTCGATCATGAACGAGATCGGCCTTCTTCTCGACTGTTCCTCGATGACATACTCGCCGGTCAGATAGCTCTTCGCCATCCCGTCCGGGGCATCCGGGTCCGCGGCCGATACGGGATGAGCGGCCGTCAGCGCGAATACCGCGGCGAGCGCGAAGGCAAGAGCGGTTTTTCTCTTCATCATGCTTTATTCATTCCCCCTTCTGATGTTGAGTGAATCGAGTACAAGGTTCTGCTTTTCGATCATCAGCCGCTCGTCATCCTCCGTCATGTGGTCGTAACCGACGAGATGGAGAGCGCTGTGCGCGACGAGGAAGGCGTATTCCCGCAGCAGGGAATGTCCGTATTCGAGGGCCTGCCTCCCCGCCTGCTCCGCGTTGATCAGGATATCCCCGAGGATCAGGAAGCCGTTCTCCGGGTCGAAACACCCTCCGCGGTCCTCCTCCGCCTCCTCGAAGGCGGCGGGCTTTGAGTAGCCGCAGACCGGAAATGACAGCACGTCGGTCACGCTGTCGATCCCCCGCGCGTCGCGGTTTACCTCCCTCGTCCTCTCATCGCCGGTCAGCAGGAGGCTGAACTCACAGCGAAACGGACATCGCTCCAGTTCGAGCACGCGACCGACCACCCGGACGGCGGTCTCCGCGGGGTCGAATCCGAAATTCAGAGACCTTCCCTCCGGCTCCTCCTCGAAATCTATCAGCAAATCTTCTGTCATAGTTTATTCTTTCTCACGGGCATACCCGCGACGGCCCGTCTCCTTTTGGGGGTTCCCTCCGCTGACCTCGCCTCGAACTTCTCGTACGCCTCGACGATCTTCTGGACGAGCGGATGCCGTACGACGTCCCTGCTGGTGAGCTCGGTAAATCCGATCTCGTCGATCTTTCTCAGGACTCTCACAGCGACGTCAAGTCCGCTCGACGTCCCGGGTGGAAGATCCTTCTGGGTGCGGTCTCCCGTCACGACGACATGCGACCCGAACCCGATCCTCGTGAGGAACATCTTCATCTGCGACGGCGTCGTATTCTGGGCCTCGTCGAGTATGATGAAGGCGTTGTCGAGCGTCCTGCCCCTCATGTAGGCAAGAGGAGCGACCTCGATCAGTCCCTTTTCGGAGTTCTTCAGGAAGGCGTCCGCTCCCATGATCTCGTAGAGCGCATCGTAGAGCGGGCGCAGATAGGGATCGATCTTGCTCTGCAGGTCGCCCGGCAGGAAGCCGAGCTTCTCCCCGGCCTCGATCGCCGGCCTCGTCAGTATGATCCGCGAGACCTCGTCGTTCCGAAACATGCTGATTGCCATCGCCATCGCAAGGTAGGTCTTCCCGGTTCCGGCGGGGCCGATCCCGAACGTGATCATGTTATTCCTGATGGAGTCGACGTATTCTTTCTGGCCGACCGTCTTCGGCTTGACCGGTCTCCCGGCGGCCGTGTGGACGATGATGTCGCTGTCCACCGCGATCATCTCGTTCTGGCGGTCTTCTTTCAGAAGGGAGAGCGAGTAGTCGATGTTCTGCTCCGTGAGCGTATTGCCCCTGGAAGAAAGCGCGAGTAGCATGGCGAACAGCTTCTTCGCCTTCTCCGCGCCCCCGGGATCCCCGGTGATTCTCACGCTCCCGTCCCTCGCGACGACACTGACGCCAAGGGAGCGCTCGATCTTCCTCAAATGCGTGTCAAACTGTCCGAAGATATTCTTTGCGTGCTCGGACGGTATTTCGATCAGATATTCCTGGCGGTCATTCATCCGCTGTTAATAACCTCCGGTACTTTGCGGCCCTCGTCCGCGTGTCGTACCATTTTAGCACTTTTCCACTGTTATTGAAATACTTACTTGTGATAGGGCTCGCCTTTCAGGATGCGGAAAGACCGGTAGACCTGTTCCGCGAGGATGACCCGCATCAGCTGGTGCGGAAAGGTCATCTTCGAGAAACTGATCTTCTCGTCGGCCCTCCGGAGAACCTCCGGGGACAGGCCGAGAGAGCCTCCGATGATGAACGCGACGCTGCTTTTTCCGCTCCCCGCGATCTCCGCGAGATGGGAGGCGAACGCCTCCGAGCTGTACTCCTTCCCTTCGATCGCGAGAGCGCAGACGTAGTCCCCGTCCCTGATTCCGGAGAGGAGGCGGCCGCCCTCCTTTTCAAGAATGAGGGCGGCCTCTGCCTTCGAGGCCCGGTCCGGTGTCTTCTCGTCCTTAACCTCGATGATCTCCACTTTTGCGTAGCGCGAAAGCCTCTTTATATACTCGTCGAGCGCCTCCCTGAAAAAGGCCTCCTTCAGCCTGCCGCAGCAGACGATCCTGAGAGTCATGCGTTTCCGGCTGCCTCTTTCTCACGGATGAAGCGGTCGATTCCACGCGCTCCGGCCTTGCCGGCTCCCATCGCCAGAATAACCGTCGCCGCGCCTGTCACCGCGTCGCCGCCGGCGTAGACGCCCTCTCTCGAGGTCTTTCCCTCCTCCTCGTCGGCGATGATGCACTTTTTGCGGTTGACGTCGAGTCCGACCGTCGTCGAGGAGATCAGCGGATTCGGCGAAGTTCCGAGAGACATGATGACCGCGTCGCACTCCACCTCAAATTCCGATCCCGGAATTTCGACGGGACGCCTGCGCCCGGAGGCGTCGGGCTCGCCCAGCTCCATGCGGATGCAGCGGATCCCGCGCACGTTGTCGTTTTCATCGGTCAGGATCTCGACCGGATTCGTGAGAAGGTCGAAAATGATCCCCTCCTCCTTCGCGTGGTGAACTTCTTCCGCTCTCGCGGGAAGCTCGGCCTCGGAGCGCCTGTATACCAGATGCACCTCGGCTCCGAGCCTTAGCGCGGTTCTCGCCGCGTCCATCGCGACGTTTCCGCCTCCGACGACGACGACTTTCTTTGCCCTGTAGATCGGCGTGTCGTAGTCGTCGCGGAACGCCTTCATGAGGTTGTTTCTCGTCAGGTATTCATTCGCAGAGAACACGCCGTTCGCGTTCTCTCCCGGAATTCCCATGAACATCGGAAGACCCGCGCCGGAGCCGATGAATACAGCCTCGAAGCCCTCCTTCGTGAGCAGCTCGTCGACGGAAAGCGTCCGCCCGACGATGACGTCCGTGTTGATCGTCACGCCGAGGCCTTTGACATTCTCGACTTCCTTCGCGACGACCTCGTCCTTCGGAAGACGGAACTCCGGAATTCCGTATACCAGGACGCCGCCGGCCTTGTGGAGCGCCTCAAAGATCGTGACGTCGTATCCGAGCCTCGCGAGATCGCCTGCGCAGGTGAGCCCGGCGGGGCCTGAGCCGACGATCGCGACGCGGTGGCCGTTCTTCTTCTCCGCGGCTTTCGGCTTGATCCCGTTGTTTCTCGCCCAGTCGGCGACAAAGCGCTCGAGTTTTCCGATCGAGATGGCCTCTCCCTTGACTCCCCGCACGCATTTTCCTTCGCACTGGGTCTCCTGGGGGCAGACGCGCCCGCAGACCGCGGGAAGCGAGCTCGACTCGGAGATGATCTGGTACGCCTCCTCGTAGTTCCGCTCCTTCACCTTAGCAATAAAATCGTTGATGCGGATATTCACGGGACATCCCTGGATGCACCTCGCGTTCTTGCAGTTGAGGCATCTTGCGGCCTCTTCCACAGCTTCCTCCTCGTTGTATCCGAGACAGACTTCGTCAAAATTGGCGGCGCGGACAAGGGGTTCCTGTTCCCGCACCGGTACCTTCTTCATTACATCACCCATAACCGTCTCCTCTATCTTCTTAACCTGAACTTCCTGTGATGAGATGCGGCGCGAAAGCTGCTCAGCAGTTCCCGCAGCCTCCTTCGTGCGTCTTTCCCTCCTGGTACCGGAGCCTCGCCTCGCCCTCGACTGTCTTGTACATCTGGGCGCGCTTCATGCACTCTGCCCAGTTGATCTTGAAGCCGTCAAATTCGGGCCCGTCCACGCAGGCGAATTTGACCTCGTCGCCGACCGTGAGCCTGCAGGCGCCGCACATTCCCGTTCCGTCGACCATGATCGGATTCATGGAGACAATGGTGGGTATATTGTATTTCTGGGTTGTCAGGCAGCAGAATTTCATCATGATCATGGGACCGATCGCGACGCAGTGGTTGTACTCCCTGCCCTCCGCGACGAGCTCGTCGATCACGGTGGTCACGACCCCCTTGTGCATATAGGAGCCGTCGTCCGTCGTCACATAGAGATTTCCGGCGACCTCCCGCATCTTATCCTCGTAAAAGAGCAGGTCCTTCGTCCTGCACCCGATGATGACGTCCGCGGAGATTCCGCGGTCGTGAAGCCATTTCACCTGGGGATAGACCGGGGCGGTTCCGACGCCGCCGCATACGAACAGGAAGCGGCGGGATTTCAGTTCCTCGTCCGTCATCTCCGTGATGTCCGATGGCTTTCCGAGCGGTCCCACAACGTCCTGGAACGCGTCGCCGACACCGAGTTCGAGGAAGCGGTCCGTGGAAGCGCCGACGGGCTGGAAGACGATGGTGATCGTACCGGCTTCCGGGTCGTAGTCACAGATTGTGAGGGGGATGCGCTCGCCCTTCTCGTCCATCTTCACGATCAGGAACTGACCGGGTTTGCAGTGCGCGGAGAGAAGCGGGGCCTCGACGACCATCTCCCAGACGACCGCGCTCAATTGGGTTTTTGAAAGAATTTTAAACATAATCTTCCTCCGGTGATAAATGAACCTGCATTCTCAGGGTGTCAGAGGCATCCGGACTCTGCCTGCAGGAGTTAACGGGTTCCTGTCCATCTGCGCGGATCTCTATTCCGCAATCGCGTCGTCCCAGTCAATCTCGTCGTCATAGATGTCGATAATGATGTCGTCGGGGATCACGTCCCCGTCTTCGTCCTCCGGGCTCACTGACGGTTCCTGACCGTCCCCGCCTTCGTCCCCGGGATTCGCCGACGGTTCCTGTCCTTCTCCGTCTTCGCCGTCGTCCCCCAAGTCCCCGTCGGGAGCGTCTCCGTCCCCGTCATCACCGGATCCGTCTCCGCCCTCCTCGTCGTTTTCGTCTTCCCCTTCGTCCCCGCCGTTGGAACTTCCGCCGTTCCCGCCGTCGTCCTCCCCGGAGGGTTCTTCGGATGAAGAGTCCGCATCTTCGTCGGAGCCGTTCTCCTCCTCGTCGTCTTCAGACCACTCAGAGTCCTCGTAATCGTCGTAGTAGCCGTCCTCCTCCTGTGCTTCCTCTCTGGGGCGGCTGATGACGGAGGCCTTCGTCTCCCTGGCCTTCACTGTGTACACGCCGGAGACCACGGGACTTCGGATCCCGAAGCTCCCGATGGAGACGGCACTGATCCGATTGACCCCGACGTGAAGCTTCAGGGGCTTCGTGTAGAGCGGCCCGGAAGAATCCGGAATCGATCCGTCAAATGTATAATAGATACTGCCCGCTTCCGTCGAGATGGTGAGCCTTGTCCCGTAAGGGTAGGCGCGGCCGCTGATGAGCGACATGGCCGGGGCGGTGACGGCATACTGCCCGTATCGCTCCCGGAGCTCCTGATCCTCGGTGTTCCGGAGCAGTTCCGCGACCGCCGCGTGATCTTCCTCCTCAATGCAGATGCTGATCAGCTTCTCAAGGACAACGGGGGACGATCCCATCACCTCGTGCGCCTCCCTGAGGCAGGAGAGCGCATCATCCGTTCTGCCCTGGCGGAGAAGGATGTCCGCCTTCTGAACCTGAAGCTCGTCGGAGGCAGGATCGAGCCGGATCGCCTTCTCGCAGCACGAGAAAGCCCGATCGTACTTCTCCTCCTCCAGGTACTTTTCGAGGCGGGCTCTCACATAGGGGAGGTTCTTCCCGCTGTTTCCCGTCATCGCGAAGATGGCTGCCGCCGACAGCAGCGCGGCGATAACGGAAGCGAAAAGGATCCGGATGAGGACACCCCCCGCTCCTCCTCCCTTCTTTATATCCCCGTCGCCATCCGGGGGCTTCCGTCCCTTCTCCCCCAGCAGACCGATCGGATCGTAATCATCTACGAGCCGTACTTCCGATCCGCACTTCGGGCAGAAGAGCTTGCCGTCCGGAATGGGACTTCCGCAGTTTTGACATTTCATGGAATCTCCGCAGTTCCTCCGTTCAGAAGATTCTCAAATTCCTCCGCGGTCATCAGAATCTTTCTGGGTTTTGTTCCCTCCTCGCCGCCTACCACTCCCGCGTCAGACAGCTGGTCCATGATCCTCGCGGCGCGGTTAAAGCCGATCTTGAACGCCCGCTGGAGCATGCCGATCGAAGCCTTGTCCTTCTCGATGATGAGTCTCCCCGACTCGGCGAAGTACTCGTCCCGCTCGTCGTCGCCGCCCTGGGCGCCCTGTATGCCGCCCGACGAGCTCTCAATCATATCCTCCACTTCACGGCTGTAGTCGTCCTCCTCCGTCTGGGAGGAGAGGAATCTGACAACGTCCGAGATCTCGTCGTCGGAGACGAACGCTCCCTGGACCCTCACCGGTTTCGGATATCCCTGCGGGTAGAACAGCATGTCGCCCCTGCCGAGCAGTTTCTCCGCCCCGTTCATGTCGAGGATCGTGCGGCTGTCAATGCCCGAGTTCACCGCGAGGGCGATCCTCGACGGCATATTGGCCTTGATGAGGCCGGTCACGACGTTGACGGACGGCCTCTGGGTCGCGATGATCAGATGGATCCCCGCGGCTCGGGCGAGCTGGGCCAGGCGGCAGACGGCGTCCTCGACTTCGGAGGAGGCGACCATCATCAGGTCCGCGAGCTCGTCGACGATCACGACGATGCGGGGCATCTTCGGAATCTTTTCGGACGGCTCCACGCCGGCATTCAGCTTGTCGACCCTGGCGTTGTAGGACTTGATGTCCCTGACGCCCGGATAGGAAGCGAACTTGTTGTATCGCTCCGTCATCTCCTGCACCGCCCAGTTGAGCGCGCCGGCGGCCTTCTTCGCGTCGGTCACGACCGGAATCAGCAGATGGGGAATCCCGTCATAGATCTTGAGCTCGACGACCTTCGGATCGATCATGAGCATCTTGACCTGGTCCGGTGTCGATTTATAGAGAATGCTCATGATGAGCGTATTGATGCACACGGACTTGCCCGACCCGGTCGTCCCGGCGATCAGCAGGTGGGGCATCTTCTCGATGTCCGTCACGATCGTCCTCCCGCCCAGGTCCTTGCCGACGGCAAATGTGAGCACGCCGCGGTCCTTTTTGAACTCGGCCGACTCGATCAGTTCCCTCAGCATGACCGTGCTTGCGGACTTGTTCGGCACTTCGATGCCGACGGCGGCCTTCCCCGGTATCGGGGCCTCAATCCGGATGTCCGCGGCGGCGAGGTTCAGCTTGATATCGTCCTGGAGATTGATAATCCGACTCACCTTGACGCCGTGCTCGGGCTGGAGCTCGTACCTTGTGACGGTCGGTCCCCTGCTCACGTTCACGACCTTGACGTTTACTCCGAAATCGCGCAGCGTCTCCTGCAGCTTGACGGCCGTATCCCGAATCGTCCGGTCGGATTCGGCAGCTCCTGACTCGCCCTTCCTCAGGAGGTCAATGGGCGGCAGCCTGTAGACTTTTCCTGCCGGGGCTTCCTCCCCGATCTGCTTCCTGATGCTGTCCGCGCCTGTCTGCGCGTCCTCCTTCGGCCCGGCACTCTCCGCCTTATCACCGGAGGCGGCAGCGGATTTCTTTCGCGCCGTCTTCTTCCCGGCGGGCTCCGCGGCGGATTCCGCCGCACTCACGCCCTCCTGGCGGGGCACGGTGTCAGGAACCGGATCCCCGGAAGGCTGGCCGGAGCTGCCGGCAGGCTCTTCCACAGAAGGTTCACCCACGTCCCGCAGGAACGAGGGCATCTCAAAAGAGGCTTCCTCCTCTTCCGGGAGGTCATTCCCCCCTCCGAAGGCTCCCGCTGTCTTCGGGGCGGTTCCCATGAATGGGTCGTCCCCGATCCGGATCGGATTCCTTGCGGAATCCACGGTTGCCGTATAATCCCCCGACGAGGCGTTCTGCCGTTCGAGCGTCACGGCGTCGAGCGGGTTGCCGTCTGCTTCGATCATCGGATCACTGTAAGAGAGCCGGCCGGGCACGCGTTCAGCCGTCCGGCTTCTCGACATCTCTCTCTCTTTGCGCGCGGTCTCGAGCTCAATCTCGCGGATCCGCCGGTCCCTCTCAAGCTGCTCCTCGGTCCTGTGAAGCTTCCGGAGCGCTTCCTGCTCCTTCTTCTGGCTGTCTTTCTCCTCGGCCCTCTCGAGCCTGTGGATGTTCCTGCGCTTCCGGGCCCGCTCCGCGGCGTCCCTTCCCCGCGCGCCGATCCCGGAGATCAGCGGCTTCTGGGTCATCACGATCGCTCCGGCGATGAGGCCGAAGATCGTGAGAATATAGGCCCCTACTGTCCCGAACGCGTAGCCGAACACATGGACGATAGCACCGCCGACGGCGCCTCCGCCGGTCCTCTCCTCGCGGCAGTACCGGTAGATCTCGGAGACCGCCGCGTTCTTCGCGTACCCGATCGTCAGAAGCTGCAGGAAAGCAGTGAGGAACACGAACATGATAATGAAACCGATCGCCTTTCGCGCGATCAGCGGATTTTCGATGTTGGCGATGAAGAAGGCGGAGCCGAAGAAAACCGCGAACGGAAACACGTGCGCCATGAGCCCGAACGTCCCGAACAGCGCGTCGCTCATAGTATTTCCGAATCTTCCCACAATGCCGAAATTCGCAAGAAGTATCAGCACGGAGAGAGCCAGGACCACGCAGAGAACCACCTCCCGCACGATGCCGGAGGAAGATACGCTTCCCCCTGTCTCTTTCGTCTCCGCGGAAGCGCGTCTCCCGGAGGATCCCGCGGTCTTGCCGCCGCTGCTTCGGCGGCCCTGGCCGGAGGACGTCTTTCTGCTCCCCGCGCTCCGCGCCGGGCTCCCCGTCTTCCTGCCTGAGCTGCCGGAATGGCTTCTGCCAGTATTGTTCTTTAAAGCGGTACTCCCCTTTGCCATTACCCCAAACCCCCGTTTCCAGGGAACTGCCATGAGATACCCTGCCCCGGCCCTCCGCCGGAGCGGCATCCCGCTGTCATTCCTAAAAGAAACTGATCAAAACCGCCGCGAATCCTGCGATAAAGCAGTATCTGGCGAATGTGCCCCATCTGCATCTCCTGAACCATACCAGACATCTCCTGATCATGAAGCTTCCCACTACCGCCGACACCGAGGTACCGACGAGGCAGCAGCCGAGAACGGGAAGCGTCAGGACGCCGCCGGGTATGCCGGAGGCGATCACGTAAACAAGCATGCCGAGCGTGACCGGAACGGAGATAAGATAAGAGAACGTGACCGCGTTCTTCCTTCCGATTCCAGAGAAAATGCCGGTGCAGACGGTGAAGGCGCTCCTTGAGATGCCGGGCAGGATCGAGATGCCCTGCGCCGCCCCGATCAGGACCGCCCTGCCGGACGTGATCTCGTGCGGAGATATCTCCCCGCCCATCTTCACCATATCGGTCACCAGCAGAAGGATCCCCGTCATCATGAGCCCAATGCCGGAAAAGAGCACGGACCCGGACGCGGCCGCGGCTGCCGGTATGAGCAGCGCGCCCATGACCCCGCTGACCGCGGTGATGATGAGAACGACCGCGGCCTCCCGGCGGGCGCCGCTTCTCGGGGATCTCCCCCTGCCCCCGGTTTCCCCGCCCGGCCTGACGGCCGAGGCCGTGACTCCGGCGAAATCCCGTCCCATGTCAGCGGTTTCCCTGACAATGAGCAGCAGTTCTTCCCTCATCGCGAGGATGACGGCGAGCGTGGTCCCCGCATGCAAAAAGACATGGAACGTCAGCGCCGGCAGCTGAGAACCGGTCAGACGTTCCAGAATCACGAGATGCCCCGAGGAACTGACCGGAAGGAATTCGGTCAGCCCCTGGACAATTCCCAGTATGGCGGCTATCAGAAAATCAGCAACAGTCACTTCGCTCGCTACCTTTACTCCTCTTCGTCCCAGTTGTGATAGACGTCCTGAACGTCGTCACTGCCCTCGAGAAGGTCCAGGATCTTCTCGAGACTTCCCCTGTCGGCAGGATTCGAAAGTGAGACGTAGTTCTGAGGAATCATCGTGACGGATGCCTCTGCCATCGGGATTCCGGCCTCCTCCAGGGCGCGCCTGACATCCTCAAAGGCGGACGGGTCCGTGATGACCTCAAAGCTGTCCTCCTCCTCGCGGAAGTCCTCGGCGCCGGCGTCCAGGGCGAGCATCATGATGTCGTCGGGATCCATTTCGCACTCCTCCCTGTCGATGATGATCTGACCCTTCTCATCGAACATGAAGGAGACGCTTCCCTTCGTTCCGATACTTCCGCCGCCCTTGGAAAACGCCGACCTCACGTCGGCCGCCGTGCGGTTCTTGTTGTCGGTCAGGGTTTTGACGATGATCGCGACACCGCTCGGGCCGTATCCCTCGTAGGTAAGCTGTTCGTAGTTCGCGCCGCTGTTGTCGCCGGCGGCTTTCTTGATGCCTCTCTCTATCGTGTCATTCGGGACGTTGTTTGCCTTCGCCTTCGCGATGACGGCGGCCAGCTTGAAGTTGTTCGACGGATCGGGACCGCCCTCTTTCACGGCGACGGCGATTTCACGCCCGATGATCGTGAAAATCTTCCCCTTGGCGGCGTCATTTTTCTCTTTCTTGTGCTTGATGTTGGCAAACTTTGAATGTCCGGACATACTGATCTCCTCCGGAAGCGGATGCTCCCTTAATCAATCTGTAAAACTGCGGTTCTGTAATACACTGATACTATGATTCCCTGATCTCCCTCGGCAGCCGTTCGGCGCGGACCTTCCTGATCGTGTGGTTCTCCGTCTCGAGGATGTGGAAAAGGAAGCCGCGGCACGCGATCCGCCGGTCTCCGGCTCCGGGAATGTGCCCGAGACGCGACGTCAGATAGCCGCTCAGCGTCTCATAATCCCCGGTCCCGAAGTCACAGCCGAGTATCTCCTCAGCGCGGTCGAGCGGCGTCAGGCCGTCAAGCACAACGCTGGTGCCGGTGTTCTGCAGGACAAAATCCTCGTCCCTCTCGTAGTCCCGAAGGACGTTGGCTGCGATCTCCCCGAGGACGTCCTCGAGCGTGATCAGGCCGGACGTCTGTCCGTACTCGTCGACGACGATCAGCATCCGGATCTCGCAGGCCATCATATACCTGAAAATGCCGCTCACCGGACGCGTCTCCGGAATAATCGGGGCCTCCTTCATGATCCCGTCGATCTCGGAGACCGGGGTCTCCGCGAGTTCGGGATGGAAGAACAGCTTCATCATCACGTCCCGCACCTCGAGAATGCCCTGGATCGTGTCGATCGTCTCCGAAAAGACCGGCACCGCCGACCTTGAGGATTTCAGGATCTCCTCCGCGCACTCCCTGAGGGACGAGGACCCGTCCGCGGCGACGATGCTGTTTCTCCGCGTCATGATATCCCTGGCGTCCTTCTCCCCGAGAAAAAGATCCGGGCCGGAGGATTCCCTCGTGTTCTCCTCCTCATTCTCCTTCGCCGCGAGGGCGCGCTTAGATAAAAATCGTAACATAATCAATGAAAATAATCAACCTGTTCAGCCGTATAGCCGTTGACACTATAGGATCTCGGAACCCTCTTCGAGATGTCGCAGGGAATCTCGTAGTGGAATCTCCCGCTCAGGGCGGCGAGCTCAAGGATCGTGATCTCCTGTTCCTCCTGGGTTCCGATGAGGACGCACTCGTCACCGACTTTTACATCCTTGAGTTCGCTCACGTCCACCATGAACTGATCCATGCATACGCGTCCGCGGATCGGGACGCGCGTCCCGTGAATCAGGACAAATCCGCGGCCTGAGAGCGATCTCGGGTAGCCGTCGGCATATCCGACCGGGATGGTCGCGATGACGCTCTCTTTCTTTGTGACGTAGGTGCCGCCGTAGCTGATCGGGGTCTCCGCCGGAACCGTCTTGACGTTCGAGACGTGGCTCACAAGCTTCATGGCGGGCCGCAGCATCTTCAGCTTTCCCGCCATCTCCTCCGAGGGCGGAAGTCCGTAGAGTGTGATGCCTGCCCGCACCATATTGAGATGCGCCTCCGGGAAGCGCATGATCGCGGCGCTGTTGCTGGTGTGGCGAATCGGGATCTCAATCCCGCGCTGCTTAAGCTTCCCCTCAAAATCGAGATAGCGGATCAGCTGCACCTCGGCGTGGGTCAGCGACACCTCGTCCGCCCTCGCGAAATGAGTGAACATTCCCTCTATCTCCAGATTGGGCAGCCCGGCAATCCGCACGATGTCGTTGATGGATTCTTCCCGGTCATAGAGGAATCCGATCCTCCCCATCCCCGTGTCGACGGCGAGGTGGATTTTCACCGGGTGCTCGAGCATCATGGATTTCTGGGACAGCGCGGCTGCCGACTCGTAGTCGAAGATGCACGCCCTGATATCGTAATCGATGATGTCGTCATAGGATTCGGGGAAAGCGAAACCGAGAAGGACAATCGGCTTCATGATGCCGCCGGACCGAAGCTGCATCGCCTCCTCCACCGTCGCGCAGGCGAATCCCCAGATGTAGGGCCTGTGCTGGATGTGTCTCGCGATCTGGAGAGCCCCGTGCCCGTAGCCGTCTGCCTTGATGACCGCGCAGACCGAGATGTCGTCGGCCAGCTTCTCCTTCATTGCGCGGAGATTGCTGTCGATGGCGTCCAGATTGATCTCCGCGTATATTCTGCTGTATTTTCTCATGATCCCGTCCTCTTCCCGCGCCCGCGCCTGCGGCCGCTTAAGTACTCCCTCAACGGATTAATACGTTCTTCAATCCCTCCGTGATGTCGCCCGAAGTCATGTATCTCCTGCCGAGGCGCTCCGCGGCGTCGTCACCGGCGAGGCCGTGGATGAATACGGCCAGGGCTCCGGCGGTCCAGTCCTCCGTCCCTCCGGCGATGAGGCCGGCGAGGATCCCGGTCAGGACGTCCCCGCTCCCGGCGGTCCCCATGCCGTCGTTGCCGGACCTGTTGATAAAAACCGTTCCGTCCGGGCAGGCGGTCACGGTTCTCGCGTCCTTCAGGATGCAGGTGACGCCGTGGCGTCCGGCAAACTCCGACGCGTACCGGACCGGATCCGCCTTGAGGTCACGCGCCGGAATCCCGCTGAGCCGCTGCATCTCGAGAATATGCGGAGTGATGAAGACCGGCCCCCGGCATCCGTCGAGGAGCTCCGCCCTTCCCCTGAGCGCGTTGAGTCCGTCGGCGTCGATGACGACCGGCGTTTCGCCGGCAGCGCGGGAATCTGTGACCGTGCTGACGAGCCTCTCCGCGGTCGGCCCCGTTCCGATTCCCGGGCCGCACACGCAGACATCGCACCACGCAAGTCCCTCGATGAGACGTTCCGCGGCTTCCTCCTCCGAATCATAGAGCGAGAGAACCGCCTCGGGCAGAAGCTGCTGGAGTATCGTCCGGTTCTCCGAACAGGTCAGGATCCTTACCATGCCGGCGCCGCTCCTCAGGGCGGAGCTGGCGCTCAGGAAAGCCGCGCCCGCCATCCCGGGGGATCCGGCCGCAATCAGCACCTTTCCGAACGTCCCCTTGTTTCCGGCGGGGTCCCGCTCGGGCAGGAGTATCTCAAGATCCCCTCTCTCAAGCGAGACCGCTGCGCCGAAGCCGTCCGGGATATCAACCCCGATATCCGCGATCCTGATATCCCCCGCGCAGGACGCTCCCGGAAAGAGAAGCAGTCCCGGCTTCAGGCACTGCATCGTCACCGTCACGTCGGCCCTCACCGCAATTCCCAGGATCTGCCCGTTGTCCGCGTGGACCCCGCTCGGAATGTCGATGGAGAGCACCGGGATCCCGGAGCAGTTGATCTCCGCGATGAGATCAGCGCAGACCCCGGTCACGCCTCTGGAAAGTCCGATTCCAAACAGGGCGTCGACGATGAGGTCGGCGGACCTTATCGCGCCCGGCTCATAGACCGACTCGGGAATCCCGAGCTTCCCGCAGATCTCCTTCTGGGCGGAGGTCTCCTCCGTCATGCGGGCTTCATTTCCCGCGCGGAGCAGCCGGACATCCAGGCCCTTCATTCTGAGGATCCTCCCGCAGGCGTAGCCGTCGCCCCCGTTGTTTCCCGAGCCGCAGACCACGATCACGCTCCCGCCCTTCGGGGGAAGCATCTTCAGGGCCTCCCCGGCACAGGCAAGGGCGGCTCTCTCCATAAGTACGGCCGACGGCACCCCGATCTCACGGATCGTGAAGGAATCCCGCTCCTTCATCTCTCTTCCGTTCAGTATCTTCAGCATGAAAGCCTCCGGATCCGGCTGCTGCAAAGAACAGCTGCCGTTCATTGCGGCATGATGATAAGGCCCGCGGCCCGCACCGCCTCTCTGAAGCATCCGCGGCCGGACCTCTGCACATAAAAATACGGATTTATTCGCGCTCCGCGCTCCGCAAATCCTTATCATAAAATATAACTTTATACCATGGGTTGTCAATTCAGTTATTCCCCGTCTCCCGCCCCGTCAAGCTTGTTTCGTCAAACTGCATCTGTTAAAATATGTGGAGCGAAAAAGACGGAGAAACCTGTATGATTCTCAATATTTCAAACATCAGCAAGAGCTTCGACGGCCGGAAGGTTCTGGACGGGGTCTCATTTCACATAGAGGAAAACGAAAAAGCCGCCCTTGTCGGTGTCAACGGGGCCGGAAAATCCACCCTCCTTAAGATTATCATGGGCATCGTCTCCCCCGAGACCGGAAGCGCCGTCCTCAGCAGGGGCAGGGAGATCGGCTATCTCGCCCAGCACCAGGACCTGACGGGCGATCTCACGATCTACGAGCAGCTCCTGTCCGTGAAGAGCGAGATTCTCGAGCTCTACAGCGCCATGAGGCGCTCGGAGACCCGCATGGCGATTCTTACGGGCGAAGCGCTCGAGGAGGAGATGCGCGCCTACTCCCGTGTCACGGAGGCCTACGAGCGGAGCGGCGGCTACGCCTACCGCAGCGAGGTAATCGGCGTGCTCAAGGGCCTCGGCTTCGGGGAGGAGGACTTTCAGAAGAAGGTCGGCGACCTCTCGGGGGGCCAGAAGACACGCGTCGCACTCGGCCGTCTCCTTCTCACCTCCCCCGACATCATCATGCTCGACGAGCCGACAAACCATCTGGACATGCGGTCGATCGAGTGGCTCGAGACCTATCTCATGAACTACAGGGGAGCGGTCCTCATCGTGTCCCACGACCGCTATTTCCTGAACCGCGTCGTGACGAAGGTCATCGAGATCGAGGGCGGCAGGTCCCGCGTCTACAGCGGAGGATACGACGCGTTCTGTGAAAAGAAGGAGATGCTGAGAAAAGCGGCCTACGCCGCGTTCGTCAACGCCGAGCGCGAGCGGCGCAGACAGGAACAGGTGATCGCGAAGCTGAAATCCTTCAACCGGGAGAAGTCGATCCGGCGCGCCGAGAGCCGCGAAAAGATGCTCGCGAAGATGGAGACGCCGGACAGGCCGGAGGAGGACGATATTATCTCTCTCTCATTTTCACCGGGAAAAGAGAGCGGAAATGACGTCCTGACCGTCGAAGGCCTGACGAAATCCTACGACGGCGTGACGCTCTTCGACGGGATCGGTTTCGAGATAAAGAGAGGTGAACACGTCGCGCTGATCGGGAACAACGGCACGGGCAAGTCGACGCTTCTCAAGATTCTCAACGGGGCCGTCCCTCCTGACAGGGGCGGGTTCACTTACGGGACGAATGTTGAGATCGGATACTACGACCAGGAGATGCAGGTCCTCGACGGCAGCAAGACCATCTTTGAGGAGATCTCCGACGACTACCCGCGGATGACTGTCACAGAGATCCGCTCGCGGCTGGCCGCCTTTCTCTTTACCGGTGAGGACGTTTTCAAGCTCATCGATTCCCTGAGTGGCGGCGAGAGGGCCCGCGTATCGCTCTGCAAACTGATGCTGTCCGACGCGAACCTGATCTTTCTCGATGAGCCGACGAACCACCTCGACATCAACTCGAGAGAAGTCCTCGAGAGCGCGATCCGCGCCTACAGCGGCACGATCTTCTACGTGTCCCACGACCGCTGGTTCATCAACAGGACCGCGACGAGAATCCTTGATCTCACGAAGAAGAGGCTGCTCAACTACATAGGCAATTACGACTACTACCTGGAGAAGAAGGAGGACGTGGAGAGGGCTTACCTCCCCGGAGCGGATGAGGACAGGACCGGGACCGCGGAATCCGCGGCCAAGGCCGACTGGAAGGCCCGCAAGGAAGAGGAGGCGAGGCGGCGCAAGGTGAAGAACGACCTGCTCCGCACCGAGACCCTCATCGGTGAACTCGAGGACCGCGACCGCGAGATCGACGCGCTGTTCGAAGATCCCGGGGTCATGACGGACGCGGAAAAGCTCTCCGCGCTCAGCGTTGAGAAAGATGAGATCGCGAAGAAGCTCGATGAGGCCTACCGCCTCTGGGAGGAGCTGTCCGCGGAGGCCGGAGACGAGTAAGCGGCTTTATTTTTCATCATGACAAGACCCCCGCATCGCGGCGGCTTCTGAGAAGCGGCGCGGTGCGGAGGCCCTTTCGTATTCATATTCTTATTTCTCCGGCCGCGCCCGCGGCCGGGTCGGGGTTCATCTCCCGTCAAGTTCCTTCTCCAGGCGCTCCCTCACGGCTTTGATGAAATCGCGCGAGTTGACCTGCTTCGGCTGTGGGTGCGTGGTGATCCGGACGAGGTCCCCGGTCATGACGCCCGACTCTATGGTACCGACGACAGCCTTCTCGAGCATGTCGGCAAACTCCCTGAGCTCCGGGATCCCATCGAGCTCTCCCCTCTTCCTCAGGGCTCCGGTCCACGCGTAGATCGTCGCGACGGAGTTCGTCGATGTCTCCCCGCCCTCGAGATGCCTGTAGTAGTGCTTCTGCACGGTCCCGTGAGCAGCCTCGTACTCGTAGCAGCCGTCCGGCGAGACGAGCACGGAGGTCATCATGGCGAGCGACCCGAACGCCGAAGACAGCATGTCCGAGAACACGTCTCCGTCGTAATTCTTGCAGGCCCAGACGATACCGCCCTCTCCCTTCATGATTCTGGCGACGGCGTCGTCGATCAGCGTATAGAAGTAGGTGATGCCTGCCGCCTCGAACTTCTCCCTGTACTCGTTATCGTACACGGTCTCGAAGATCTCCTTGAAATCCCTGTCGTAGGTCTTGGAGATCGTGTCCTTTGCAGCAAACCAGAGGTCCTCTCCGGCGTCGAGCGCATAGGCGAAGCAGGCCCTCGCGAAACTCGTGATCGAGGCGTCCGTGTTGTAGATCCCCTGGAAGACCCCGGGGCCATCGAAATCGCAGAGCTTCTCCTCAAGGACGGTCCCGTCGGAAGATGTGAAGACGATCCTGGCCTCGCCCGCGCCGGGGACGCGGATCTCGGCGTTCCTGTAGACGTCGCCGTAGGCGTGGCGGGCGATCGTGATCGGCTTCTTCCAGTTCTTCACGCAGGGCTCAATCCCCTTCACGATGATCGGTGAGCGGAACACCGTCCCGTCGAGCATGGCGCGGAGAGTCCCGTTCGGGCTCCGGTACATCTCGGCGAGCCCGTACTCACTGACCCGGGCCGGATTCGGGGTGATCGTCGCGCACTTGACGCCGACCCCGTACTTCCTGACCGCGTTCGCCGCGTCGGCGGTGATCTGGTCCCTTGTCTCATCGCGTTTGCGAAGCCCGAGATCGTAGTACTCCGTCCTGAGTTCGATGAACGGGAGAAGCAGCTCCTCCTTGATCATCTGCCAGAGAATCCGTGTCATCTCATCGCCGTCCATCTCCACGAGCGGCGTCGTCATCCTTATTTTTTCCATATCTTCCTGTCTCTTTTTATCAGCCCTGCATGTCGAGGACGTTTCTGTTCTTGTAGATGTAATCGACGAGCGAAATCACGGTCAGCGCCGCGGCGGCATAGATCATGATCTTCGTGAGTATATAGAGCGGTCCCGACGTGAAATCGATGATCAGGAGAATGATCAGGATCATCTGGGAGACGGTCTTGGTCTTCCCCCACCAGCTCGCCGCGATCACGATGCCGTTGTCGGAAGCGACGAGGCGGAAGCCGCTGATGATGAACTCCCTCGCGATGATGACGAGCACCACCCAGGTCGGGATCCTCCGGAGGTCGATCAGGCAGATCAGCGCCGAGCAGACGAGAAGCTTGTCGGCGAGCGGATCCATGAACTTTCCGAAATCAGTGATCAGGTTCCGGGACCTGGCGATCTTTCCGTCGAGCATGTCGGTAAATGACGCTCCCGCGAAGAGGATCAGCGAAACCCACATCCAGACCCCTTCCGCTCTCCCGAAGAGCATGGCGATGACGAACGGGATGATCATGATCATCCTGAGGCAGGTGAGTTTATTCGGCAGATTCATATTTCTGATGGCATTCATAGATTAACCTCTCATTCAACTCTTCATTTCACCCTGAAGGTCGTACTCCGACGCGCCCGTCACCTTCACGTCCACAAAATCCCCGCTCATGAGCTCCCGCGGGCTCCTGAAGAACAGGAATCCGTCAACCGAGGGGGCATCGCCGTATGTCCTCGCGATATAGACGTCCTCGTCGGGGACGCGTCCCTCCACCATGACGGTCATCGTCCTGCCGATCTTCTCCCGGCTCCGCCGAAGCGACACGGCCTGCTGGGCCAGCATCACGGCGGACATCCTCTTCTTCCTGACGCTCTTCGGCACCTGCGGCTTCATCTTCGCCGCGGGCGTCCCCTCTTCTCTCGAGTATGTGAAAGCGCCGAGGCGGTCGAATTCCATCTCCCGCACAAAGCGGAGGCACTCCTCGAAGTCCTCCTCGGTCTCCCCCGGGAACCCGCAGATCAGGGTGGTCCGGAGGACGATGCCGGGGATCTTCTCCCTCAGCGTCCGGACAAGCTCCTTAAGCTCCTCTTCCGTCGTCCGCCGGCCCATGCGCCTTAAGACAGCGTCGGAAGCGTGCTGGATCGGAATGTCGAGATAGCGGCATATCTTCGGCTCTTCCGCGATCGTGTCGATGAGTTCGGGGTAGATCTCCTCCGGGTAGCAGTAGAGAACGCGGATCCACCTGAGACCGTCGATGCCGCAGAGGGCGCGGAGAAGCTCATGCAGGCGTTTTCTTCCGTAGAGATCCGTTCCGTAGAGCGTGGTCTCCTGGGCGACGAGGATCAGTTCCTTCACGCCTCCCGCCGCGAGCCGTTCCGCCTCCGCGACGAGCCTCTCCATCGGGAAGCTGCGGTAGCTTCCCCTGAAAGAAGGGATCGCGCAGTAGGTGCAGTGCTTGTCGCAGCCCTCGGCGATCTTGAGATAGGCGTAATGTCCGCCGGTCGTGACGACTCTCTCCGCGATATCCGTCTCCGGGTCCGTGCTGATGTCCCTCATGCAGGACACCCTCTCGCCCTTTAAGGCCCGGTCCGCCGCGGCGGCGATGCCGTCGATCCCGGTCGTCCCGACGACCGCGTCGAGTTCGGGGATCTCGTCGAGGATCTCGTCCCGGTATCGCTCGGCCATGCAGCCCGCCGCGATCAGCACGCGGAGCTTCGCCGTCTCCTTGAGGCGGGCGAGCTCAAAGATCCTGTCTATGCTCTCCTTTTTGGCGTCCTCTATGAAGCAGCAGGTGTTGATCACCGCGACTTCGGCCTCCAGCTCATCGTCTGTGAGCTCATAGCCCCTCGAAGTCAGAATCCCGAGCATTCTCTCGGAGTCGACGAGATTCTTGTCGCACCCGAGCGACACCATGTGGAGCTTCACCTTTCCCGAAGGCGCGCTCTCAGGCATCTTCAGTCCCGTCCTTGGCCAGGATCTTGACGGTGCCCCGGTAGATCTCATCCACCGCGACGGAGAGGGGCTTGCGGCCCTCCGCGTCCTCGATCGTCGGCGCCGCGCCGTTGACGAGCTGTCTCGCGCGCTTGGCCGTCGCCATCACGATCGAGTACCTGCTGGACACGATCGGGGTGGTGTCGTCCTCGCTCTCGCTGTTGACTGCCTCAAGCATCTCCTTGTAAGAGGGATGAATCATCATAATTCCAGTTCTCCTTTCCGATACAAAGCCAGCTCTTCGCTGATTGCCTCAAGTTCCTCCGTCTTCCTCATCCTGGTCGTGTGCTCGGCCCTTACGACCGCCAGGAGGTCCTCGACGCACACGTCGAGGTCGTCATTGATCAGGACGTACTCATA
This sequence comes from uncultured Lachnospiraceae bacterium, assembly GCA_902773435.1. Taxonomy (GTDB): domain Bacteria; phylum Bacillota; class Clostridia; order Lachnospirales; family Lachnospiraceae; genus Chordicoccus. The sequence goes on along the minus strand of CACYEN010000165.1, from coordinate 4,022 downwards.
CCCGGAGATGTACTCCGCTTCCTCGGCCGCTCTCAGGATCCGGCCCCGGATCTTCTCCTCCGTCTCGCTGCCGCGGGAGGTGAGCCTTCTCACGAGTTCACTGACCGACGGCGGTGTCACGAAGATCAGGACCGCCTCCGGGAATTTCTTCCGGATCTTCTCGGCGCCCTGCACCTCGATCTCAAGGATGACGTCCAGCCCCTCGCTGAGTCTCTCATCGACAAATGAGCGGGGCGTCCCGTAGAAATTCCCCTGGTACTCCGCGTACTCGTAGAGCTCGTCGTTCTCTATCATCTCGATAAAGCGGTCGCGGTCTGTGAAAAAATATTCGCGGCCGTGCATCTCCCCTTCCCTCGGCGCCCGGGTCGTCGCGGAGACCGAGAGCGCGAACCCCTCCCGGGTCCTGATCAGCTCTTTCATCAGAGTCCCTTTTCCCGCCCCGGAAAACCCGGATACCACAATCAGAATCCCTTTCTTTCCCAAGTCCGCCTCCCGAAAAAATGTCTCACTCGATATTCTGTATCTGCTCCCGGATCTTCTCGATGTCCGTCTTCATGGCGATTCCCAGGTCGGCCGTGATCAGGTCGCCTGCTTTCGACAGCGTCGTGTTGGCCTCCCGGTTCATCTCCTGCGCGAGGAAATCGAGCTTTCTGCCGATGCTTCCCTGCTTTTCGAGTTCCTCCCTCATCTGGCGCACATGGCTTCTCAGCCGGACCGTCTCCTCGTCCGTGCAGATCTTGTCCGCGTACAGGACGCATTCGGCAGCGATCCTCGACTCGTCGATTCCGCGGTCAAGAAGGATCTCGCCGAGCGTCTCGGTGATCCGGGCCCTGTAGGCCTCCATGATCTCCGGCTCGTGGGCGGCGACTTCCTCGACAAGGCCGAGGAGATGATCCAGCTTCCCGGTGAGGTCGTCTTTCAGTCTCTCTCCCTCCCCGGTCCTCGCCTCGTTGAAGCGGGCCGCAGCCTCGCGGACGACCGGTTCGAGCATTCCCTCGAGCGCCTCCTCGTCGGCTTCAGGGTTTCCCAGCTGGAACACCTCGGGGGCGCGGGCGATATCGGCCGCCGTGATGACCGGATCAATGGAAAACTTCTCCGCCATGGACCTCATGCGGGCGATGTATTCCCCCGCGAGGGCCTCGTTGTACCGGAGAGCTCCGGCCTCGTCCGCGTACTCCTCGCAGCCGATGTAGACATCCACCTTGCCCCTCAGGATGAATTCCTTAAGGAGGTTCCTCACCTTCGCTTCCAGAAAATAGAAACGTCTCGGCATCCTGATGTTGAGGTCGAGATAGCGGTTGTTGACGGCCTTGATCTCCACCGTCAGCTTTCTGTCCTCGTTCACAGCCTCGGCCCGGCCGTAGCCGGTCATACTTCGAGCCATCTTCGTAAAACCCCGTCCTTTCAGATTTCGCGGCGCCTGAGCCTCTCCTGTCCGCAATTAATAAATTCTACATTAAAAACCTCAAAACGTCAATCTGATGCGCTCTTCGCTTTTTTCCCCGTTCATGGTAAAATCAGATTCCAGGGGGCGCACGCCCCGCCCGGGACACCGAAGGTCCGATTATGGGATACTGGAGATATGTAAGATGGCTTTTGACGGAATCACGACAGCGGGCATCGTCCGCGAATTAAGCGATACAATTACCGGAGGCGGGATCAGCCGCGTCATCCAGTCCGAGAGGGATGAGCTTCTCATCGTGATCAAGAACAGCAGGAAACAGCACTATCTGCTCATGAGCGCGAACGCCTCGCTCCCGCTCATCTATCTCTCCGACTCGAAGAAGGAAGCGCCCCTCACGGCTCCGGGTTTCTGCATGCTGCTGAGAAAGCACATCCAGGGAGGCCAGATCCTCTCGGTCACGCAGCCCTCGCTCGAGCGCGTCGTCGTCCTGACGATCCTCCACCGGGACGAGCTCGGGGACATCAAAGAGAAGAAGCTGATCATCGAGCTCATGGGAAAACACAGCAACATCATCTTCACCGACGAGGAGGACACCATCATTGACAGCATCAAGCGCGTCCCCTCGAGCGTCAGCTCCGTGAGGGAGGTCCTTCCCGGAAGGAAATGGTTCATCCCCGGAACCGACGAGAAGACAGATCCGCTGACCGCCGGCCCTGAGACCTTTGACCGCGTCATGGGCGCCTCGTCGAAGGACGTGGTCCACGCCCTCTACAATTCCTTCACCGGCATCTCCCCCGCGGCCGCGGAGGAATTCGCCTACAGGGCCGGAATCGACCCGAGGTGCGGCTATCCCGGGCTCCCGGCTGAGGATAAGCGCCGGCTCGCGGACGCCTTCCTCCTCTGCATGGACGATGTCCGGAGAGGGTCATTTTTCCCGAATATCGTCCTCGAGAACGGCGTCCCGGCTGAGTTCGGCTGCCATCCCTTCAGGATGTATTCACACGGGTCTTTTGAGGTCAGGACGTGCGGCTCCGTGAGCGAGATGATCCGCGAGTACTACGGGACGAAGGAGCGGGTCACGAGGATGCGCCAGAAATCCTCCGACCTCAGGCATCTCGCCCAGACGGCGCTCGACCGGACGAACAAGAAGTTCCTTCTGCAGGAAAAGCAGCTGAAGAGTACGGAGAAGCGCGACACGAGCCGGATTTACGGGGAGATGCTGAACACCTACGGATACAGCATCGAGGCGGGCGCCGACAGGTTCACCTGCGAGAACTATTACACCGGGGAAGAGATCACCATCCCGCTCGACCCGACGATGACGGCTTCGGAGAACGCGCAGCGCTACTTCGCCCGCTACAACAAGCTGAAGAGGACCGCCGAGGCCCTCCTCCCGATGCTGGAGGAGACGAGGAGCGACCGGGAACAGCTCGAGGCGGTCCTGACCGCGATCGATCTCGCGGAGAGCGAGGCGGATCTCGCCGACATCAGGCGGGAGCTGCAGGATTTCGGGTTTGCCCAGAAGAAATCGGCCGTAAAGAAGGGCGCGAAGCGCGAGGAGAAATCAAAGCCCTACTCCTACACGTCCTCCGACGGTTTCCTCATGTACGTGGGCAGGAACAACTACCAGAACGAGGAAGTCACGTTCCGGATCGCCGGCAACAACGACTGGTGGTTCCACGCCAAGGGCGTGACGGGCAGCCACGTCATCGTGAGGACGGAGGGCCGGGAGCTCCCGGACCGGACGTTCGAGGAGGCCGGCGCCCTCGCGGCCTACTACTCCTCCGCCCGGAAAGCCCCGAAGGTAGAAGTGGATTACACGAGGAGGAAGGAGCTCAGAAAGACGAACGGGGGCAAGCCCGGCTTCGTGATCTACCACACAAATTACTCGCTGATGGCTGTCCCCGATATCTCAAAGCTCAGAAGGAACTCCTAGGAACAGCAGGAGGCCGGTGCATATCCCGAGTGCCGGCACGATAAGAAAATAAGAAGGCGCCCGGAAGTCCGCAGCTGCTGCGGCTTCCGGGCGCCTTCTCCCTGTATACCGGCCTTACGCCGGAATCTCTGTCAGAATGTGAATTTGTCCCTGAAGTAGTCCCGAAGCTCCGCGATCGGCACCCTGACCTGCTCCATCGAGTCGCGGTCGCGGACGGTCACGGCGTGATCCTCCTCGGAGTCGAAATCATAGGTGATGCAGAACGGAGTCCCGATCTCATCCTCTCTCCTGTAGCGCTTTCCGATCGCTCCCCTGTCATCGTAGTCGACGTTCCAGTCCTTCGAGAGATCGGCGTAGATCTTCTGGGCCGGATCCGCGAGCTTTTTGGAGAGCGGGAGCACCGCGATCTTGACCGGGGCGAGCGCGGGATGGAAATGCAGCACCGTCCTCACGTCGTTCTTCTCCGCGTCGAGAACCTCCTCGTCGTAGGCGCTGCAGAGGAACGCGAGAACCATGCGGTCCGCGCCGAGCGAGGGCTCGATGACGTAGGGGATGTAGCGCTCCTTCGTCTCGTCGTCGAAGTAGGACATGTCCTGTCCCGAGACCTCCTGATGGCGCGTGAGGTCGTAGTCGGTCCTGTCGGCGATTCCCCAGAGCTCACCCCAGCCAAACGGGAACGTG
>CACYEN010000164.1 GCA_902773435.1 uncultured Lachnospiraceae bacterium | reverse complement strand
CATGGGAGGCCAGGCCGCCGGCGACCTTGCGTCACGTCTCTGCGTGGAGACCATGGTGGACGCCATCGAGGAGAGCCGGCAGGAAGGTGCGGTGCGCGTGCTGTCCGAGGCGATCCGGAAGGCCAACCGTGCTGTCACGGAAAAGGCTGCTGCGGACCCATCGCTCGCGGGCATGGGGACAACGCTCGTTGCGGCCGCGCCGGAGGGCGGGAGCCTCATCGTCGCCAATGTCGGGGACAGCAGGCTCTACCTCATAGACGATGAATCCATCGAACAGATCACCCACGACCATTCCCTCGTGGAGGAGATGGTCCGTGCCGGAAAACTGCGTGCGGATCAAGCACGCAACCATCCGAAGAAAAACATCATCACCCGTGCGATCGGTGAGGATGGGGAAGTAGAGATCGACTTTTTTGATGTCGCCCTGAACCGGGGGGACACTGCACTGCTGTGCTCTGACGGCCTGAGCAATATGGTGGAGGATGATCAGATCTTCCGCATCGTTCACTCGGCCGGGAGCCTGCAGGAAGCGGGGAAAAAACTGATAGACGCTGCCAACCGGGCGGGCGGAAAGGACAACATCTCAGTTGTCCTTGCGCGTTTCCGGGCTGTGTAACGGGTAACCATCTATGTTGAATGCAGGCGATTTTCTTCAGAATCGATATGAGATCATCAATTGCATAGGCTCAGGCGGAATGGCCGATGTATATCGCGCCAGGGACCACAAGCTGAACCGGTTTGTCGCCATCAAGGTACTCAAGGCCGAGTACAGAGGCGACAGGGAGTTTGTGTCCAAATTCCGGGTGGAGGCACAGGCGGCAGCCGGTCTCGCGCATCCGAACATCGTGAACGTCTACGATGTCGGGGACGAGAACGGAATCTATTTCATTGTCATGGAACTGGTGGAGGGCATCACCCTCAAGGCCTATATCCTGAACAAGGGGAAACTGTCGGTACGGGAGACCACCGGGATCTGCCTGCAGGTCGCGGCGGGCCTGGAAGCCGCGCACAATAACGGCATCATCCACAGGGACGTCAAGCCCCAGAACATCATCATCTCCACGGACGGGACCGCGAAGGTCGCCGATTTCGGGATCGCCCGCGCGGCAAGCTCCGATACCATCAACTCGAACGTTATGGGATCGGTCCACTACAGCGCGCCGGAGCAGTCCAGGGGCGGCTATTCGGACGCGCGAAGCGACATCTATTCCCTCGGGATCACGATGTACGAGATGCTGACCGGACGCGTTCCCTTTGACGGGGACTCCACGGTGGAGGTCGCGCTCAAGCATCTGCAGGAGGAGATCATCTCCCCGCGTGAGGTGCTCCCGGAGCTGCCCCGCGTGATCGAGCAGATCATCCTGAAATGTACACAGCAGAGCCCGGACCGCCGCTACCAGAACATGTCCCTTCTCATCCGGGACCTGAAGGAATCGCTGGTCAACCCGAACGGGGACTTCGTGCGCATGACGAGCGACAATCCGCAGGGTGCGACGCACCGGTATTCCAGGGAGGATCTGGAGGAGATCAACCGGCGCTCCCAGGAGGGCGAGGATCCCGTCTATCCCGGCCTGTTCGGCGCCTATCCGCCGGATGAGGAACCGGAGGATGAATACGACCCCTACGATGATGACTATGATCCGGATGACCTGGATCCGGAGAGACACGGCCGGATGCGGAGCATTTCCGAAGAGCCGGAGCGCGGCAGGACGGACAAAGTCATCACTTTCCTTTCCATTGCGGTCGCGGTGGTCGTCGGCCTGGTGATCCTCTACCTGATCATCCACACATTCGGCGTGTTCAGCCGCGGGGGCAGGAGCGGCTCCACGGAGAAGGAGAGCTCCATCGTGATCGACCTGACCGGCGATAAGGTCGCGGTCCCGGATATCCGCGGAAAGAGTGAGAATGAGGCCCAGCAGCTGCTGCGTGACAGCTCGCTCGGATACAAGTATATGGGCGAGGTCAGTTCGGACACCTACGCGGTCGGGACGATCGCTTCGCAGGATACGGAACCCGGCACAAAGGTGGATAAGAATACGCGGATCGGATACGAGCTCTCCGTAGGCTCCGCCCAGGCGCTCACGGTGCCTGACCTCGCGGACAAGAGCGAATCCGCGGCGACGCAGGCGCTCACCAGCATGGGCCT
>CACYEN010000163.1 GCA_902773435.1 uncultured Lachnospiraceae bacterium | reverse complement strand
AGGGGTATAGCCAAACGGTAAGGCAGCGGACTCTGACTCCGTCATTTCAAGGTTCGAATCCTTGTACCCCTGCTGAAGACCACAGCCTGATCCGGCTGTGGTCTTTTTTTAAGAAAGAACACCCCGCAGCAGCTGCGGGGTGTTCGCTGATCTCCTCGGGAATGCTCCCGGTAATTGCCAGGAAACCATCTCAGGTCATCTTACAACAGGACCGCCGTTCTCACGCTATCTCGCAGATCCAGCCTTCGGGCGCCTCGATGCGTCCCATCTGAATGCCGGTCAGCGTGTCGTAGAGTTTCCTGAGCACAGGGCCCATGTCGTCCATGCCGCTCGGCAGGTCGTAATTGGTGCCGTGGTCGTAGATCCTGCCCACCGGAGAAATGACCGCCGCGGTGCCGCACAGACCGCACTCGTCAAACTCGCCCCTGCGGACTTCATCAAACAGCACCTCGCGCTCCTCGACCTGCATGCCGAGGATCTCTTTCGCGATGTAGACAAGGCTCCTGCGTGTGATGGACGGAAGGATGCTTCCGCTCTTCGGGACGACCAGCGTGCCGTCCTTCCTGACAAGGAGCACATTCGCCCCGCCCGTCTCCTCGATCTTCGTGCGGGTTGCCGGATCCAGATAGAGGTTCTCATCGAACCCGTTCCTGTGAGCGTCCATGATCGCGTGCAGGCTCATCGCATAGTTCAGGCCGGCTTTGATGTGTCCGGTTCCATGCGGCGCTGCGCGGTCAAAGTCGGAGATCCGGATCGTGATCGGCTTTACACCGCCCTTGAAGTACGGGCCGACCGGCGTTGTGAAAATCCTGAACTGATACTCATCCGCCGGCTTCACGCCGATGACCGGATTGCTGCCGAACATGTAGGGGCGGATATAGAGCGTCGCTCCGCTTCCGTACGGCGCGACCCATGCCGCGTTTGCCTTCACAACACTGCGGACCGCCTCGACCCACTGATCCACCGGGTAAACCGGCATCTCGAGTCTTTCGCAGGAATCCTTCATACGCTGCGCATTGAGGTCCGGGCGGAAGGTCACAATACGGCCGTCCTCGGTCGTGTATGCCTTCAGTCCTTCGAAGCAGGACTGGGAATACTGAAGAACCCCGGCGCATTCGCTGATGACGACCCTGTCATCTTCGGTGAGCGTTCCATCGTCCCAGCTTCCGTCTTTGTAATTGGCAACAAACCGGTAGTCTGTCTTCATATATCCAAAGCCCAGCGCCGACCAGTCAATCTGTTTTTTCTCTCCCATAATCATCTCCTGCCTTTCCCTCTCTTTTCCTCTGACGCAGAGAATCTGCCCGACCTCTGTTACGTTTTTTTGAGTTTAGCACCACGCTTTTTTCCAGTCAATAACGCTTATGCAATTGCGTTTCCGACCGCTTTGCCGTATATTAAAGATGTATAAGCAAATCTATGCGCCTGCACGAGTTCCGCCGGCGGCGGAACAACGCCGGGGTTAGAGGGGAGATTCGGACGCAATGGCAAAGAAGGATTTTAAGCGAATACAGCGGTCTGCGACCGCACTCTTTTCGGCTCTTGCCCTTCTTGCCGGAGGAGCGGCCGTATCCGCGGAAGACGATATCATGTTTGACACCGATCCCTCCGGTTACGACGACAGTTCCGGCGGCTCGGTCGGCTCAATCACTCCGACTGACGACTACGACAGCGCATTTCTGATCGAGGATATGGGCGAGGACGTCCAGTATAATGCCGGCGTGTCGATGGATACCCTTCAGGACGCCATGTCGGCGGGGGACCAGAAGACCCTGGATAAGATCGCCAGTCTCGGTGCCCTGACCGGCAGCACGCCGGGAAGTGCCAGCATCGGAGGCGGCGGGGCATACCGCGAAAGAAACGACGAGGACGACGAGGAATACTATGACCTGCATCTCGACGAGGGAGACGCGGACGAGGTTCAGACGGAAGTTGTCGATGAGCGCCCCGGCCCCCTGATGGCGGCGAACGCGGAGCGGATTCAGGGACATCTCGAAGCGCTGACGCAGGTGGACAGCCCGACCGGCTCGGAGGGCGAGCTGACGATCGCCTCCTACATTGAGACAAAGCTGGGTGAGCTGGGCTACACCGTCCAGGAGCAGCCCTTCCACGAAGGCGTATTGAACGAGGACGGGATCGACGCGCCCGGCGTCAATATTCTCGCCGAGCGGGGAGCGAATTCACAGAAGAACCGCAAGAAGGACATTTTCCTGGTGGTCACCCACTACGATTCAAAGCGT
>CACYEN010000162.1 GCA_902773435.1 uncultured Lachnospiraceae bacterium | reverse complement strand
GATGATGTCGAGGTCGTCGCGCGTCTTGATATAGGACGCGGCGGCGTAGAGGCGCGTGTGATACATCCACTGGTCGTTGACCCTGATCGGTCTCTCGATTTCCGCGAGATGGGAGATCGAGTCCTCGGTCAGGACGGCCATGCCGTAGGAATTGATGAGCTCGGGGATGCCGTGGTTGATCTCGGGATCGATGTGGTAGGGCCTGCCGGCCAGGACAATTCCGTGGCGGCCGCTCTCCCCGAGGAATCTCAGCGTCTCCTCGCCCTTCTCCTCGATGTCGCGCCTCGCGCGGGTCTGCTCCTCCCAGGCGGCGGAACAGGCGTTGACGACTTCGACCCTCGGAATATCCCTGAAGATCTCGGTCATTCTCGAGGTAAATGTCTTCTCGTCGGTCAGCGAGAGGAACGGGTTCATGAAGCGGATCGACGGATCTCTCAGTTCCTCGATGTTGTTCTTGATGTTCTCCGCGTAGCTGGTCACGATCGGGCAGTTGTAGTGGTTGACGGCTTCGGGGAACTCATTCCGCTCGTACGGGACGCACGGGTAGAAGATGAAGGAGATCCCCTGCCGGATCAGCCAGGTCACGTGCCCGTGGGCGAGTTTCGCCGGGTAGCACTCCGATTCGCTCGGGATGGATTCGATCCCGAGTTCATACATCCTGTGGCTCGAAGTCGGGGAGAGGACCACCTCGTAGCCGAGCTTCGTGAAAAATGTAAACCAGAGCGGATAGTTCTCATACATGTTGAGAACGCGGGGAATGCCGACCCTGCCCCTCGGGGCCCTGTCGGCCGTGAGCGGCATGTAGTCGAAGAGCCTCCTGTACTTGTAGTCGAACAGGTTCGGAAGATGGTCTTTGTTCTTCTCTTTTCCGATCCCCCTCTCGCAGCGGTTGCCGGAGATGAATTTCCTTCCCCCGGAGAAATTGTTGACCGTGAGCCTGCAGGCGTTCGTACAGCCGTGGCAGTGCGTCATCGTCGTGGAGTAGCGGAAAGCGTTGATCTTCTCAAGTGAGAGCATGGTCGAGGGCTTCGTCCCGTCGCAGCGCTCGCGCGCGATCAGGGCGGCTCCGAACGCACCCATGATGCCCGCGATGTCGGGGCGGATGACCTCGCAGCCCGCGATCTTCTCAAACGCGCGGAGAACCGCGTCGTTGTAGAAGGTTCCGCCCTGCACGACGATGTTCTTCCCGAGCTCCGACGCGTCCGAGACCTTGATGACCTTGTAGAGCGCGTTCTTGATCACCGAGTAGGCGAGACCGGCGGAGATATCCGCGACCGTCGCCCCCTCTTTCTGGGCCTGCTTCACCTTCGAGTTCATGAAGACCGTGCATCTCGTGCCGAGGTCGATGGGATGTTCCGCGAACAGGGCGGCTTCGGCGAAATCCTGGACCGAGTAGTTCAGTGTCTTGGCGAAGTTTTCGATAAATGACCCGCAGCCGGAGGAGCACGCCTCGTTCAGCATGACGTCGTCGACGGCGCGGTCGCGGATGCGGATGCATTTCATATCCTGCCCGCCGATATCCAGGATGCAGTCGACGCCGCCGTCAAAGAACTGGGCAGCGTAGTAGTGCGAGATCGTCTCGACCTCGCCCTCGTCCAGCATGAGGGCGGACTTGATCAGGGCCTCGCCGTAGCCCGTCGAACAGGCGCCGGCGATGACGACGCCCTCAGGCATGTGGGCGTACGTCTCCTTGATCGCGCGGATCGAGGTGGCGAGAGGATCCCCGTGGTTGTTGTCATAGAATGAGTAGAGGAGCTTTCCGTCCTCCGAGATCAGGGCGGTCTTGGTCGTCGTCGAGCCGGCGTCGATTCCGAGGAAGGCATTTCCCCGGTATTCCGCGAGATTCTCCCTCGCAACCCGGTAGGCGGACTGCCGGTCCCGGAATTCCTCATAATCCTCCCGGGAGGGGAAGAGCGGGTCGAGACGGTTCACCTCAAACTCGAGGGCCACACCGCTCGTCAGGCGGTCGGAGAGGCTTCGGAGGGAGACGAGCTGGTCGCCCTCGCTGAATTCCCTGCCCTCGGTGCGCGCTTCGCCTTCGGCAGCCTCGACAGCGTTCATCGCCGCGCCCGCCGCCGCGAAGAGGTGGGAGTTCTCCGGGGCAATCGTGTGTTCCTCGTCGAGATTCAGCGTGCGGACATAGGTCTCGCGCAGCTGGTCGAGAAAATGCAGGGGCCCTCCGAGAAAAGCCACATGCCCGCGGATCGGTTTGCCGCAGGCGAGTCCGGAGATCGTCTGGTTGCAGACAGCCTGAAAGATGGAGGCGGCCAGGTCTTCCCTCGTCGCTCCCTCATTGATCAGGGGCTGGATGTCAGTCTTCGCGAAGACGCCGCAGCGGGCGGCAATCGGATAGACAGCCTTGTAGGATTTCGCGTAGGTGTTGAGACCGGCGGCGTCTGTCTGCAGCAGGTCCGCCATCTGGTCGATGAAGGATCCGGTTCCGCCGGCGCAGATGCCGTTCATGCGCTGTTCCACGCCGCCGTTTTCAAAGTAAATGATCTTGGCGTCCTCGCCGCCGAGCTCGATCGCGACATCGGTTTTGGGACAGAACGTCCTGAGAGCCGTGGAGACGGCGACCACTTCCTGCACGAACGGGACCCCGAGGTGCTTTGCGAGTGTCAGTCCGCCGGAGCCGGTGATGGCGGGGGAGACGACGACGTCCCCGAGCCCGTCGAAGGCTTCACGGATCAGCTTCGCCGCCGTCGTCTGGATCTCCGCGTAGTGGCGCTGATAATCCGAGAAAAGTATGCGGTTCTCTTCGTCCATGAGAGCGATCTTGACGGTCGTCGAACCGATGTCGATGCCCAGAAAATAGGTTTTCTTGTCCATATATGTGCCTTGCAGAATATTAATCAAGCAGTTGACCGCTGGCGCGGTTTTCCTTCTTTGGTGCGGGGGACGGACTTAAGGCGCGGCCCCGTATCAATTATAACAGATTAAAGAGGATTATACGGCAGTGATACCCAAATCACAAGCGACATATTGCAAAAAACGTACCGGCCGCTTGCCGTTCCGTCGCGGTTCACCTATAATCTGAAGAGACAGTCGGGGATCCGGGGATGCTCCCCGCAAACCCTGCTGCCGGGAGGAAAGAATGGCAAAAACATATAAATATGAACTGATCAGGACAGAGGGACGGTCAAAGCGCGCACGGCTTACGACTGTGCACGGGGTGATCGAGACCCCCGTCTTCATGAACGTTGGAACCGCCGCGGCGATCAAGGGGGCGGTCTCGTCCCCGGAACTCCGGTCCCTCGGGACGCAGGTGGAGCTCTGCAACACCTACCACCTCCATGTGAGGCCGGGCGATGAAATCGTAAAAAAACTGGGCGGAGTGAGGAAATTTATGTCCTGGGACGGACCGGTCCTGACCGACTCGGGCGGCTTTCAGGTATTTTCTCTCGCAGGCCTCCGAAGCATCAGGGAGGAGGGCGTGACATTCCGCTCCCATGTGGACGGGAGAAAGATCTTCATGGGACCGGAGGAGAGCATGCGCATCCAGTCCAATCTCGGGTCCACGATCGCGATGGCGTTCGACGAGTGCCCGGACGCGCTCGCGGAGAGAAGCTATGTGGAGCAGTCCGTCGCGAGGACCACGCGCTGGCTCCGCCGGTGCAGGGAGGAGATGGACCGCCTGAACTCACTTCCGGACACCGTCAATCCGGACCAGATGCTCTTCGGGATCAACCAGGGCGGGATCATCGACGATATAAGGATCCGCCACGCGGAGGAGATCGCGGAGATGGATCTCGACGGATACGCGGTCGGCGGGCTGGCCGTCGGCGAGACGCACGAGGAGATGTACCATATCCTCGACGTGACCGTCCCGCATCTCCCGAAGGACAGGCCGACTTACCTGATGGGAGTCGGGACCCCGGCCAATATCCTGGAGGGGGTGGAGAGGGGGATCGATTTCTTCGACTGCGTCTATCCCTCGAGAAACGGACGTCACGGCCACGTCTACGTCAACTCCGGCCACCTCAACCTGTTCAACGCGAAGTATGAGACGGACGAAAGCCCGATCGAGGAGGGATGCGGATGCCCGGCCTGCAGGAACCATTCGAGAGCCTACATCCGCCACCTGCTGAAGGCGGGCGAGATGCTCGGAATGAGGCTCTGCGTCCTCCATAATCTCTGGTACTACAATCACCTGATGGAGGAGATCAGGGACGCGCTTGACAGCGGACGGTTCCCCGAATACAAGAAGATGCGGCTGGAGGGGTACAGGGAGAATCCGGTCCGGAACACCGTCATGAAGAGGGGCGGTGCGGCCGGAAAGAAAAACGGCTGATCTCCCTTTGAATTGTAAAATCAGCTTGCAGACGCATCTCTTTTCCTGTATGATTATTTCTGTTATCGCGTAGAGCGAAATGCATTAGAAACGGGAGGCATTTATATGAATTTTATCGTGTTATCGACCGACGCAGCCGCAGGGGCGTCCGCAGGGCTCGGCATGGGCTCCATGCTGATCTGGCTGGTCGCGATGATCGGCATCATGTATTTCCTGATGATCCGGCCGCAGAGAAAAGAGCAGAAGAGAGTTTCCGCCATGCTGAGCGATATGGCAGTCGGCGACGCGGTTGTGACGACAAGCGGTTTTTACGGGGTGATTCTTGATATCACTGCCGACGATGTGATCGTGGAGTTCGGCAATAACAAAAACTGCAGAATCCCGATGAGGAAGTCGGCGATCGCGGAAGTCGAAAAAGCTTCAGACGCGTACGCCGAGCCCGCACAGAGTACCGCCGATAAGACATCGGGAAAGAAGAGCGGTGACGCGAAATAACATCTGCTATGTACGGAGACGGCGCTGCTGTCTCCGTTTCAGTTTATGTGCTTCAGGAAAGAGGAGAGAACACTATGAGAAGTGATACCGTCAAGAAGGGGCTTCAGCAGGCCCCGCACCGTTCGCTCTGGAACGCCCTCGGCGTGACGAAGGAGGAGATGGAGAAGCCGCTTGTCGCTGTCGTCAGCTCCTACAACGAGATTGTCCCCGGGCACATGAATCTCGACAAGATAGCCGAAGCCGTGAAGCTGGGTGTCGCGGAAGCGGGCGGCTACCCGGTCCTCGTCCCCGCGATCGCGGTCTGCGACGGTATCGCGATGGGACACACGGGAATGAAGTACTCGCTCGTGACGAGGGACCTGATCGCGGACTCCACGGAGTCGGTGATCCAGGCCCACCAGTTCGACGCGATGGTCTGCATCCCGAACTGCGACAAGAACGTGCCGGGCCTTCTGATGGCCGCGGCCCGTCTCAACATCCCGACCGTCTTTGTCAGCGGTGGTCCCATGCTGCCCGGACACGTGCAGGGAAAGACGACCTCCCTGTCCAGCATCTTCGAGGCCGTCGGGGAGAGAACGGCGGGGACGCTGTCCGAGGAGGGACTCGAGGAATTTGAGGAGTACGGATGCCCGACCTGCGGGTCCTGCTCGGGAATGTACACCGCGAACAGCATGAACTGCCTGACAGAGGCGATCGGCATGGGCCTTCGCGGAAACGGCACGATCCCCGCCGTCTACTCGGCCAGGATCAGGCTCGCGAAACATGCCGGCAACCAGGTCATGGAGATGTACAGGAAGAACATCCGTCCGAGGGACATCATCACGGAGCGCTCCATTAAGAACGCCCTCACGGTGGATATGGCGCTCGGCTGCTCGACCAACACGATGCTCCATCTTCCCGCGATCGCCCATGAGATCGGGATGGAACTCGATATGACGCTTGCCAACGAGTATTCCGCGAAGACGCCGAATCTCTGCCACCTCGCGCCGGCCGGCCACACCTATATGGATGAGCTCGACGCGGCGGGCGGCGTGTACGCCGTCATGAACGAGCTGAGCAAGCTTCATCTCCTTGATCTCGACTGCATGACGGTGACCGGAAAGACGGTCGGGGAGAACATAAAAAATGCCGTCAACAGGAATCCCGAGGTCATCCGGCCCGTTGAGAATCCCTACAGCGCCACCGGCGGCCTCGCGGTCCTCACGGGAAACATCGCGCCTGAGGGCGGCGTCGTGAAGCAGAGCGCCGTGGCCCCCGAGATGCTTGTGCACGAGGGACCCGCCCGCGTCTTCGAGAGCGAGGACGACGCGATCGAAGCGATTCTCGGCGGAAAGATCAATCCAGGGGATGTCGTCGTCATCCGGTACGAGGGACCGAAGGGCGGACCCGGAATGCGGGAGATGCTGAATCCGACGTCGGCAATCGCCGGGATGGGCCTCGGTTCCACGGTCGCGCTGATCACGGACGGCCGTTTCAGCGGCGCGTCGAGGGGCGCGTCGATCGGGCATATTTCACCGGAAGCCGCTGTCGGAGGCCCGATTGCCCTCATCGAGGAGGGAGACACGATCAGGGTCGATATACCTGGGAAGGCCTTAAATGTCCTGGTTTCCGACGAGGTCCTCGGGGAGAGGCGGAAGAACTGGAAGCCCAGGACGCCGAAAATCACGACCGGCTATCTCGCGAGATATGCCGCGATGGTCACGTCGGGGAGCAGGGGAGCGGTACTTCAGGTTCCCGGGCAGAATTCCTGAGATACCGCCCGGGCATCGGTTCCCGGGACGGGATCCGCGGAGTGATTTTTGAGGCTTTCGGCAGGAAACAGGAGAGATTCGCACCGGCCGGCGCTGCCGGGCCGGAATGTTTGGAGACAGGATATGAAGCTTACTGGAGCGCAGATCGTGATCGAGTGCCTGAAGGAACAGGGCGTTGACACCGTGTTCGGTTATCCGGGCGGGACGATCCTCAATATTTACGACGAACTCTACAAGCACAGCCGGGAGATCCGGCACGTGCTGACATCACACGAGCAGGGAGCTGCCCACGCGGCCGACGGCTACGCGAGATCCACCGGAAGAGTCGGCGTCGTCATGGCGACGTCGGGGCCGGGCGCGACGAATCTCGTGACCGGGATCGCGACCTCCTACATGGATTCCGTGCCGGTTGTCGCCTTTACCTGCAACGTCGGCAGGAACCTTCTCGGGAAGGACAGCTTCCAGGAGGTCGATATCGCCGGTATTACGATGCCGGTGACCAAGTACAGCACCATCGTCAAGGACGTGCGCGACCTCGCGCCGATGATCAGGCGGGCGTTCCGCATCGCGAAGAGCGGAAGGCCCGGGCCGGTCCTCGTCGATATCACCAAGGACGCGACCGCCGACACCTGTGAATACGTCCCCGGGGTTCCGGAGCAGGTCCTCCCGTCCACGGAGACGATCAGGGACGCCGACATCGACGCCGCCTGCGACATGATCGCGGAGTGCGAGCGCCCGGTGATCTTTGTCGGGGGAGGCGCCGTGATCTCCGGCGCCCAGGACGAGATCAGGGAGCTTGCCTCGAGAATAGGCGCCCCCGTCTGCGACACGCTTATGGGAAAGGGCGCGTTTCCGGGAACGGATCCCCTGTACATGGGCATGCTCGGCATGCACGGGACCAAGACCGCGAACAAAGCCGTCCACATGTGCGACCTTCTGATCGCCTGCGGCGTCAGGTTCTCCGATCGTGACACGGGGAAGACGTCCGCTTTTGCCCATCAGGCGAAGATCCTTCACCTCGACGTCGACGCCGCGGAGATCGACAAGAACGTCATCACGGACAGGTCCGTCGTCGGCGATCTCAGGGAATCGCTCACGAGGATCCTCGCGAAGACGGAGAAGAAGGACCGCAGCGGCTGGATCGCGGAGGTCACTGAGCACAGTGAGCGATATCCCCTGAAGTACGACACCGCAAAGCTCACGGGGCCCTATGTCATCGAGAGGCTCTATGAACTCACGAAGGGCGATGCGATCGTGACAACCGACGTCGGCCAGCACCAGATGTGGGCAGCCCAGTACTACAAGTATTCGGCGCCGAGGACCTTCCTCACCTCAGGAGGACTCGGGACGATGGGCTTCGGCTTCGGGGCCGCAATGGGCGCCAAAGTCGGGAACCCGGACCGAGTCGTCGTCAATATCGGCGGGGACGGGTGCTTCAGGATGAATATGAACGAGGTGATCTCCGCCGTCAGGAACGGGATCAAAGTGATCGAAATCGTCATGAACAACGATGTCCTCGGAATGGTCCGCCAGTGGCAGCACCTGTTCTACGGGGAGAGGTATTCGAACACAGTGTTCTCGGACGGGATCGACTTTGTGAAGATCGCCGAGGGAATGGGGGCGCTCGGCATCAGGGTGGAGAAGAAGGAGGACGTCGACGCCGCGATCATGACAGCGCTCAGCGCCGACAGGCCCGTCGTCATCGACGTAAGGATCGACAGGGACGACATGGTATTCCCGATGGCCCCCTCAGGGAAGCCGATCGAGGACGCGTTCGACCAGGACGACATGGAATTCTGACATCTCCGTCCGCCAGCCGGCGGACGACGCCGGAATCAGACTATTATCAGGAAAATCAGAGGAACACACGTCATGTACACATACAGCTGCCTGAACAACATCTCGGGAATCGGCATCAGCAACTTTACGGATGAGTACAGGGAGGTCGGCGAGAGGGAAGAGTCCGACGCGATCCTTGTCAGAAGCGCGAACATGAAGGAGATGCAGTTTCCGGACTGCCTCAAGGCGGTCGCCAGGGCGGGCGCCGGGGTCAACAACATCCCGGTCGCCGAGTGCTCGGCAAAGGGGATTGTCGTCTTCAATACCCCGGGCGCAAATGCCAACGGCGTCAAGGAACTCGTGATCGCGGGAATGCTTCTCGCCTCGAGGGACATCGTCGGGGGAATCGAGTGGCTCGAGCACCAGGAGATGACCGACGATCTCGCGAAGCGGGTCGAGAAACAGAAGAAACAGTTCGCGGGTTCCGAAATCGCGGGGAAGAAGCTCGGGATTATCGGCCTCGGCGCGATCGGGGTCATGGTCGCCAACGCCGCCGTGGCGCTCGGCATGGACGTCTACGGATACGACCCCTACCTGAGCCTCAAGGCCGCCTGGAACATCTCCAGCAGCATCCACTATGCGTCTGAAGTCAGCGAGATCTACGAGACCTGTGATTTCATCACGCTTCACGTCCCTCTCAACGACTCCACGCAGGGGATGATCAACGCCGCCGCCCTCTCCAAGATGAAAGAGGGCGCCGTCCTGCTCAACTTTGCCCGCGACCCGCTGATCGACGAGAAGGCGCTGATCAGCGCGCTCGAGTCGGGAAAGCTCCGCAAGTATGTCACGGACTTCGTGACGCCGAACGTCGCGAAGGCTCCGAACACGATCGTGACCCCGCATCTCGGGGCGTCCACGAAGGAATCCGAGGACAACTGCGCGGTCATGGCGGTCAAGCAGCTCCGCGCCTATCTCGAGAACGGGACGATCCGCAACTCAGTGAATTATCCGCCCTGCGACATGGGCGTCTGCATGACGGAGGGAAGAATCGCGGTCTGTCACAAGAACGAGCCGAACATGCTCGCCCAGCTGACCGCGGTGCTCGGCGAAGCAGGGGTGAACGTGGCCAATATCTCCAACGGCAGCCGGGGCGATTACGCCTACACGCTCATCGATACCGACTCTCCGTCCGACAGCTCGATCACCGATAAGATCGCCGGGATCAGGGGCGTTCTGAAAGTCAGGATCGTGAAATAAAAAGAAGAAGGTACGGCACGCGACAGCGGCGTCAGCGGTCATGGCCGTTCTGTCGAACACTTAAGGAGGCACCGACATGCAGGACAAAGCATACTCATATCTGGACTGGCCTGCGATCGAGGGCATCATCTACGCCGAGGAGAAATATCCGCGGGAGATCCTCGCGCCGAGAGCGGTCAGGGAGGGAATTCTTTACCAGTGCTTTTTTCCGGGGGCAGAGTCTGTCCGGCTTGTGGAGACTTCGACGGGGAAGAAGCATGTGATGGTCACGGAGGACGAGGCCGGCTATTTCGCCTGCGTGCTCCCCGGGAGGAAAGTTCATGCGCACACATTCCTTGTCGACGGTGAGATGCGGGGAGACCCGTATGCTCACGGGCCGGTTCTTCAGGACGAGGATGCGAGCCGCTTTACGGCCGGGATCGCCGAGCGCGCCTACCGGTATCTCGGCGCTCACGAGGCCGAGGACGGCGGTGAGAAGGGACTCTCTTTCGCGCTCTGGGCGCCGGGCGCCGTCAGGGCGAGTGTCGTGGGGCCCTTCAACAACTGGGACGGAAGAGCGCTTCCGATGGAGTACCACGAGGAGTCGGGAATCTTCGAGCTGTTCGTTCCGGGGCTTGGGAGCGGCACGGAGTACAAGTACGAACTCAGGCTCGCCACCGGTCTCGTCTATACGAGGCCCGATCCGTTCGCCACAGGGTTCACCGACCCGTACGGGGCGGTCTCCTTTGCCGCGGATCTCTCATACAGATGGCACGACAGGGAGTACCTGACGAGGAGATCGGAGATCACCGATACCGGATCAAAACCCGTCTCGATCTACGAGTGTTCGCTTGAGTCGTGGAAGCAGAGAGCGGAAGATCCGGCCGGCGTGACATACAGGGAACTGGCGCATAAAATCTCTTCCTACGTGAAGACGATGGGATTCACGCACGTGGAGCTGAAGCCGGTCATGGAGTACGCCGACGACGCCTCCTCGGGCTACCAGACGACGGGGTACTTCGCCCCGACGTCGAGGTACGGCTCACCGGCCGATTTTAAATATTTCGTCGACACGATGCACGAATTCGGCATCGGCGTCATTCTCGACTGGACGCCCGCGGGATTCTCCCCGGACACCGCCTATCTCGCCAGTTTTGACGGCACCGGCCTCTATGAGCACATCGACCCGAGGCAGGGGATCCATCCGCTCTGGAGGACCAGGCTGTTCAATCACGGGAGACCGGAGGTGAGGAGCTTCCTCTATTCGAACGCCGTCTTCTGGATGCGCGAGTATCACGCGGACGGACTCAGGGTCGACGGCGGTTCGACCATGCTGAGACTCGACTACGCGAGAGGAGCCGGCCAGTGGGTTCCGAATATCTACGGGGCGGCCGAAAACCTCGAGGGCGAGGAGTTCCTCAGGAATCTCAGCAGGATCGTCCACAGGTCTTTCCCGGACGGGATCCTGATTCTCGAGGAGAGCGTCGACAGGCCCGAGGTGACCGGATCTCCCGACGAGGGCGGACTCGGGTTTGACTACAAGTGGAATCTTCACTTCACGGAGGATATGATCGGATATCTCGGCCGCGACGCGGCGGGGAGACGGAGCGCGCACGGCGTCCTGCAGAGCGGGATGCTCCATCACTATTTCGACCGCTTCATCCTCTCCCTCTCGCGCGGCATCGGCGCGTTCGACAGAAAGCGCTTCATGGACGGCGTCGACGGGAGCGATATGGCGAGGGCGTCGCTCATCAGGGCCGCGTACGGCTACCTCGTGACGCATCCCGGAAAGAAGCTGTTCACCGACGGGGAGGATTTCGGAGAGGGTTATCTCGCGGCGCTTCTTTCGCTGTACCGCAGCGAGCCGGCCCTCTATGAACTTGACTACAGCGAGTCGGGCTTTGAGTGGATCAACACGATGGACAGCGAGCACTCGGTGCTCACGTTCCTCCGGAAGAGCGGGAGGGAGGAAGAGACCCTCGTCGTCGTGTGCAATTTCTCCGACGAGAATTATCCCCTCTACCGGGCAGGCGTCCCGTACCCCGGAAAGTACAAGGAAATCCTGAACAGCGACTCCCTGGAGTTCGGCGGATCGGGGAAAGTCAACCCTAGGGCGAGGATCACGCTGCACGAACCGCAGGATGAGAGGGATGAGACGCTGAGATTCAGAATT
>CACYEN010000161.1 GCA_902773435.1 uncultured Lachnospiraceae bacterium | reverse complement strand
GCCCGAAGACATGCTTTCCGAAGCGGAGTCGTATCGGGACGAGCTCATTGAGAAGATCTGTGAGCTGGACGAGGAACTGACGGAACGTTACCTCATCGAGGACATTCCTTCGGATGAGGAACTGAAAGCCGCGCTCCGGAAAGGCACCTGCGAGTGCCGGGCAGTCCCGGTCCTCTGCGGTTCCGCCTACCGGAACAAGGGCGTGCAGAAACTTCTCGATGCCATCGTCGAATACATGCCGAGCCCGGTCGACATTCCGTCGATCAAGGGCGAGGACATGGACGGCAATGAA
The DNA here is from genome assembly GCA_902773435.1 of uncultured Lachnospiraceae bacterium. Lineage (GTDB taxonomy): Bacteria > Bacillota > Clostridia > Lachnospirales > Lachnospiraceae > Chordicoccus. The sequence goes on along the minus strand of CACYEN010000161.1, from coordinate 2,042 downwards.
ATCGAGAAACATTCGAGCGACGAGGAGCCGTTTGCAGCCCTGGCGTTCAAGATCATGACGGATCCCTTCGTCGGAAAGCTGGCCTTCATCCGCGTCTATTCCGGAACGCTTGATTCCGGCTCCTACGTGTATAACGCCACGAAGGGGAAGAAAGAGCGGGTGGGCCGGATCCTGCAGATGCACGCGAACAAGCGGCAGGAGCTGGACAAGGTCTACGCCGGCGACATTGCCGCCGTGGTCGGCTTGAAGTTCACCACGACGGGCGATACGATTGCGGACGAGGCACACCCGGTGATCCTGGAATCCATGGAGTTTCCGGAACCGGTCATCGAGCTCGCGATCGAGCCGACGTCGAAGGCCGGCCAGCAGAAGCTGGGCGAATCGCTTGCAAAACTGGCGGAAGAGGATCCGACGTTCAGAGCGCATACGGACCGCGAGACCGGGCAGACGATCATTGCCGGCATGGGAGAACTCCATCTGGAGATCATCGTCGACAGACTTCTGCGCGAGTTCCATGTGGAGGCCAACGTCGGCGCGCCGCAGGTCGCCTACAAGGAGACCTTCGGAAAGGAAGTCACCGCGGAGTACAAGTACGCGAAGCAGTCCGGCGGCCACGGCCAGTACGGTCACTGCAAGTGCATCTTCACCCCGGTGGACCCGAACGGAGAGAACCTCTATTCGTTCGAGAGCACGGTCGTCGGCGGAGCGATCCCGAAGGAATTCATCCCCGCGATCGACAGCGGTATCCAGGACGCCATGAAGGCGGGTTCGCTGGGCGGCTATCCGGTCGTCGGCATCCACGCCAACGTCTACGACGGCACCTACCACGAGGTCGACTCCTCGGAGATGGCCTTCCGCGTGGCGGGATCGATGTGCTTCAAGGAGGCGATGTCCAAGGCCCAGCCGGTTCTTCTCGAGCCGATCATGAAGGTCGAGGTCACGATGCCGGAGGAGTACATGGGCGACGTCATCGGCGACATCAGTTCGCGGCGCGGACGGATCGAGAGCATGGAGGACATCGGCGGCGGCAAGCAGGTCAACGGCTTCGTCCCGCTCAGCGAGATGTTCGGCTACGCCACGGATCTTCGTTCCCGCACCCAGGGACGCGGCAACTACTCGATGTTCTTCGAGAGATACGAGCCGGTGCCGGCGAATGTGGCCTCAAAGATCCTCAAGCTGTCCGTGTGAGACGCCCGTGAGCGTCCCCGGAGGGGCTTGAAGGCTTGAAAGCGCGGTATTTGCGGGGTCAAAGACTCTTGCAAATCAAAGAAACATGAAATATAATAGCAGATAGCAGTCTCAGGCAGGTAAAGGCAAAAGCCTCTATTTTACCAATCATTTTAAGGAGGAAATTCTAAAATGGGAAAGCAGCATTTTGAGAGAACCAAGCCGCATGTCAACATCGGAACGATTGGCCATGTCGATCACGGCAAGACGACGCTTACTGCGGCGATCACATTAGTTCTTTCCAAGAGAGTTCCGTGCCCGGGCAACCAGCTCGTCGAGTTCGGAAACATCGATAAAGCTCCGGAAGAAAGAGAACGTGGTATCACGATCAATACAGCTCACGTTGAGTACGAGACCGAGAACAGACATTACGCTCATGTCGACTGCCCGGGCCACGCTGACTATGTCAAGAACATGATCACGGGCGCTGCGCAGATGGACGGCGCGATCCTTGTCGTCGCCGCGACGGACGGCGTTATGGCTCAGACGAAGGAGCACGTCCTCCTTGCCCGCCAGGTCGGCGTTCCGAGGATGGTTGTTTTCCTTAACAAGTGCGATATGGTCGACGACGACGAGCTCCTTGAGCTGGTCGAGATGGAAGTCACCGAGCTTCTTACCGAGTACGGCTTCGATGAGGAGACCCCGATCATCCGCGGCTCCGCTCTTCAGGCCCTCAACGATCCGGACAGCAAGTGGGGCGACAACATCATGGAGCTCCTTGCGGCTGTCGACGAGTGGATTCCGGAACCGGTCCGCGATACGGACAAGCCGTTCCTGATGCCGGTCGAGGACGTCTTCACGATCTCCGGTCGTGG
>CACYEN010000160.1 GCA_902773435.1 uncultured Lachnospiraceae bacterium | reverse complement strand
TATAGTCCTGCTTACTTCACCTGCGTCTTCTTCTTTCGGTCAATACTGATGAACACCGCGAGCACGAGGATGGAGCCCTTGACGATACTCTGGAAGTACGGCGAGAGGCCCATCATGTTCATGCCGTTGCTGAGGATCTGGATAACAAATGCACCGAGGATCGTTCCGCCGATACTCCCGACGCCGCCCGACATGGGCGTTCCGCCGACGACGACGGCCGTGATGACATCCATTTCAAATCCTTCACCGAGTGTCGCGGTGGCGGCCATAACTCGGGCCGCCTGCAGCAGGCCCGCGATACCGAACATAACGCCGGCCCACACGTAGGAAAGAATCTTGACTTTTGTGACTTTGATACCGGCCAGCTCAGCGACTCTCTCGCCGCCGCCCACAGCGCGGATCTCTTTGCCGAACGGGGTCTTCTCAAGGAAGATATAAGCGAGTACAATCGCGCCGATCATGAAGAACGCCGTGTTCGGCATTCCTATAACGGCTTTGCCCGAGTAGACCTGCAGGAAGCTCTGGTCATTGATCTGGATCGGAACACCCTGAGTGATGATCAGGACGATACCTCTCGTGACCGTCATGGTGCCCAGCGTGGCGATGAACGAGGGAACACGCCCGATCGCGAAGATCACGCCGTTGACCAGACCGGCAAACGCGCCGACCAGGACCGCGAAGAAGATCGAGAAAATGCCGAACTTCGGAACCGCAAGAGCGGTCACGACCGCGGAGATCGCCAGCGTGGACCCGACCGAAAGATCGATCGAACCGGTCATGATAACAAAGGTAAGACCCATGCCGCAGACCATGAGCGTGACGATCTGTGTCAGGATGACCGTAAAGTTGTGCCACGTGAGGAAATGTTTGTTCATGAACCCGAACACGATGCACATTACGATCAGGAAGATGATCGGGAAATAATCCCTGAATGCTTTACCCTTAAATCTTTCTTTCAGTTTCTCACCCAATGATTTATCCTCCTGTAATCAAAGCATGTATGTGATCATGCTCTCTTCTGTAGGTTCTTCACCGAACTCATACATCTTGCTCAGTTCTCCCTTACGGAAGATCATGGTCCGGTCACAAAGACCGATCAGTTCCTCCAGGTCCTCGCTCAGGAGAAGGATGGACATGCCTTCCTTCGCCAGCTGGCGGATTACCGTGTAGATCTCAAGTCTCGCGCCGACGTCGATGCCGCGCGTCGGGTTGTTAAGCAGCAGTATCTTCGGATTTGTAGCAAGACATTTGGCGATCACGACTTTCTGCATGTTGCCGCCGCTCAGGGAGTCGGCCGGCCGTTCGCACGAATCCGTCTTGATCGTGACACGGCGGATCATCTCCTCAGCAACCGCCCTCTCCTGAGTCGTATCCAGGAAGATCCCCTTTGTCTTGATAGCTCCCATGTTAATATTATCTTTAATCGAAAAGCTTGTGATCAGTCCTTCCAGCGTACGTTCTCCGGGCAGCAGGGAAAAGCCCATCTTCGTGGCCTGGTTCGGATTTTTGTGAGCGTAGGGTTTTCCCTCCACCCACGTCTGGCCCGCTGTCTCCTTCTCGTCGCCGTAGAGGATGGCGAACAGTTCGTCTCCGCCTGCTCCCTTCAGTCCTCCGATCCCGAGAATTTCTCCCTCTCTCAGCTCAAAGCTTATATTCTTCAGATTCCGTTTGTACGAAAGACCGTCGACCTTCAGAAGCACTTTGTCTGAGAGCTTCTCGCTCTTCGGCGGGTAGATCGTGGAGAGCTGCCTTCCGACCATCATCTGCTGCAGTTCCTCCTCGGTGACGTCAGAGATGGCACAGTCGTTGACCCATTTTCCATCCTTCATGACCGTGGCGGTATCTGCAATCTCAAAGATCTCATTCATATGGTGCGTGACGATACCGATCGCCATGCCCCGCTCCTTCAGCCTGCGCAGAATGCCGAGGAACGCTTTCACTTCATTGTAGTTGAGGAAGGCCGTCGACTCGTCAAAGAAAATGACCTGAGGATCGTACGCCATACCTCTGGCGACTTCGATCGTCTTCCACTGGCCCAGGTTCAGCGTCTGGATCGGGTCTTCCACAGAGAAATCGACGCCGATATCATCCAGGATCGCCTGTGCGGCTCCGTTGAGTTTTTTCCGGTCAATCAGACCAATGCTGTTGCGGAACTCCCTCAGTCTGTTGATGTAGATATTCTCTGCCACGCCCAGATAGGGGTTGATCGTCGTCTCCTGAAAGACGTAGGCAACCCCGGACTTGGCAGCTTCGACATAACTGGTGGGGTTGAAAGGCGCATCTCCGAGCATGACCTCACCGGCATCCTTCGGATGAATTCCGGTGATGACCTTCATCAGGGTGGATTTACCGGCTCCATTTTCCCCAACGATCGCTCTGATTTCGCCTGAACGGAAAGTCACGCTGACATCATCCACTGCCACAGTCGGTCCGAAAGCCTTTTTTATGTTTTTTGCTACTAAATTCACCCTGTTTCCCCCTGTCGTTCATAAATAATGTTTTGTACGCCCTTACGGGCGCACAAAACATTATCTGATTACATATGGATCGAATCCCTCAAATCCTTATGATCCGATTTATTTGTAGGTAAGCACCGGCGGCTCCGGAGCAGCATCCGGATTGAATGTACGTGAATATTCATGTACATCGTACGGCGGCAGGAAATCTACGAATACAGAAAGGAATGCATCGACGTCATCCTGGAATACCGGGATCGGCTCGAGCTTGACATTTCTGTTTTCCGGAAGATCGAATCCGTTGAGGTAGTCGCACAGCATGGTTGTGGCAAACGCGCCCTGCAGCCAGTGTCCGCCTACGTCGAAGAGGATGTCGCCGGCCTTGACGCTGTTGACGTTCTCTTCATTCAGGTCCATGCAGACGATCTTGATATCTTCGCCCGGTGTGTAGCCCATGCTTCTGACAGCCGCAAGGACGCCGGTGCCTGTGCCGCCGTTGGCAGCCCAGATACCCTTGATGTCAGGATTGCCCTGAAGCAGAGACTCTGTAACTTCCTGAGACTTGTCACGGACGAAGTCGCCTGTGACCTCACCGGCGATACGGATGTTGTCACCCTTCTCCTCGGTGTATTCCTTGTAAGCTCTCTCGAAGCCGGCACGTCTGTCGACCGCGACGGTGGATCCGGCTGTACCGTTGACAACACCAACTACCTTCTCGCCGTCTTCGTTCGGCTCAAGTCCATCGAACAGAGCGCAGGCCATCTGGTAACCGGACTCTTCGTCGGACGGTCCGATGAATGCCAGATAGTTGTCATAGCCCTCTTCACCAGGAGCGATTGACGGAATGTAAGCATCGATGATGATGACGGGAACGCCCACTTCCTTAGCGGTAGCAAGGCACTTCGGTCCCATATCGAAGTATGCGACAAAGATCAATCCATCGATGCCTGAGTTGCACGCTGTCTCAATGTACTCAGCGCACTTGTCAGAGCTGTCCTCGCAGTTGTAAGCTGTCAGCTCGATGCCCTCGGCGTCAGCTGTCTGCTGTGCGAGAGTAAGGCAGTTCTTCCAGAACTCATGGCCCAGAGAAGGAAGGATGATAGCGAAATGCAGGTCATCTCTTGCAGGGCTTCCATCCGCCTGCAGCTGTACCGGAGCCTCTCCGCCCTCATCTGCGGAAACCATGGTGAAGTTGCCAAGCATAGCAGCAACCATGGCAAGGCAAAGGATCAAACTTAACCATTTCCTCTTCATTGAAACTTGCTCCTTTCATTTTTGTTGGGTTACTCACTTGTATTGGTATTTGTTCCGGCCGGGAAACAAATAGAGCACTGGTTGTTATCTGGCTGCGCCAGGGTTACTCATACATCTCGACGTCGACGCCGAGCATCCTGCAGATCATCTTCAGTTCCTCGACGTGATCGCCGTACACCGCGTGGCAGTGGTTCGCGCCGAACCTGTTGAGGAAAACCTGGTGGTCGAACGGGAGCTTCGCGAACACATGCGGCCATTCCTTCGTCGTAAGGGCCTCTCTCTCTTTCGGGAGCGCCACGAACTCAGTCGGGATGATGGTCATGTAATATCTGGTCTCGCCGTCTTTCTTTCTTCTGCAGAGTCTTGCGATGGTCGCCTTGCCGGGCTTTGTCTGAAGGTTGACGTGGCATCCGCCTCCCGGATAGAGATCCAGCGCCGGGTACAGGGTGACCTTCTTCAGGTTCTCCTTGAAGTCCTCGTTCGCGTCGGCATAGTAGGTGGACTGTGAGCCGCAGTTGCAGAATTCCATGACGCCGTTCTCCTGATCCCAGTGACGGACGTCCATGAAAATGACCGGATCGCCGGTGAGCATCTTCAGGATCTGCATCGTCAGTGCCGCGTCCGAATCGGCCTCGCAGGCGCATACGATCGGATCATGCGGGCCGTCCCAGTCGTACGGGTCATTCAGGAATGCCGCGCTCAGGCACTGTGTGCAGTAGTGGGCGCTCATTTCATAGTGACATTTCACGCCGATGAAGTCCAGCTCATTGTCGCGGACAATGCTCTTGGTCGCCTCGTAGTGGCGAATCTGCGTCTTCAGCTTCTCCGGCGTGAATGAACCGCCGTTGTACTCGATGCAGCCGACATTGTCGGTCAGCCACTTGAAGGCCTTCTCCACCTGCTCTTCCGGAACATCCTCCGCCCTGCGGACGATCTCCAGCTGGTCGATGTGTTCGACATCGATGCCGAATCTCTCCATCCAGTCCTGCATGGAGACGGTGGTGCTGTACATTCCGAGGCTCCTGCCCCCGATCAGGCCGTATTTCTGCCCGTGCAGGCGGCTGACGACCATCGCGCATTTCGCGAATGTAACGATCTTCTCAAGCACTTCCGGTGCATGGAAGTCGCCCGCTACGCGGAAGTGGTCAATCCCCTCGTGATCCAGGCCGCCACCGGCGGCAAGCATGGAAACCATTCCGGGCCAATCCGGATAGATCGGTGCCGCGAGAAGATACGGGCCCTTGCCATACTTCGCGGCGATCACACTGAATACAGGAAATGCGAACACGGCATTAACGAAGATTGTTCCGTCGACACCCTGGTTCTTCAGTTCTTCCGCAAGGCTCTTGGCTGTCTTGTCACTGTGAACAATATCACTGGCAACGATAAAGTCCACACGCCCGTCCTTCTTCAGGACATCCACGACAACATCGATCTGTTTCTGGACGATGGGAGCCAGCATTTTGTGGGCTGCAGCATCGCCATCTGAGAGGCCCAGAATTCCAAGTAAAGGTTTTTTCATCGGTAAATACCTCCTTAAAATGTGACTTGTATACCACCTTCATCGGAAAACTGTCTGAGCAATTTCCTGAGTAATTGTGCATTTTTGACAACATTTTAGTTCGCTACAAACATTTTATATTCATCTTTGCGCCGTGTCAATCGAAGAACTATATATGATTTTGTTGTTTTTTATAGATGTTTTTTAGATATCTCACGTTTTTATTCATCAATGAATACCGGAAAGCGCGCGATCTACGGCGCTTCAAAATCTTTTCAAAAACTTTTAAAAATCGTTCCGGTTTTTGAGCGTTTCCGCATTTGAAATCTACCAGTTTGCGGACTCTCGAAATCCGTCGGAGGATCCGACGGGCCCCCGTCCTTGACGCCCTTCCCCAAAACGATTATCCTGTGAAAGACGGCAGAACGGCATACCGCTCAGCCGTCCCGCGAAAGCAATCCGGACGGTGGAACGGCATGCCGCTCAATTGTCCCTCGAAAGTGATCCCTGACTACAAACATTCCCCAGCAAAGAAAAGAAAGAAGAATATGATTAAAGCCGCGCTCTTTGACATGGATGGCACCCTCTACGACACCGAACGCTTCTCTACCGAGGCGTGGCAGGCCGCCTGCAGGCAGTACGGCCTCGACATCAGCGATGAACAGACTTACCGCTTCCACGGCCGCAGTGCCCGCGACAACGCCGTCTCATTTGCGGAAATGTTCGGGAGCGATGCCCCCTACTGGGACATCCGGGAAGTCCGCTACGCCCACATGAGTGAGCGGATCCGCGAGGAAGGTGTGCCCGTCAAACCCGGGGTTTTTGAACTGTTTCAGGTTCTCCGCGATAAAAATATCCGCATCGTCGTGGCGACCGGAACGGCGCGAGACATCGCCGAGGGCTACTGGCGGGATACGGGCGTGGACCGCTGGCTCTACGCCTCCGTCTGCGGGAGCGAGTCCGGTAAGAGCAAACCCGATCCCGAGATCTTCCTCAGGGCGGCCGCGGCCGCCGGTGCCGATCCCGGGGAATGCGTCGTCTTCGAGGACAGCCGCGTCGGGATTCTCGGGGCGAAAGCCGCCGGATGCATGGCGGTGATGATACCCGACCAGGAGCAGCCCTCGGAAGATGTCCGCGCGGCGGCGGACCTGATTCTTGATTCGCTGACCGAAATGACGGAAATCGTGCGGGGATGGCCCGATGCGCCCGCTGCGGACCAGGGTTAAATACCAAGGTTAAAGACCCGGGTTAAAGACCCGGG
>CACYEN010000159.1 GCA_902773435.1 uncultured Lachnospiraceae bacterium | reverse complement strand
TGCGCCTCAGGGGTCCGCATCGACGGAATCTGCAACGGGTTCGGAGTAGCGCCGCTTTAAGCGCATTCACGGAGTCTGCCGGGAAGAGGAGGAAGTGATGAAGAAGAAACTGTATTTTGGTTCCAATCTGAAGATGTACAAGAATGTAGCCCAGACGATCGAATACCTCGGGCGCCTGCAGGAGCTGACGGCCGATCTCGACAGGGACGTGTTCACGACGTTTATCATCCCGTCCTACACGTCGCTCGACCGCGCCTCGGGCCTCATCGATCAGAACCTGATCCTTCTTGGCGCCCAGAACATGTGCTGGGAGGAGCAGGGACAGTTCACGGGCGAGATCTCCCCGCTGATGCTCCGGGAGCTGGGGCTTAAGATCGTGGAGCTCGGCCACTCCGAGCGGCGCCATGTGTTCGGGGAGACGAACGAGATGATGAACCTGAAGGTGAAAGCCGCCCTCTCCCACGACTTTATCGCCCTGCTCTGCATCGGTGAGACCGGCGAGGAGAAGGACTTCGGCGTGAGCGACGAGGTGCTCCGCACCCAGCTCATCATGGGCTTCAGGGACGTCAGCCCCGCGTACATCCCGAAGATCTGGGTCGCCTACGAGCCGGTCTGGGCGATCGGCGTGAACGGGAAGCCCGCGTCGTCGGCCTACGCGCAGGAGAAGCACCACGTCATCAGGGAGACCCTGAAGGAGATCTTCGGGGAGGAGGGCGCCTCCATCCCGGTGCTCTACGGCGGAAGCGTCAACCCGGGCAACGCCAACGAGCTGATTGTCCAGGAGGATATCGACGGGCTGTTCGTCGGACGCAGTGCCTGGGACGCGGAGAATTTCAACGCGCTGATCCGCGACGCGATCAGGACCTGGAGGGAGAACGAAGCCTGACGCGCGGGACAAGGTGAAACTGTGTATAGAACCGGTATTCCGGGAAAGACACTGGATTTATTATGATCTATCACAAGGAGGATGAATCTATGAAGATTGCGATCGGATGCGACCCGAATGCACAGGAAGTGAAGGAGCAGGCGATAGCCTATATCGCCAAGAAGGGCTACGGCGAGGTGAAGGACTTCGGAAGCGAGGACCCGATCTACGCCAATGTCGCGATCAGTGTGGCGGAAGCCGTCGCGGCCGGCGAGTATGACAGGGGACTCCTGTTCTGCGGAACCGGAATCGGCGTCTCCATTGCCGCCAACAAGGTCAAGGGCGCCTACGCCGCTCTTGTCTCCGACGTCTACTCGGCAGAGCGCGCGCGTCTCAGCAACGACGCGAACATCGCCTGCATGGGCGCGTTCACGACGGGTTCGAAGAACCGCGAGGAGATGATCGACGCGTTCCTTTCGAACGAATTCGTCAAGGGCTGCGCGTCCCAGCCGAAGGTCGACCGCTTCGTCGAATACGACCAGGCGAGATAAGTTCCGTGCGCGGTGCGCGGGGCGCCTGCGCCCGCGGTGCGCGCGCGACACGAAAAGAGGCGCGGAATCCGGAAGGATCCCGCGCTTTTTGAAAAGAGGCGCGGACCGCGCCCGCTGTTGGATTGATGTACACCGGTAATGTACGGAGGCAGGAAAAGTGAAGTACGGAATCTGCTATTGCTACTGGAATAAGAACTGGGAAGGAAATGACTACCCGAAGTACATCGAGCGCGCCCGCAGGTGCGGATTTGACGGCCTCGAGATCGTCTTCGGGCGCATGCTCTACATGGAGAAGCCGGAGATCGACGAGATCCTCGCCGCCTGCAGGGAGTACGACATCGAGCTCTACGCGACGGGCGGCTTCGGGAAGGATATGGACGTCGCCGCGCTCGACGAGGGCGAGAGGGAGAGGGCGGTCGAGAAATCGCTCCGCTATCTCGAGGCGTTCAACAGGCTTGGCATCCGCAATTTCTCCGGCGACAACTACGGCGCGTGGGGGGATTTTGAACACGCGGACAAGAAGGAGCAGCTGTTCGAGCAGGCCGCGAAGTCCCTCCGGGTCATCGGCAGGGCGGCGGGCGACCTGGGCGTCAGCTGGAACATGGAAGTCGTAAACCGCTTTGAGACCTGCATGCTCAACACGGCGGACGAGGCGATGAAGCTCGTCCGGATGGTCGACGACCCGAACGTCAACGTGATTCTGGACATTTTTCACAGCATGATTGAGGAAAATGACATCGCCGCCGCCATCCGGACCGTCGGAAAGGAGCGCCTGATGCACTACCACCTCGGCTCCAACAACCGCCGGCTCCCGCAGCCGGGGTTCATGCCCTGGGAGGACGCGTTCGGCGCGCTCGCCGGGATCGGCTACGACCGGTGCCTCTCATTTGAGCCCCTTGTCTGGAGCGGAGGGACCGTCGCGACGGTCGGCGGGTGCGTCTGGAGAGACATGCTCCCGGCAGGGACGGACGACGCGGAGATGGACCGGATGCTTAAGGAATCCCTCGCTTTCGTGAAGGGAATCGTGGAAAAGAAGCAGAACGAACTGGCACAAGCACACTAAGGAGGACAGAGACGATGAAAGTGATTATGGCCGCGGACCAGATGGGGTACGATCTCAAGAACGCGATCAGGGACGACCTGAGAAACAGGGGCTACGAGGTGGAGGACGTCAATCCCGACGCCCCGATTCTCTACCAGGACGCCGCGAAAGCCGTCGCGAGGGGCGTTCAGAGCGGGGCCTATGAGCGCGGGATCGCGATCTGCGGAACCGGCATGGGCGTGAGCATCATCTGCAACAAGCACAGGGGCATCTACGCCGCGCTCTGCGAGAGCGTCTACCAGGCCCGCAGGTCCAAGATCGTCAACAACACCAACGTGCTCTGCATGGGCGGTTTCATCATCGGCAACGAGATGGGCAGGGAGATGGCCAGGGCATGGCTCGAGGCTGAGTACATGGTCGGCCTTGATCCGGACATGGCGGCGATCGTCGGCAAGGAATTCCATGAGATTGAGATCTGCGAGGAAGAGATCTACGGCTGAAAGGATCGGGAATGCGGGAGAAAGCCGGCAGAATCCTGATTGTGGACGACGAGATCCGCATCGGGAAGCTGATCGAGAAGTTAATACACTGGGATGAGCTCCGGATGGAGTGCCTCGGGGTCGAGGACGACCCCGAGCGCGCCATGGAGCTGATCAGGGAGACGAGACCTGAGATCGTGATCACGGATGTCCGCATGCCGCGTGTCTCAGGTCTTGACCTCGTGCGCATGGTTCGCGAGGAGGGCCTCGGCTGCAAGTGCCTGATCGTCAGCGGCTACCGGGATTTTGAGTACGCCCAGCAGGCGATCCGGTACGAGGTGGACGGCTATATCCTGAAGCCGGTCAGCGAGCGCGAGATCAATGAGGCGCTCGCCAGGGTGTCGGGGAAGCTTCTCAGCGAGGCCGCCCAGCACGAGAGAACCGAGGAGATGGAGCACGCGATCACGAGGAGCCGGCGGATTATCAGCAGGCATTTCATCAACCGGATGCTGGATGAGGAGGCCGCCGGAGCCGCGGAGGCGGAGGACGTCTCCCTTGCCGGCGACGTCTGCCAGTGCCTCGACATCAAGCTCGACTACGCGGATATCGGGCGGACGGACGCGAGGGAGGACGAATCCGTGAGGGAGACGGTGACCGGAATCGTGGAGAGCGAGATGAGCGGCGCGGCCGAGGTTCTCGTCGCGGAGAAAGAGTATCTCCACTTTTACGCGGTGCTCGGTTACCCGTCGGACTCGGCGAGGGAGATCAGGAGCCGCGTCGGCAGGATCCTCTCCGGGATACAGGACCATCTGCTCAGGTTCGAGAACTACGTGGTGACGATCGGCGTCGGCGGAGAGAAGACGGAGTTCTCCGACATCCGGTTCTCCGTCCGGGAGGCCTCCCGGGCTGCGGCGGCGAGACTCCGGTTCGGAACGGGGAGGCTGATCTATGCGTCATCCCTCGAGGAGACAGAGCGGAGGCCGGATATCCTGACGCCGGAGGAGAGCGCGGAATTCACGGCGGCAGCCGAGAGCTGCGACGGGGAGAGGATGGAGAGATGCATCATGTCCATCTGTTCGGATCTCATGAGGTCGGGGACGGATCCGTGTGCCTGGTACGAACTCGGCGGGGCCTTCTCGAACCTGCTTGAGTCCGCGACCCACACGGACGATGCGGAGTTCCGGCCGGTGCGGGAGAGGCTCACGGGCCTGAGCCAGCACCTCACGTCCTTCGCGCAGATGAAGCAGTTTTTCACGAAGGAGGTGAAAGCTTTCCTCGCCGGGCGCAGGGAGGCCGCGGAGGGCGAGAGCTTAAGGCCGGTACGCTGCGCGAAGCAGTATATAGAGGAACATTTTTCCGAGAAGATCGTGCTGGAGGACATCGCGGAGATCGTGGGCCTCAACCCGGTCTATTTCAGCGTGCTGTTCAAGGAGAAGACCGGGGAGAATTTCAGCTCGTACCTTCTGTCCGTCAGGATGGAGAACGCGAAACGGATGCTGATCGAGACGGACGAGACGATCGCCGCGATCGGTGAGAAGACGGGGTACAGGGACGCCAGGTATTTCAGCCAGACGTTCGCGAAGGCGGTCGGCGTGAAACCTGCGCTCTACAGGAAACTTCACTCGTGAGGGCCCCGGCATGAAGATTTCGAAGCGCGTGCTGATCGTCATGGCGGTCTTCGCGGGGGCCGCTCTCCTCAGGGTTTTCATGGCGGCGCGGACCGGGGCTGGGTCACGGGCGGTCCTTGTCCTCCTTATCCCAGACCTCGCGGTCCTCGCCGCCATGGGCCTTTGCATTCTCCTCCCGATGAGGAAATTCGAGCGCGTGCTGCGCGGCATGGTAGGGGGAGAGAAGGGCGCGGACGAGATGTCCCGGGGCGGGGTGCGGACCGCCTACGAGGAGGAGCTCGGCGCGCTGATCGACCAGTCCGTCTCGAGCGCCATGAGGCTGAGCCGCGCCGAGATCTACGACAAGCAGACGGAGCTGACAGCGCTGCAGAGCCAGATCAACCCGCATTTTCTCTATAATACGCTGGAATCAATCCGCGGACAGGCGCTGCTCGACGGCAACCCGGAGATCGCGAGGATGGTGGAGGCGCTGTCGTCATTTTTCAGGTACAGCATCAGCCGGAACCAGAGCAATCTCGTCACTCTGCGCGAGGAACTCAGCAATATAGAGAATTACATGCTGATCCAGCGCTACCGGTTCAACAACCGGTTCTCGCTGGAAGTCCTGATCGACGAGGAGGACGAGGCGGCCTACGACTACCTGATCCCGAGGCTGATCATCCAGCCGGTGATCGAGAACGCCATCTACCACGGCCTGGAGAACATGAAGAGCGGCGGCCGGATTACGATCGAAGTCATACTGACCGGCAGGACCATGATCCTGATGATCTCGGACAATGGAAGGGGAATGAGCAGCGCGGAACTGCAGAAGCTGAACGGCAGGATCCGGGCCCCCGGGACGCAGCTTATGGACGGGGGTGGGGAGGAGGAGCCGGGCCGGCACAGAAACACCGGAATCGCCCTTCCGAATATTCACAAGAGGATCCAGCTGCTCTTCGGCTCTGAGTACGGGGTGACCGTATACAGCACGGAGGGCATGGGGACGGATGTCGAGATAACGGTTCCGGCGGATTTCAAGAGATCGGAGAACAGTTCTCGCTATGAAGAAGGAACTGCTTGAAGTCAACAACTTAACGGTCAGGGACGGCAGGGGAAGCAGCCTCGAGAGAGTGACGTTCTACGTCTTCGAAGGGGAGTGCGTCGGATTCCCGGGGCTGTCGCATTCGGGGAGGGATCTCCTGATGCGCGTGCTCGCGGGCGGCGCGGATGAGACCCTGCCGTCTTCGCATATCTCGGTCAGGGGCATGAAGGTCGCCGGTGATGCCGCGCTCCGGAAGCTGATCTACAGGATCCGTCCCGAAAACTACGGGATCGGGGACTGGACCGCCGCGGAGTATATCGGACTCCAGAGGGGCGGCTGGCTGCAGCTGCCCGGAAGAAGAAAGGAGCTGGCCGCGAAGGCGGAGGAGGGGATGAAGACCCTGGGATTTCCCGTCGACGTCCAGAGGCGCCTCAGTGAGCTCCCGGAGCTCGAGAAGCGGATGGTGGACCTGGTCCGGGCCGCGGGGAGCGGCGCGGAGATCCTGCTCGTCGAGGACGAGTGCGAGGGGATGACAGATTCCGACGTGGAGGCCTACGCGGCAAAGATCCGGGAGACCGTCCTCGCCTTCGGCGGATGCGCGCTGATCAGCTGCAACACCTACCGCGTGATGGAGAAGCTGGCCGACAGGTACATCATCATGCGGAGGGGAAGAATCGTCAAGAAATGCCGGAAAGATTACATCACGGACAGTGAACAGCTGGGCCGGTTCCTGCTCGGCAACACGCTCGAGGGGCGGAAGAAGACCCTGGACCTCTACATCCAGGAGCAGACCCTTGCGACGGACGGGGCCCCGGTCCGGTACCGGGTCAAGAACCTGGTCATCCGCGAGGGAAGGAAGGCCGACCTCGTGTTCCGCGCGGGCACGGTCACCGCTCTGCTCGTCCCTGACAGGCGGGAGAAAGAGAGGATCTTCATGAACCTGTCCGGGAGGGACACGGTGAGCGGGGAGCCCTGGATCGACGGCTGGCCGATGCTTCGGCAGGGAGATCCGGAGCAGTACATCCGGAGCCGGATCGTGTCGGTCATGGACCTGAGGGGCGACACGGAGCTCTTCCGGCGGATGACGGTCGGGGAGAACGTGCTCCTGCCCTCGCTCATGAAGCTGTCCTCCGCCGACTACACGCTCAACAAGCCGGGGCTCACCCGTCTGGGGAGCGGAAACCCGGAGCTCAGCGCCGCGGGAATGGGCGAGTACGCGGACCGGCTGGACGACAACGGGCGGATCTCCATGCTGCTCGAGAGGTGGTACCTGTTCAATCCGGGCGTCTTTATTCTCTACGAGCCTTTCGCCCAGTGCGACATGTACGGGGTCACGCTCGTCAAGTCCTACATCAGGCGGTTCGCGAACAGGGGGACCGCAGTCGTCATCGTGAAGGCGAGAGAGGAGGACGTCGGGGATATCGCGGACGAGATTATCACGATGGAATGACCGGACCCGGACAAGACCTAAAAACTTTCACACCCATTCTAAATTTATTCACATTGGCACGATAAAGGTTCACTTTTATAATAAAAGTGTCGCGAAAAATCCACTTTCCAACGGAGGAAAAAGAGATGAGAAAAAGTTTTGCAGTTATCGCAGCAGCGGCTGTTCTCGGAACCGTGATGTTCGGATCCATGGCAGTCAGCGCCGCTGACGGCCTGACATTCGTTGTCGTTCCGAAGTGCGTCCATGCCTGGTTCGACGAGGTCAACAAGGGCGCCGTCGCTCAGGCGGAAGTCCTCTCCGAGCAGCTCGGCGTCGAGGTGAAGATCGACTACCGCGCTCCGCAGATCTCTGACGTTGTCGAGCAGAACACCACCCTTGAGCAGGCGGCCGCCACTCATCCGGACGGCATCGCTCTCGACCCGGTTGACTACGAAGGCAGCAAGGCTGTTATCGAAGAGATCCAGGCACAGGGCATCCCGGTCATCCTGTTCGACGCTCCGTCGCCGGAAGGCAGCGGACTTACGAGCGTAGGCAATGACTTCAAGGAGCAGGCTCAGCTCGCTTCCGAGAAGCTCGTCGAGATCCTTGGCGAAGAGGGCGGCAAGGTCGCTGTCATGCAGGGATTCCCGTCAGCCCCGAACCATGCCGAGAGATATCAGGCTCACCTTGATGCTCTTGCGAAGTATCCGCAGATCGAAGTCGTCGACGGCGGCATCGACAACGACAACATCGAGACAGCCCAGCAGCAGGCGGCGGCCGTCCTGGCAGCCAACCCGGATCTGAAGGGCTTCCTCAACTGCGACGCGTGCGGCTCCGGTGTGGCGGCAGCCATCGAAGAAGCCGGCAAGGCCGGAGAAGTCAAGTTCGTCTCCATGGACAACCTGATTGAGATCCTCAACTATGTCAAGTCCGGCACGATCACGGCGACATCCTCCACGATCCCGCAGATGCAGGGCTCCATGGCTGTCCTCATGATGTGGCAGGCAAGCCTCGGCGTTGAAATCCCGGCCAAGGTCGACACAGGTATCGCCTACATCGACGAGACCAACATCGACGAGTGGATCGAGATGGTTTCCCAGTAATCGCATTATACGCGAACCCAAAGAGAATACTTGAGTAAAAGCGGGGCTTGTGACTGGAAGGACCCAAGTCACAGGCCCCCTTTTTTCCGGAAGGGGTATGACTATGAAGGTTTTGGAGGCAAGTGGAATTACGAAAGTGTTCCCGGGCGTCACGGCCCTGGACTCTGTGGACGTTTCCTTTGAACCCGGTCAGATCCATGCCATCATCGGTGAGAACGGAGCGGGAAAGAGCACGCTGATCAAGTGCCTGACGGGCGTGTACACTCCGGAACAGGGAAGCGTCAGGATCGATGGTGAGGACGCGCTGAAGAATAGGGAACTGTTTGACAAGGTGGCGTATGTGCCGCAGGAGATCGACCTGTTCGGCTATATGTCCGTGGCGGAAAATCTGTTTCTGCCCTATGAGAAATCCGGTTTCAAGGGGCTGGTCAACCAGAAGGAGCTCCAGAAGGCGGCGATCCCGCTGCTCGAGAAGTTCCGCATCCCGGTCAAGCCGGACGCGCTGGTTAAGGATATTTCAGTATCTTCGCAGCAGCTGCTCCAGATCGCGAGAGCGACGGTGCACGAGGAGTACGAGGTGCTCATGCTCGACGAGCCGACGACCTCGCTGACCACCAACGACACGCAGATACTGTTCGAGATCATAAAACATATCAAGGAAGAGAATAAGGCCATCATCTTCATCTCCCACAAGCTCGAGGAGATCTTCGCGCTGAGCGACGTGATCACGGTATTCCGGAACGGAAAGAAGGTGGCCTACGCCGACATCCATGACGTGGACGTCCCCTGGGTCATCAAGCAGATGACGGGCAGGGAGCTGGACCAGAACCAGACATTCCTGTCGGAAAAGGTCTCCGATTCAGTCCTCATGGAGGTGAAAAACCTGACGGGCGAGGCGTTCACGGACGTCAGCTTCGAGCTGAAGAAAGGGGAGATCCTCGGATTCTCGGGCCTCGTCGGCGCCGGGCGGAGCGAGCTGATGCAGGGAATCTTCGGCTACCTTCCAGTGTACGCGGGCTCCGTCACGATCGACGGGAAAGAATGGAAGCTCGGGGACACCTCTTTTTCCGTCAGCAACGGCTTCATCTATCTCCCCGAGGAGAGAAAGAAGCAGGGCATTCTTCCGGTTCTCTCCGTGCGGGAAAACATCTCCATGGCGACGCTTGACTCGCTGAAGAGCGGACTCAGCATCTCCAGGAAGGGAGAGGAACAGCTCGCGCAGGAGGTCATCGAGACCTACGACGTGAAGACGCCGGATACGGACAAACAGATCCAGTTCCTCTCGGGCGGCAACCAGCAGAAGGTCATCATCGGCCGCGCGATGTGCTGCAATCCGAAAGTCCTCGTGTTCGACGAGCCGACCAAGGGTATCGACGTCGGGACGAAGACCGAGATCTACAAGCTGATGAAGCAGCTTGCGGAGGAGAAGAACGTCGGGATCATACTGATCTCCTCCGAGATGGACGAGGTCCAGAAATGCGCGAACCGGATCATAGCCATGTACAACGGCAGAAAGGTCGGCGAGTTCAACGCGCCGGCTGAGAAACAGGATATCTTAAGCGCGATCATCGGCGTGAGCAAATAAGGAGAGCGGGGGATCACATTATGAATAACGAAGCAAAATCCGGAAACGCGTTCGTAAACGCGCTGAGAAAGAGCAACATGACGGCAATCGGCCTCGTGCTCGTCGCGATGATCGTGATCGCGAGCGTGACGTCGCCTTATTTCCTTGATATCTACAACCTGCAGTCGCTGGCCCGCGACCTCGCGTTCATCGGAATGATCGGCGTCGCCCAGTCGCTCCTGCTTCTGATCGGCGAGCTCGACCTGTCGGTCGGCAAGATCGCCTCCCTGTGCGGCATCCTTTCCGGTATCATGATGGTGCAGTGGGGCTGGAACTCATGGCTGTCGCTGTTCATCGCGCTTATCTGCGGCCTCCTCTTCGGCGCGATCAACGGCCTCATCATCACCCGTCTCCGCCTGAACTCGATGGTCGCCACCATCGGTATGCAGGGCGTGTACGGCGGCATCAACCTCGTCCTGACGAAGGGCAAGGCGATCACCGGAATCCCCGAAAACATCTACTTCCTCGGCAAGGGAGCCCTGGGACCGGTCCCGATGCCGTTCATCTTCTGCATCATCGTGCTCGTGCTGATCCTGTTCCTCGTGAAGAGGACGAAGACCGGGCGCTACATCTACGCGATCGGCAACAGCCGCGAGGCGGCGAAGATCCTCGGCATCAGGGTCGACCGCATCCGCGTGCTGATCTACTCGCTCGTCGGCTTCATCTCCGCCCTCGCGGGAATCCTCTACGTCGCGCGTCTCGGCTCCTCGCAGTCGGCGATCGGCGAGAACTGGCCGATGAACTCGATCGCTTCCTCCGTCATCGGCGGCGTCTCGCTGAACGGCGGTATCGGCAATCCCGCCGGCGCCCTGATCGGCGCGGCGATCATCGGCATCATCCAGAACATGATCGTCCTCTACGGCGTCAACGTCTACTGGCAGTCAGCCGTCAGCGGCTTCGTCGTCGTCATCGCGATCTCCTTCAGCTCGATCTCCGAGATCGTCCGCGAGAAGAGAGCGAGAAAGATCAAGGTCGGTTAAGAGCAGGAGTTTCATCAGAATATCAATCGGAGGTATACGAACCATGGCACTGAAGAAGATTCTGAATTCCGACGTCGAAAATGTCGTCGAGCAGATGCTCAGCGGCTACGTGTCGGCCTATAAGAGATACTACAAGAGGATCGGGGAGTATAACGCGATCCGCTACAGGGGCGCGAGGAAGGACAAAGTCGCGCTCGTTATCGGCGGCGGCAGCGGCCACGAGCCGCTGTTCACGGGCTACTGCGGCGCGGGACTCGCGGACGCGGTCGCGAGCGGCAACATCTGCGCCTCCCCGAACCCGGAGCTGATCTACGAGACCGCGAAGGCGGTGGACCAGGGCAGGGGCGTCCTGTTCGTCTACGGCAACTACGCCGGCGACAACCTGAATTTTGACATGGCCGAGGAGCTCTGTGCGGCCGACGGGATCCGTACGGCGCACGTCCGCGTCTGGGACGACTGCGCGTCCGCCCCGAAGGAGAGAATTACCGACCGCCGCGGCATCGCCGGCGACGTGTTCGTGATCAAGGTCGCCGGCGCGGCCTGCGACGCGGGCCTCGACTTCGACGAGGTCCTCCGCCTGACGGAGAAGGCGAGGGACAACATCAACACGATCGGTGTGGCGACGTCACCGGGAACACTCCCGGGCAACGACAAGCCGACGTTCGAGCTCGGCGACGACGAGATCGAGTTCGGCATGGGCCTTCACGGGGAGCCCGGTATCGAGCGCACGAAGATGAAGCCGGCCGACCAGCTGGTCGACCGCATGTACGCGGAGCTCAAGGCGGAGATGGGCCTTAAGTCGGGCGACGAGATCGCCGTCCTCGTAAACGGCCTCGGGGCGACCCCGCTCCTCGAGCTGAATATCGTCTACTACGATCTCCACAAGCATTTCGCGGCCGACGGCATCAAGGTGTACGACGCCGAGGTCAAGACCTACTGCACCTGCATGGAGATGGGCGGGTTCTCGATCACGATCCTGCGCGTCGACGACGAGCTGAAGCCGTATCTCGACGCGCCCTGCTACTCGCCGTTCTACGCGAAGGGCAGCTTCTCCGGCGCCTCTGCTCCCGCCGATATCGGCGAGGAGGAGGAAGAGGAGCCCGAATTCGATGAAAATGACGTCGAAGCCGCCCCGATTACAAGAAGCCGGGAGGGAGTTCTTGAATCCCTCAACGCGGACGACGTCAGGAACATGCTGATCTATGTGGCCGATAAGATCATCGCGAACAAGCCCTATCTGACCGAAGTGGACAGCGTGATCGGAGACGGCGACCACGGGATCGGCATGGCGGGCGGCATGCAGAAGGCGAAGAGGAAGCTCCTTAAGATGGAAGACGAAAAGAACGTCTATGATCTCTTCGGGGCTGCCGGCCAGGCGATGCTGATGTCCATGGGCGGCGCGTCGGGCGTGATCTTCGGAAGCCTGTATCTCGCGGGGGCGAAGGACTCAGAGCCCGAGGAAATCCTCACCGGGGATGATCTCATCGATATGGAGAAGAAGAGCCTCAGGGCGATCCAGGAGAGAGGAAAGGCCGAGGTCGGGGATAAGACGATGGTCGACGCCCTGTCGCCGGCGGTCGACGCGATGGAGGCCGCAAGGGGCGGGAGCCTGATCGAGATCCTGAGGGCCGCCGAGGAAGGCGCGAGGACCGGCATGGAGAACACGAAGAACTACGTCGCGAAATTCGGCCGCGCGAAATCCCTCATGGAGAGAGCGATCGGCCACCAGGACGCCGGGGCGA
Organism: uncultured Lachnospiraceae bacterium; assembly: GCA_902773435.1. Taxonomy (GTDB): domain Bacteria; phylum Bacillota; class Clostridia; order Lachnospirales; family Lachnospiraceae; genus Chordicoccus. Next base: position 9,781 of record CACYEN010000159.1, on the reverse strand, counting down.
CCTCCGTATATCTGATCTTCCAGGGCATGAGGGAGTTCGTGGAGGGAGACCTCAGGTAATATAACAGTTTTTCATATGGTGACGGTATGACTCTATGTGCGGACAGCTTGTGTGAAGAAGCTGTCCGCATTGGGTTTCATCAAAGTCGTATTTCAAAAAGAGAGGAGGACTGATAATGGGAAGAAAGATCAGATGGGGTGTTATCGGCTGTGCCTCGATCGCGCAGGTGCGCACGATTCCGGGCCTTCTTCTGGCGGAGAACGCGGAGCTTTACGCGGTGGCAAGCAGGAGCCTGGAGAAAGCGGAAGCCGTCAGGGAGCAGTTTGGAGCGAAGAAGGCCTACGGGTCCTACGATGAGCTGCTCGCGGACAGCGAGGTCGAGGCCGTGTACATCCCGCTCCCGAATACGGAGCACTGCGCCTGGGTGGAGAAGGCCGCGAAGGCCGGGAAGCACATCCTCTGCGAGAAGCCGCTTGCCATGAATGCGGAGGAAGCGAAGTATATGTTCGACGTGTGCGAGCAGGAGGGCGTCATCCTGATGGAAGCCTTCGCCTACAGGCACAGCCCGCTGATTCAGAAGGCTAAGAGCGTCATCGACGCGGGGACGATCGGGAAGGTCAAGTACCTGGAATCCCATCTCACGTGCCTGCTCGACGACATGACGAATATCCGGATGAACAGCAGCCTCGGCGGCGGTGCTTTTTACGACATGGCGTGCTATAATATAAGCGCCATCAGCTACCTCACGGGGCAGGAGCCGGAAGAGGTGGCGGCATTCAAGGAGATGAATGAGAAACAGGGCGTCGATGCCGCGAACGTATTCATCCTGAAGTATGCCGACGGAACGCTCGCGACGGGGTACTCTTCCCTCAACAGCTATGCGGAGGGCTTCTACAGCATCGTCGGGGAGAAGGGCAGGATCGACGTTCCCTGCAATTTCAACTGCAGGGGAATCGTCTACTTCTACGTGTCCGTGAAGGCAGACGTCAACAACGTGGAGCTGCTGGATGAGGAGAAGACCCGCTGCACGGTCTTCTGCCCGGACAACTACATGCTCGAGATCGAGCAGCTCGGAAGATGCATCACGGACGGGGAGACTCCGCTCGTCTCAAAGGAAGAGACACTCCGGAACGCCCGGATTCTCGACAGGATGAGATAAAGCGGAGCCCGCGGCCGGAAAGGCGGGAAATGCGGGACGTGAATACCGGGACAGCTGGGAAGGACGGAACAGGAGATTTCCGCGCGGCGGGGAAGATATTCCCGGCCGCGCGTCTTTGGGGGGAAGAAAATGTTCAGGAACGCGTACGTTACTGCGGCTATTATCGGCATCAACATTCTGGTTTACGTGATTGAGACGCTCGCGGGAGGGAGCGAGAAGACGGACACCGCCATCCGGTTCGGCGCCTTCTACGTCCCGAAGGTCCGGGAGGGCCAGTGGTACCGGCTGATCACCGCGATGTTCGTGCATTTCGGGGTATTTCACATCATCTGCAACATGTACTCGCTGTACAATCTCGGACCTGCGCTCGAGCGCTTCTTCGGATGGAGGGAGTACCTGCTCCTCTACCTGCTGTCGGGAATCGCGGGGAACGCCGCGACCTGGCTCGTGGAGATGAAGAAGGGCCGGTATTCCGTGTCGGCGGGCGCGTCGGGAGCGGTGTTCGGGCTCCTCGGCGCCTGGCTCATGCTGACGCTGATGCCCCAGGTGAGGACGTCGGTCTCGTCCTCCGCGATCTTATACACGCTGATCATCAACGCGGCCTACGGCTTCGCGAACAGGCGGATCAACATGACCGCGCACGCGGGCGGCTTTATCTGCGGGGCCGCGCTGACCGCGACTCTTGTGCTCGCCTGAGGCGGAACCTTCGCCAAACCATGCCATCGGGAGAAGACGCGCACTTTTCCCCGGCCGGACGCGGCCGGGGTACGGTATTTTCGACACGGAGGGGCAGTATGTCGTTTGTCATCAGAGAATACAGGGAGGAAGACCTGCCGGACATGATCCGGATCTGGAACCAGGTGGTGGAGGACGGCATCGCCTTCCCCCAGGAGGAGCTGCTGGACTCGGAGGGGGGGAAAGCCTTCTTCGGAGCCCAGACCTGCTGCGGTATCGCCGAGGATCCGGACAGCGGGAGGATCGCCGGCCTCTACATCCTTCACCCCAACAACGTGGGGAGATGCGGACACATCTCGAACGCGAGCTACGCGGTGGAGCGGGACTCAAGGGGGGAACACATCGGGGAGAAGCTGGTCTCGGACTCCGTCGCGAAGAGCAGGGAGTACGGGTTCAGGGTGATGCAGTTCAACGCCGTGGTCGCTTCAAACATCCACGCGAGGCATCTCTACGAGCGCCTCGGCTTTGTCCGGCTCGGGACGATCCCGGGGGGATTCAGGATGAAGGACGGGCATTACGAGGACATTTGCCCATACTATCTCGAGCTGTGAGGGGATGTGCTCCGACTGAAAAGCCGGCGGGGCGCCGGGCAGAGGCCGGACAGGCGGCCCGGCGCGCGGAACCGATTTTCCATCTTCCGGTGACGCTTCGCGCCCGGGCGCTGTCATTATGGGAAAGCGCCCGGCGGCGTGAAGACGGGTCCGGTCCTGTTCCCGGAGAAGGGGTATGAAGGAATGGAGAACCGCCGCCGGGGGAAGCTTTGTCGGAACGGTCAACTGGCATTTTGAGATAAGGAGAACAGGATGATGAGAAGAGGAAGAAGAGCGGCCGCGGCGGCTTTGGCCGTCATCACCACGCTGGCGGGCGGAGTCGTGACCGGAACGCCGGTTTATGCCCTGGATAATGATACCGAGAGCAGGATCAATGAGATCATCGCCGAGGCGGAATCCCGCATCGAGGAGGCGATCAGCCAGGCGCAGGCCGAGATCGGGGAGGCGGAGATTCCCTTTGCCCTCCCGGAGGCTGAAAGCGTGCCTTCTGCCGGGGCGGCCGAAGAAGCGGAAGAGCCCGCGGAGGAGGAAACCGCTGCGTTAGTCCCGGAGGGAGGCGGGGACGTCGCCGTGAGCAGGATCCGCTTCGCCGAAGATTACCGGGAGGTCTACGACGCCGTGATGTCGGCAGGGGGCGGGCATTACTACTACGAAGACGTGTACATGGTGGAGGACGCCGCGGAGGACATCATGTACGACAACAGTACCGGCGTCGCCGGAGCCGTGGCGAAGGCGGATACCGTCCCGGCGGCGGAGATGGACACCGGCGCGGGAGAGTCCTACTCGGAGACGAACGTCCGGACCGAGGGCGTCGACGAAGCCGACGTCGTCAAGACGGACGGCAGGAATATCTATATCCTGAAAGAGCACAGGGACCTCGTGATCGTGAAGGCGGGGGAGGGGCTTAAAGTCCTGTCCTCGGTCCACCCGGGGGACGTTCTCGGGAAGGAGATGCCCGGGGCGGAGGAGTTCTTCGTGAACGGGAGCCTTCTCCACGTCATCTGCTCGGGGAGGAAGGAGTCGGAGGACAGCCCTTACTTCTACGGAAACGACGCGAACGACTGCGTGACGACGCTTGTCACGTACGACATCTCCGACCCCGGGCATCCCGTCCTCACCGGGACCGTCGAACAGAGCGGCCTCTATACGCAGGCGCGGATGTACGGCGGCATGCTCTATCTCTTCTCGAGGTGGTACCCGATGGTCAGGAGCACCTACGAGGAAAGCGATATGGTCCCCTCGGTCGGCGGCGCGGACGCCTCGGCCGACCACGTCTGCATACCGGGAATCGTGACGAACAACGACTATATGATCGCCACTTCCGTCGATCCCGGCGCGCCGGGAAAGGTGAGGGACTACAAGATCCTTCTGTCCGGCGCCGAACAGCTCTACGTGAGCGCGGAGAGCTTCTACGCCGTCAACGTCGACTATGACACCTACAACCCGAGGACGGAGATCGTGAAGTTCTCCTTCGACGGAGGAGAGATCAGCGGCGTCGCGGCGGGGAGGCTGCGCGGCGAGGTGAACGATACGTTTTCCATCGACGAGTACAACGGGTATCTCCGGGTGCTGACGACCTACGAGGGGTCCGTCAGAGGCGAGGTCCTGGAATTCCTGAGCGATATCTTCGGATTCGATTACTACGACGAGGACAGGTGGGTCCGCCACAACGCGATCTATGTGCTGGACACCGGCATGCAGCGGGTTGGCTGCCTCCTGGACCTCGCGGAAGGCGAGGAGATCAAGTCCGCGAGGTTCATGGGGGACACCGGATACTTCGTGACGTTCAGGAACACGGACCCGCTGTTCACCGTGGATCTCAAGGACCCGGCCCATCCGGTGATCACCGGGGAGGTCAAGCTCCCGGGATTCTCGGCCTACCTGCACCCGTTCGGTGAGAACCTGCTGCTCGGGCTCGGCTACGAGGCGAACGAGCAGACCGGTTCGACGACCGGCCTCAAGCTCTCGCTCTTCGACACGTCGGACCCGACGGACGTCAGGGAGATCTCGAGAAGCGTGATCGACAGGATCACCTGGTGCCCGGCGCTCGACAACTACAAGTCGATCTTCGCCGACGCGGGAAAGAGACTGACGGGATTCTTCGTGGAGGACCACTACCTTCTCTATTCCGTCGACGAAGAGAACCGGTTTGAGCGCGTGCTGCTCTACGATTTCTTTGAGGACTCGCTCCAGGGCGAGGTGGATTACAGCAGCATGCGGGGCCTCTACATCGGGGATACGTTCTATCTGGCGGGCGGGTCGTTCGTCGCGGCTTTCGACATGAATGCCGGGTTTGAAAAGACGGAAGTACTGAAACTTGCATGATTCGGGAGGAAATCTCAGCTTGAGTGCACACTATGATTATCTGATTGTCGGCGCCGGTCTCTTCGGCGCCGTCTTCGCGAGGGAAGCCGCCGCGCGTGGAAAGAAGGTGCTCGTCATCGACCGGCGGGACCACATAGCCGGAAATGTCTACACGGAGAAGATCGAGGGCATCCAGGTCCACACCTACGGAGCCCACATCTTCCACACGAACAGCCGCGAGGTCTGGGACTACGTGAACTCATTCGCGGTCTTCAACCGCTTCACGAATTCCCCGGTCGCGAACTACAGGGGCGAACTTTACAGCCTGCCCTTCAACATGTACACATTCAACCGCATGTGGGGCGTCGTGACGCCGGAGGAGGCGGCGGCGAAGATCGCGGAGCAGAGGGAGGCGGCCGGTATTACGGAGCCGCGCAATCTCGAGGAGCAGGCGATCTCGCTCGTGGGGACGGACATCTACGAAAAGCTCATTAAGGGCTACACGGAGAAGCAGTGGGGAAGGCCGTGCTCCGAGCTGCCCGCGTTCATCATCCGGAGGCTCCCGGTCAGGCTGACATTTGACAACAACTACTTCAACGCGCTCTACCAGGGCATTCCGGTCGGCGGCTACACCGGGATGGTCGGAAGGATGCTGGACGCGGCGGACCTGCCGGGCAGCATCGAAGTCAGGTGCGGCGTCGACTACCTCGGGGACAGGGACGCGCTTGCCGCCTCGGCGGACCGCGTCCTCTACACCGGCGCGGTTGACGAGTACTACGGCTACGCGCTCGGGGCGCTCGAGTACCGGTCCGTGCGGTTTGAGACGGAGGTGCTCGACATGCCGAATTTCCAGGGAAATGCCGCCGTCAACTACACGGACGGGGAGACCCCCTGGACCCGCATCATCGAGCACAAGTGGTTTGAGTTCGGCCGCGACGGGGAGGGGAGGGAGCTCCCGAAGACCGTCATCTCCAGGGAGTACAGCTCGGAGTGGAAGCCGGGCATCGAGCCCTACTATCCGGTCAACGATGAGAAGAACGGGAAGCTGTACGCGAAGTACAGGGAACTCGCGGAGAAGGAGGCAGGGGTGATCTTCGGCGGAAGGCTCGGGGAATACAGGTACTACGACATGGACCAGGTGATTGCAGCCGCCCTTCTTGCGGCGCGGGGTGAGCTCGGATGACAGCCGGCAGGGACAATATCCTGCCCGGAGCTCCGGCGGGAAGAGGGAACGGATCCGATGAAAGCCTCAGGTGGCATGAACTCAGGACGGAACACCTGATCCGGAACGAGTGGATCGACCTCAGGGAATCCTGGTATACGATGCCGGACGGGTCGGTCAGGGGACCCTTCTACACCTACACGAGGAAGGATTTCTGCGTCATCGCGGCGACGGACGAGGCGGGGCGGTATATCTGCGTGAGACAGTACCGGCAGGGAATCGGGAAGGTGACGACGGAGTTCCCGGCCGGCGGGATCGAGAGCGGCGACGACGGGGACCGCGAGGGCCGGCCGGACTTAAGAAGCGGAGAGGAGGCGGTGGCGCGGGCCCTCCGCGCGGCCATGCGGGAACTCCGGGAGGAGACAGGCTACGAGTCGGACGAGTGGGAATACCTGATGACGATCCCGGCGAACGCGACGATCTCGGACAACTACGAGTACCTGTTCCGGGCCGTGAACTGCCGGAAGGTCACCGGCCAGGCGCTCGACAGCACGGAGTACCTGAATGTCGAGCTGCTGGAGCCGGGGGAGCTGGAAGAGAGGGTCCGGAGCGGGATGTTTGAGCAGGCGGACCACGTCCTGGCCTGGATGGCGGTCAGGTGAGGGAGACGCGACGTTTTACCCGGGTATTTGCACAATTACACAATATTTTTTATCCACTTTCATGGACAAATCTGCTATACTGTAGGGGTATTGTTAATGCCATTTTTAAAAGGAGGATCTTTTTATGACAATCAAGAAACTGGCAGTAACACTTATTGCGGCCGCAGCAGTGACAATGTCTCTCGGAATGGCAGCTTCGGCGGACGAGATCGCCATCATGGTCCCCAGTGCCGACCACGGCTGGACCGGCGCCGTTCTCAGCTATGCGCAGGAGAAGGCGGAGGAGATCAACGCGGAGGGCGCTTTCGAGGCGAAGGTCTACGCGGCGACGGATGTCGACAATCAGATCCAGCAGGTAGACGACCTTCTCGCGAATCCGGACGGCCTCGCGGGCATCGTCATCCTTCCTTATGACAACGGCCTTCAGTCCACGCTTGAGAAGATCGCTGTCGCCGGCATACCGTTCGTACAGTTTGACCGCTGCATCAACAGCGATATCCTCGATGAGAGTGTCGTCGCGAACGTCAAGGGCGACAACGTGGGTATCGGCTATGAGACCGGCAAGAGACTCCTTGAGGAAGGCCTTGCGAAAGACGACTATGTCTACGAGATGATCGGCGACAACAGCTCCGTTCCGGAACTCCGTTCCCAGGGCTTCAGGGATGCCCTCACGGAAGCCGGCTGGACAGAGGATGAGATCAACGCCTCCGTCGTCAAGTCCGCGGCGACCGGCTGGAGCCGTGACACGGGCAAGGAACTCTTCGAGTCCTGGTTCAGCAGCGCGCAGTGCGATCCCTCCAAGAGGATCTGGATCTTTACGCACGACGATGAGATCGCGATGGGCATTCTTGAGTCCCTGAACGGCGCAGCGCTCGACGAGACAAAGAAGGGCGAATTCCTTGAATCCCTCCAGGCTCTCTGCGCCTCCTCGGGTCTTGCCGAGATGTACGCGGTCCTGAAGGACAAGCACCAGACGATCGCAAGACCGGACAGCTATGACCTGTTCTCCGTCACCTATGACCCGGCGATGATCAAGGAAGCCGTCGACGTCATGATCAAGAGCATCAACGGCGAAGAAATCGAGAAGGATTATATCATCCCGGTCTCCGTCGTCGATAAGGACAACGTCGATGAATTCCAGCCGTTCGGCACCTATGACGAGAAGGAATAATCGCTGATACCCAAGTGACAATTCACCCTGAGCCGGGGAGCTTACTCCCCGGCTCTTCGTTCATGGAGTAGGGAGGCATCAGCTTTGGAACTGCTCAAGATGCAACACATCACAAAATCCTTTTTCGGCGTAAAAGTCCTGGACGATGTCTCGCTCACCGTCAAGCCGGGTGAGATCCACGCGCTGCTCGGAGAGAACGGAGCGGGGAAGTCGACGCTCATGAACATCCTCTCAGGCGTCTACACGAGGGACGAGGGGACAGTGACGTTTGACGGAAAGGATCTTCCCAACGGATCAATCTCCGCCTCTGAGGCAGCGGGCATCGCGTTCGTCCATCAGGAGCTGAACATTTTCAACGACCTGAAGGTCTACGAGAATCTCTTCCTCACGAAAGAGATCACCGGAAAAGGCGGAAAGCTCAACAAGAAGGCGATGATCGACGAAGCCCAGAGGCTCTTTGACGAGATGGGGGTCCCGATCGATCCGAACGCCCTCGCGGGGGAACTGGTCGCCGGCGCGAAGCAGGTGCTCGAGATCGCGAAGGCCCTGCACTCAAAGGCGAAGCTGATCATCCTCGACGAGCCGACGACCGCGCTCAACAACTCGGAGATCGAGCATTTCTTCGGCCTGATCAGGAGCCTGAAGGAGAAGGGGACAGCATTTATCTTCATTTCCCACAAGATGCCCGAGATCTTCGCGCTCGCGGACGAGTACACGGTGCTCCGGAACGCGCGGTTCATCAGCACCGGCAGGATTGCCGACACGAACGCTGAGAAGATCACGCGCGACATGGTCGGCGAGACCTACTCCAACGAGGAGGTCTACGAACAGCGCGGCCTCGGCGACGTCGTCCTGAAGGTGGAGGGCCTTACGGGGAGGGGATTCGAAAATGTCTCCTTTGAGATCAGGAAGGGTGAGATCATCGGGTTCACGGGACTCCAGGGCGCGGGCTGCTCGGAGGTGCTCCAGACGATCTTCGGTGCCCTGCCGATCGCCGGGGGAACCGTCACGATCAACGGCACGTCGATGACGAAAGAGACGATCCACAGCGCCATGGTCCGCGGCGTGGGAATGATCCCCGCGAACCGCAAGGAGAATTCGGTGATCCCGGATATGACGCTTCTCGAGAATACCTATATTTCAAGGCACACGATCGACACGAGGAATCCGTCGATCAGCCGGAAGGGTGAGCAGAAGCGCTTTGACAGCTTCAGGGAGAAGCTGAACATCAAGGCGAACCGGTCGGACGACCTGATCGTCAGCCTGTCGGGCGGCAACCAGCAGAAGATCATTCTCGCAAGGTGGCTGGACACGGAGGCGAAGATTCTGCTCATGGACAATCCGACGCAGGGCATCGACGTCGGAGCGAAAGAGGAAATCTACCGTCTGATCCTGAAGCTCGCCGAAGCCGGACAGACGATCATCGTGAATACTCTGGAGATACCGGAGCTGAAGAAGATCGCGGACAGATGCATTGTATTCTACCACGGAAATGTCGTCGCCGATCTCCCCCATTCCGAGATTGAGGAGGGGAAAGTGATGATGTACTCAACCGGAGCGCTTGGAGGAACGGAGGCCTGACATGACAAAGAAACTGAAGTACTTATGGAGCAATTATATCTTCATTGTGGTGTTTATCGCCATTTTTGTCGCCTACCTGATCATCAACGGCAGCGCGACGTCCTGGACGACCATCACGAACATCCTGCTGCACAGCTCGATCCTCGGGACGATCGCCCTCGGACAGGGCCTGATCGTCCTGACCGGGGACATTGACCTCTCGGTCGGCTCTTCGTTCGTCCTCGCCGGCGGCATCGCGATCGTGCTCTATAATCATGTGAACAGCATCTTCCTTCTGTTGCTCGCCGCGCTCGTACTCGGAGCCGCATTCGGGTTCCTGAACGGCTTCATGGTCGGTAAACTGAAAATGCCCGCCTTCATCGTTACGCTGGCGACGATGCTGATCTACCGGTCGCTGTCCCAGTACATGATGAACGAGATGGGCGAGACCCGCTACAGGGTCGACGCGAGCCTTTC